>NZ_JAHACR010000485.1 GCF_018375725.1 Burkholderia sp. | reverse complement strand
GCACGCCCTCGTATTCCTCGGGGCGTGTGTAGTGCGGACAATCGAGCAGACCGCCGACGAAACTGTCCTGCACGGCCGACTGTGCGTCGTTCAGCACGCCAGGCAACAGGCGCACGACGGCATCCATCATCGCCATCGCCGGCAGTTCGCCGCCGGACAACACGAAATCGCCGAGGCTGATTTCTTCGTCGACGCAACGATCGAGCAGACGCTGGTCGATCGCCTCGTAGCGGCCGCACAGCACAATGACGCCGGGTTCCTGCGCCATCCGCACGACGCGTTCGTGCGTGAGCGGCGCACCTTGCGGCGACATCATCACCACGCGCGTACTCGCGACGCCCTGCTCCGCCTGTGCCGCCTTCGCGGCACCGATCGCAGCCTCGAGCGGCTTGGCCAGCATCACCATGCCCGGACCGCCACCGTAGGGTCGATCGTCGACCGTGCGGTAGTTGTCCGTCGTGAAGTCACGCGGGTTCCAGGTACGCAGCCCGAAGCGACCCTGCTTCACGGCCCGGCTGGTAATGCCCCAGTCGGTCAGCGCGCGGAACATCTCGGGAAAGAGCGTGACGACGTCAAACTGCACCGCGCTCTCCGTAACCTGGTTCATAACTTAGTAGTCGGCTTCCCAGTCGACGACGATACGACGCGCCGCCCGGTCCACCGCTTTGACGTACACGCCGACGAACGGGATCAGCCGTTCGGCGGTCGCTGGCTGACCGTCTTTGCCGGTCGCCGGATATTCGACGCGCATGATCGAATGCACACCGTTGTCGATCATGCCGGCCACCGTGCCGAGCGGAACCGCTTGCTCGTTCACGACATCGAGACCGATCAGGTCGACCCAGTAGAACTCGTCGTCCGTCAATGCCGGAAAATCTTCCCGGCGAACGAACACGCGAGTGCCGCGCAAGGACAGCGCGACGTCGCGATCATCCACGCCGACGATTTGCGCGACGATCGTATCGCCATGCGCCTTCGCCTGCGCGATGCGGGCGGCATGACGCTCGGCGCCTTTCTGCAGCCACCAGCGGCGCGCCTTGAGCAGCGCATCGCCGCCACGGCCGGCATCGGCGTGGGCGGCCAACTTCACCCAACCCTTGAGACCATACGCGTCGACAACCGCGCCGACCTCGATGGCATCGTCAGGCCAGGACTGCACCGCCTCAAGACCACCTTGTCCGGCAGCCGAACCGGCATTCGCGGCAACGCCGCGATCAACCGGCTTGCGGACGAATGCGCCAAACGACGCACGCCCGCGCTTTGCATTTCCGGAATCGTGACCTGCCATTATTGAACCTCACAGCCGGCACGACCGGCACACCGTGCCATGTTAGGCAGCCGGCTGCGCCTTCTGCGCTTGCTTCACGAGACGCTCGACGGTCGGCGACAGTTGCGCGCCAACGCCTTGCCAGTACGTCAGACGATCCTGAGCGATGCGCAGCGCTTCGCCCTTCGTCGCGACCGGGTTGTAGAAACCGACGCGCTCGATGAAGCGGCCGTCACGACGGTTACGCGAATCGGTAGCGACGATGTTGTAGAACGGGCGCTTCTTCGAGCCGCCGCGAGCCAGACGGATGATAACCATATGAAATCCTTCGGGAAAACCGGGTTCGAAACTACAGAAACATGCGATTATAGCCGGAAACCAATGGCACAACAAACACTTACGCGCAAAATTCGCAGACACGGCGCTGCACGCGCATACAATCGGGCTGTTCCGGACCACCCGTTGCCGCCATGTCGTCCCTTCACGTCATGATTCGTCGTGCGCCGCGCCGCCTCGCCGGGCTGCTTGCCGGCGCCGCCTGTTTCGCGCCCGCAACAGCGCCTGCCGAGGATCTGCCGATCGGGCAGCTCACCCTACCGCCCGGCTTTCA
>NZ_JAHACR010000067.1 GCF_018375725.1 Burkholderia sp. | reverse complement strand
GAAACGCTGATCCATACGCGACTCGTGATCATGCTCGCCGCCTTCCTTGCCGCGCTCAATCTGTCGCGTCACCGGATCACGATCATCGGTCTTCCGGTCGTGCTGGCCACATTGGCCGCATACGGTCTCGTCAATATCGACCAACGCTCGGAACCGGCCAAGATCATGGAAGCCGGCGCCGACCGCGCGGACGTCACGCCATTCAAAGGCACGGTCGCGCGCGGCGATATCGTCTATTGGGACGGCCCGCCGGACGAAGTCGTCTATCCGTGGCTGATGATGAGGACGTCGAGCTATTACTCGTCGATACAGGCGGCTGGCCTGATCTTCCACCGCCGGACTACCTTCGAGGCGGTGCGGCGGTTCGAACGAATCAAACAAGACCCGTATGCGGCCCGACCGCGCGGTGACGACAACGCGAACAGGGGGGCTACCGTATTCGTATCCAAGTATACGTACGTTCCGCTGACCAGGGCAGGCGTCCAGCACGTATGCGCCGACCCGGTGCTGGATTTCATCGTGTCGCACCGGCACTACCCGGAGTTGTCGACCCACCACACCTGGTCGCCCGGATCTGGGGATACCGTCTGGCTGTACGACTGCCGCAGCATCAGGACGAGGGCTGCGGATCAGGCCGCATCGCTCGTGCGCGCGCAACAAGCCCGCACGACGGGTGCTACGCCCGTACTACCGCCGGCTTCCAGGAGAGGGGGCGCTTCCCCGTCGCGCGACGCGCGAGCGCATAGCGTTTGAGCAGGCAATCCGAATCATCGGTTCGACATGGCAGTTCGCCGTCTAGCTGGAGCGGCAGACACGACAGCCAATAGACCAGCGACTTGAAACTCGGGGTGACAGCATGGATCAATCGGTTGACGTACTCGTCATCGGCGCCGGGCCGGGCGGCCTCACCGCCGGCTACCTGCTGACCAAGCAGACCGATCTGTCGGTTGCGCTCGTCGAGAAGGATCCCCACTACGTCGGCGGCATCAGTCGCACCGAACAGTTCGACGGCCACTGCTTCGACATCGGCGGACACCGCTTCTTCTCCAAGTCTGCGGACGTCGTCGCCCTGTGGCACGAACTGCTCCCCGACGACTTCATCGAGCGTCCGCGCAGCTCGCGCATCTTTTACCGGAACAAGTTCTACCGCTACCCGCTCGACGGCATCGAGGCCTTGCGGAATCTCGGCATCGTCGAGAGCGCGCGCTGCGTGCTTTCGTACCTCGCGGCCCGCGTCAAGCCTTGCGACAACCCGAAGTCCTTTCATCAATGGGTCGCGAACCAGTTCGGTGAGCGCCTGTTCTCGATCTTCTTCAAGACGTACACCGAAAAGGTCTGGGGTATGTCGTGCGATGAGATTTCCGCCGACTGGGCCGCGCAGCGCATCAAGGGCCTGAGCCTGTCGACCGCCATCGTCAGCGCAGTGAAGCGCTCGCTCGGCATCCAGTCGCGCAAGACCCACGTCAAGACCCTGATCGAATCCTTCCATTACCCGCGCCGCGGCCCCGGCATGTTGTGGGAAGCCGCCGCCCGGAAATTCCAGGATCAGGGCGGACGGCTGATGATGGGGCAAGCGGCCGGCGCGATGCACTACGACAGCGGCACGCGGCGCTGGCTTGTCGAAACTGTCGGCGCGGACGGACAGGTGAACCGCATCAGCGCGCGTGACGTCGTGTGCACCGCGCCGATGCGCGAAACGTTGAACGCGATCTCGCCCCGTCCGTCATCCGCGGCTGCCGCATTGAGGCTGCAGTATCGGGACTTCATTACGGTCGCGCTGATACTCGACCGGCCCGCCACCTTCACGGACAACTGGATCTACATCCACGACCCGTCGGTCAAGGTCGGGCGCATCCAGAACTTCGCATCGTGGTCGCCCGAAATGGTGCCTGACGCGGCGACGGGCGGCTGCCTAGGGCTCGAATATTTCTGCTTTGACGGCGATTCGATGTGGGAAAGCAGCGATGCCGACATTACCGCGCTAGCGATCGGCGAACTTGAGAAAATCGGTCTTGCGACACGAGACCAGATTCGCGGATCGCGCGTCGTTCGTCAGCCGAAGGCGTACCCCGTGTACGACGACGATTATCGCGACATCGTCGTACAGGTCCGCGCGGATCTGGCCGAGCACTATCCGAACCTGCATCTCGTCGGCCGCAACGGGATGCACAAGTACAACAATCAGGATCACGCGATGATGACCGCGATGCTGACCGTCGAGAACATCGTCGCCGGGCACAAGCTGCGCGACGTCTGGGCCGTCAACGAGGACGCGGAATATCACGAAAGCGGTGGCGAACCGCAAGCCGGCACTTCGGGGCTACGCGAAGTCCCGAGCCGCACCGTCCAGTGGGGGCAAACATGATGTTTTCCAGCTATTTCGTCGCGAGCGCGCTGTCGCTCCTGGCCGACTGGTCGCTATTCCTTGTGCTGACATCGGCCGTGCAAATTGATGCCGGGACGTCGGCGTGGATAGCGTACCTAATCGGCGGCGTTGTGAATTACGCGCTTTCGCGCCGCTTCGTGTTCCGTTCGGACACGACCGGCCGCCGGCAGATCAGCGAAGTGCTGCTGTTCGCAGCAAGCTGCGGGTTCGGCTCGTTACTGACCGGGGGCATCGTGCATGTGGCGGCGCCGATGCTTGGCAATATTGCCGCAAAATGGATCGCGGTGATGGTCAGCTTTATCACGCTGTATTGGGTGCGCAGAGTCGCCGTGTTTCGAATGCCGCGGACGTGTGTACCGGCTGCAGTTCTGGCGGCCGGACACCGGGAAGTTGGCCGGGAGGCGAGAGTCGAAGCGACGGTTCGTTGAGGGCGAGCGGATAGGGCTGAAGGTGGGTATTAGCCGGACGGACGGGGCGTTGGAAAGTCCCTCCTGACGCAAGTTCAATGGTCTGTAGCTGGTCGAATCGACGGTATCAGAGGCAACTTGTCGAAGGCGTGATCGAGCAGTTCAGCTTGGAACGGGAAATCTGGAAGGACTGATGCTGCGGTAGAGCTCGTTGTAGTAGGAAAGCCTTTGGCACCCATGCCAGCCACCGTGTTCGCGCGGTGTTTGCACTTGATTGCAGCGTGCTGCTGTAGCCGAGCCTCTGCCCGAAAGGTCCGTGAGTACACGACGCGGTAGGGGAAAAAGTAGAGGGAAAACGAAAAGACCGGCATAAGCCGGCCTTCCGTAACAAGCTAAGTGCTTGATTTGACTTGGTCGGGGCGAGAGGATTTGAACCTCCGACCACCTGCACCCCATGCAGGTACGCTACCAGGCTGCGCTACGCCCCGAAAGCATGAGAGTATAACAGACTGTTTGTCAGTTTAGAACGGGTCGCATGCATATTTGTGCATGTCGCGCTTCCCGGCCGAACGACGCGATGTCCGATGCCCTGCGCGCGCGTAGAGCGGAGCGTTCTCGGCAGACATCGCGGCGTGCGGCATGCCCGCTTTTTGCACAGGCTGCCGCTGCGCCGGTAAAATGCGCGGTTGATCCACGGAAAGCGCTGTGATTTAGCGGAAGAGGGTTCCCAGAACATGACTGATCTTCGTCTTACCAAGCGGTTCGCTGCAGTGCTCGCCACCGGTGCGCTCGTTGCCGGTTGTAGTTCGCCGTCGCCCACGAAAGTGGACTACAAGAGCGACTCGAAATCGAAGGAGGTTTCGCTCGCAGTGCCGCCCAACATGCTCGACGAGACGGCCGATCAGCGCTCGCTGCCGCCGCAGGGCGGCGCGACTTCCCTGTCGACGCTGCAGCAGGTGCAGCAAGCGGCTCCGTCGACCGATGCCGTCGTGCCGGCCGTGACCGGCATGCATATCCAGCGTGAAGGCACCGAGAGCTGGCTCGTCATCGACAACCGGAAGCCGGCCGACATCTGGCCGCAGGTTCGCCGTTTCTGGCAGGAGCAGGGTTTCCTGCTCGTCGTCGACCAGCGCGACAAGGGTGTGATGGAGACCGACTGGAACGAAACGCATCCGCAAATCAACGAAGGCCTGATTCGCGGTGTGATCTCGAAGGCGATGGGCAACTCGTATGTGACGGCCGAACGTAACAAGTACCGTACGCGTCTCGACGCCGCGCCGCACGGCGGCACCTACGTGTTCATCAGCCAGAAGGGCATGCGTGAAGCGCTGACCGGCCAGAACAACGAGTCGAGCAAGTGGGAGGCCAAGCCGAACGATCCGGCGCTCGAGGCCGAATATCTGAAGCGGCTGATGGCGGTTCTCGCGCAGAACGAACTGCGCGCGAAAAACGGCGAACCGCCGATTGCGAACGTCGATGACAGCGCCGGCGCACCGGCAAAAGACAAGAAGGGCGATGCGAAGGGGGCGTCGAAGGCGGCGGCCGCAGTCGCCGCCCAGAATGTCGCGCGCGTGTCGCAGGGGGCGTCGGACGCAACGGACGTCGCAGGCGCTACGCCGTCCGAAGTGACGCTCGGCGAGCCGTATGACCGCTCGTGGCTGCATATCGGTCTCGCGCTCGATCGTGCGAACTTCACGGTCGACGACCGCGACCGCACGAAGGGTTTGTACTTTGTGCGTTATGTCGACCCGAAGGATCTCAGCTCGGCGGAACAGGGCTTCTGGAGCCAGCTGTTCCACGGCAAGAAAGAGAAACAGGCGAAGCAATATCGGGTCAACGTCAAGGCGCTTACCCCCGATCGGACCCGTGTCGCAGTCGTCGATGAGGCGGGTGCGATCGACACGTCGGCGCCGGCTCGCCAGATCATGGGGCTGCTCGTGAATCAGTTGCACTGATTCCGGCGTCGCTGTCGGATGCGCGACGGCGTCCGCTTCGTGAACTGCACCCCAAAGGTTGGGCACCAGATCCGATCTTCGGGGTGTTGATGAGATGGTCGGCCCGATCCCCACTTAGCGGACTACGCTAAGTGGGGATTGTTCTTTTGGGAGGCCATCATGGGCGCGGTTTCGTTGATCGGGATCGATCTGCGCGAGCACGGCTTCCGCCTGCGCGCGCAGGATGTGTCGGGCAGGATGATATGTCTGAATTGATCGTAGAGATGAGACGGCAGCCTGATTAAGCCGGTATAACCGCTTTGTCTGGCTCCCCGAGATGTGGTGTTCCCGAAAGATAATCTCGGCCTTGCCCACGAAATCGACCGAAGTGCCGACGCCGGACAAGCGTACTGGGCGTATCCTGACCGCTGCTGCTATCCGCTCATGACCGGTGTCATCGACCGGATCGGCCACGCCATCGGATGTTGTCAAGCCGCAGACTTGCGGCTACCGCGACGAGAAATACCTCTTCCTTAGGATCTCTGCTGGGCTCCGTGGTCATCCGCAGTGCACGCTTTTATAGACGCGCAAGCGTCGCGAGCGATGGTGGATTCCGTGCGGGCCGATCCTCAGTGTGCGTTACGTAACATCCGCATGTTACGGGATGAACAGTACGGGTGATATCGTGCTCTGAAAGTATTTTTCTTTAAAAATCAATGCTGTGCGTGCAGTTTCTCGCCTGGCACGGAATCTGCTCGCTAATAGCGAAAGGTTGGAACAGGGAGATGACGTCAGAAACGGGGTGCGCGTCGAGAACGCGCGACAAACGGTTTCGGCGTATTGAAATGCCGGCGCGGCCAGCGTTGGCGCAACCGATGATGATCCGCGCATCGGCGCGGATCTCGATGGCCCCGTCGCCTATCCTCGTAGGGCGACGGTTTCGCCCGCGCTTCCCGTGAAGCGCGGGCAATTTTTTTGGTGCGCCGTGATATGCGGCAGACCGATGCAGCTGTCGCCGAATGTGCGTCCGCTTGGAGTTCGGCGCCCTGAATTCGAACGTGCGGCAATCGCGGTGACGACGATGACCGTTGCAAAGCGGACGCGGACGGCTTCGGGGGCGCCGATATCCGTCTGCTGTCTCGCCTCGCCTGAGGGAGGGGCGGTCGGCCTGAGGGAGGGGCGGTCGAACGGCGAGCCGCTCGACCGAAGTGCATCAGTGCGACGCGTCGGGCACGTCGAGAATGAGGATGATCGTCCAGTCGGCGTCGCCATCATGGTGATATTGACGCTCGGCTACGATGAACGGCTGTTGCTTGCCTTGCGGGCCGAGGAAGAGCACGTCGCCCTCCATCGGCAGGCATTCGATCGGCGGCAGCGCGAGAAACGCGTCGTCCGAGCCGCGCGGCATCAGTTGCTTGATCTTGCGAGTGGCGGCCTCGGTCCACTCGATGTCGAGTTGAATGTTGCTCATACTGTCCTCCGCACCGGGGTGCGCACGGGGTGGAAATGTTCGGTGCGCGACTTTAGCACACACGCCTGCGCCGCAATGAAAAAGCCGAATCCGGCTACCCGGATTCGGCTTTTGACTGTGCGGTGCCGCCGCGATTACTGGCTGGCTGCTTCGGCCGGGGCGGCCTTCTTCGCAGCCTTTGCGGCCTTATGGTGATGAGCCGCTTTCTTCGCGTGATGCTTTTCTTCGTGCATCGCCGGCTCGGCGGCCTGTGCAGCCTGTTGCTGCTGCAGTGCCTGGGCGCGCTGCTCGATCTCGGCGATCTTGGCCGGATCGGTGATGGTCTTGATTTCCGTGCTCTCTTGCGCATACGCTGCGCCAGCCAGCGCCGACATCGCAACCAGGATAGCCAGGGACGTCTTCTTCATTGCTTTATCTCCGCTAAGTGGTGATGAACCCGAATATTGCCGTTTCGAGTGTTGCCGTTTCGTCTGGCGACCGTAATCGAGTGCGTGTCGAGTGTAGCAAAAGTGACGGATCGATGCATTTGAACGCATCGTCGTGCAACGCCGCGTTGAAGTTCCGCAACACTTCATGCTTTCGTCATGTGCTCGCCACCCGCCGCTGCGCGACAGCGACCCGTTGCCTGCCGCGTTACATCCATCCAAGCTGCCGGTAGACATGGAATTGCGCAATGCCGATCAATTCGTGCAGCGCTCGCTCACTATTGACGAGGTTCTGCCAGCGCGGCAGCCATCCTGTCTGCGCGTCGCGGCGATTCGCGAAAACCGGCTGTGGCTCGATGCCGAAGTGACGAAAGCCGAGCAGGGCGCGCCGCATCTGATACGACGACGTGACGAGAATCTGCGCGTCTTCACGCCGCGAGCGTAGTATAGGGGACGTGAACTTTGCGTTTTCATAGGTCGTGCGGCTTCGTGTTTCGAGGATCAGATCGTCTGGTGGGATGCCGCCGGCGATGAGATGCGGCGCGTAGGTTTCGGCTTCGGTTGCGCCGTGATGTTGCGGATCGCCGCCGGACACGATCACCGTGCAGCGTTCGGCGCTGTGTGCGCAGGTGTGGTACAGCTCGATGGTCTTGCGGATGCGTGCGAAGCCGTCGGACGGCGGTTCGAGTCGCCCGTCGCCGGTGCGATGCGTGCCTGCGCCGAGCAGGATCAGCGCGGTCCGTCCGTGCATGGCCGGGTGTTCGACTGGCGTCACGCCTGCCTGCGACCACGCGATGAGCGGCGCGGCCAGCCAGCCTGTCGCGAGCAGCCAGAAAAGTGCGCCGGCAACGATCACGATCGTGCGTCGCTGCTTGCGCCAGAACATGAAGGCGACAAAGAGAAGCGCAAATGAATTGAACAGAATCAATTTGATTGGGGTATGGTGTCTTTTTATGGACGGCTGACGATTCGGCTCCAATCCGACGCCGAGCGTTCGCTCTCCGGATTCGCGTGGCGGCGCTAGCGGGCGGAGACCCCGCCTGGCGTGCCGCTTGGCATTGTCGCTGCACTTTAAGAAAGAATCGAGATGGCCACGTATTCCAACGAAGCGGTGCTCGACGCGCTGAGGCGGGTGCAGTATCGCCAGGTGCCGTGGGCGCGTCGCCCTGGCGTATTCGAATATCTCCGGTCGCTCGGGCTGATGGACACGATCAGGCAAAAGACGGTCGCGCCCGCCCCGGGATTTCATGCTCCCGTCGACATCGCCGTGCTGACGGACAGCGGCCGCGCCGAGTTCGCGCGCCTCGAGCGTGACGAGAAGCTGCCCGCCTGGGTCGATCGTCGTGCGGACGATTATGTGCTGAGCGAAGCGAGCGCTGTGGCGATTCTGGAAAGCCGCCTCTAGCATCGCGTTCGCGCCGGTTCGTCAGCAGGGCGAAAAAAAGCCCGTATCGCGAGGATACGGGCATACCGGATACTTTCTGCTGCTGCCACGCATGCTCATGGCGTTCAATGTGACTTCCCGTGCGCTGGTCAGTTCCCGGGCGCGTACATTTTTCTTTGATATAGGGCGATGTCGCGTTCGACTGTAGCGCCCGTTGAAATGGGTGGCTCGGGTGCCTTCGTTTACCGATGGCGCGGCTCGTCAGGTGGAGGCAGGCCGATGCGGGCTCGCGCGTTGCTCGCGATGTCGCCGCGCAGATCGCCGCGGGGAACCGTCTGCCGGTCGCGCGGATCGGGCGCATGCACTTTGCCCTTGCGTTCCTGTTGCCCGTGTGGCGGCAGGGTGCGGTCGTCCGCATGGGTCGGCAGCGCGAACGCCATTGAAACGACAATGCCGCATGCAGCGAGCAGTGACATTGGTTTCATGGCGGGCTCCCTTCAAGCCGTTGACGCGGCCTGTTGCTATGTCGCTAAGGTAAGCGTGGGAGTGCAGGCTTGCTGTAAATATTGGTAAATAGATGTATCGCTACACGACGGCGGCGCGCGGCCGTCACGGCGGTATGGCGAAGCGGTCGCCACTGCGGCACCGGGCGGTTGAAGTCGCCCGGTGCCGTGTTCTTTACGCCATCTTGACGGGCGCGCGCCAGGATTCCGGGTTGGTCCAGAACGCGCCGCGCAGGCGATCGCGGCTCGGCGGTGCCGGCGGCTTGGTCGCGCTCGCGCCGATGCGGCCGCGCAGCGAGACTTGGCGGCCGTTCGACCCCAGTCGCTTGACGATCTCGGTCAGCGTGCCGTCGGCTTGCCATTCGTCGAAGCGGCGGCGGCAGGTCGGCGGCGACGGATAGCGGCCCGGCAGTTTGGACCAGCCTTCGCCGGTCGACAGCACCGACAGCACGGCATTCACGACCGAGCGGGCTTCCACTCGAGGGCGTCCACGTCGTTCACTGCGAGCGGGCTCCGCGCAAAACAGACTCTCGACCAGCGCCCATTCGTTATCTCTCAAATCGTCGAACAGCATCATGTCCTCACCTCAGCGAAGCAAACTCCGGTGCGCTGCCCCGCGCCGCGCACTCTTCAGGCACTCGATCGTCGAGTGCCGGGTGGGGGCGTCAGGTTTCCCATGGCGAACATCGCGCGTTCCGTCAGACGAAACCTGCGGCCCTGTGCGCCAGGTAATGCACGAAGCGTGCCACGTTGGAGACGAACCCACCGGAAGCCGCTTGGCAGCGAGCTGACGGCTGCGTCAGCTAGGGGCGTATAAGACGCCAAAATAACCCGCCAGCAAATCAGGACAATCACCAATTTTGTGCAATTCGCCCGTGTCTCGTGCGTTTGGGGGATTGTTGCACCGCAGCGAAACATGAACGGCACGCACCGGTTTGACGCACTAGAATCGCGCATCGATATCCGGGATTGATGAGGTAAGCCAATGAACGTCACGCTGCGTCAGCTTCGCGTGTTCATCGAGGTCGCGCGACTGAAGAGCTTCAGCCGTGCCGGCGAGGAGATCGGACTCACGCAGTCGGCTGTGAGCCGCTGTGTACGCGAACTGGAAGCGGAGCTCGGGCTGAAGCTGATCGACCGCACGACGCGTGACGTGCAGTTGACCGACGTGGGGGCGAACCTGATCGCGAGCGTGTCGCGTTTGCTCGGCGATCTCGACGATACGCTGCGCGAGATTCGCGAGATCGGCGAGCAACGTCGTGGGCGTGTGATCGTTGCGGCGAGTCCGACGATCGCGTGCCGGCTGATGCCGCGCGTCGTCGCGGCCAGCGAGCGGCAGTTTCCGTTCGTCACGCTTGGGCTGCGCGACGACGTGCAGAGCGATGTGCTGCGCAAGGTAAAGTCGAGCGAGGTAGATTTCGGGGTGGTGATCGGGCCGCTCGATGTTGCCGACCTGGTCTGCGAGCCGTTGATGATCGATTCGTTCTGTCTCGTCGCCCGGGCCGACCATGCGCTCGCATCGTACGCGCAGGTGCCGTGGACGGCGCTGAACGGCGAGCGCCTCGTGCTGCTCGATCACGCGTCGGGCAGCCGTCCGCTGATCGATGCGGCGCTGGCCGCGCAGCGGGTGAATGCGTCGGTCGTGCAGGAACTCGGGCATTCGGCGACGGTGTTCGGGCTCGTCGAAGCGGGCATCGGCGTGAGCGTGCTGCCGTGGCTGTCGTTACCGTTGCCGGCGGGCTCGTCGCTGGTCGCGCGTCCGCTTACGCCGCGCGCCGAGCGTACTGTCGAGCTGGTGAGGCGTCGCGATCGGTCGCTGTCGCCGGCCGCGCAGGCGGTCTGGGAGCTCGCACGGCTCATGCCGGCGCGTGCGGAAGATCTCGACTGACGGTGCGGCAGCGACCCGCTGCGGGAGGCTGCGCCGCGGGTCGCTGCCCAGTGCGGCGTCCCGGCGATTCGGCGCCTCGGACTGGCGCAGGCGGCTCGAAACGGCCGGTTCCGTTAATCTTTACGCACTCGGCAATTTTGCGTAAGATGGCGCTCAGTCACGCGGTTCCATCGTTGGATCGTGCTGTCCCGTCCGGGTCGGGCCTGGCTTGAAGTTGGTTCGCCGCCCCCGGTTCGTGCTCCCATCAATATGACCGATCAGAATCGGGCGAGCGCGTCTTCAGTTCCTTTCGTCTGTTTATTGATCCGGTTCGTTTGACCACAGGGTCTGGCCTAGCTGCATGAATACCCAAGAGGCGAAGATCGTCCTCGAGACTGCTTTGATCTGCGCGCAGGAACCGCTGAAGCTCGGCGATTTGCGCAAGCTCTTTGCCGACGGTGTGTCGGCAGACACGGTTCGCACGCTGCTCGAAGATCTGAAACAGGATTGGTC
Organism: Burkholderia sp.; assembly: GCF_018375725.1. GTDB lineage: Bacteria > Pseudomonadota > Gammaproteobacteria > Burkholderiales > Burkholderiaceae > Burkholderia. Next base: position 5,300 of record NZ_JAHACR010000067.1, on the reverse strand, counting down.
CGGTCGCGGCGTCGAGCTGGTGGCGCTGGCGAGCGGCTGGCGCTTTCAGAGCAAGCCGGCGATGCGCGGTTTTCTCGATCGCCTGCATCCGGAAAAGCCACCGAAGTATTCGCGGGCGGTGCTGGAGACGCTGGCGATCATTGCGTACCGGCAGCCGGTGACGCGCGGCGACATCGAGGAGATTCGCGGTGTCACGGTCAACACGCAGGTGGTCAAGCAGCTCGAGGATCGCGGCTGGATCGAGGTGATCGGTCATCGCGACGTGCCGGGGCGTCCGGCGCTGTACGCCACGACCAGGCAATTTCTCGATGATCTCGGCCTGAAGGCGCTCGATGATTTGCCCGCGCTCGAAGAGCCGGCGGCGAACATCGAGTCCGCGCTACTCGCGCAGCAGGCGATGGAATTTGGCGGCGATGGGATGGAGGGCGCGTCCGGAGAGGACGATGCCTCCGCAGAGGCACTCGCACCGTTCGCCGATACCGATGGCGCGGTGTGCGAGCCGGCGGAGGCCGCAGCCGGCGACGCTGCGATGCAGGAATCGGCCTGCCGAGATACGCTGACGACAGAAGTGCGTGAAATAGAACATGCCGGCGCGGAATCGTCGCCGGCCGCGATGCAGCCCACACTGCTGCACGTGGAGTTGAACGAAGAAGGTCGTGAGCCGGCCGCCGAAGCGGCAGCCGGCGGCGGAGCGGAAGTGGATGGCGGCGTCCCCGGCGAGGCGATGCATGCCGACGCTTTCCGCATTCGTCCTGCGGGCGGAGCCCCGCTGGACGATACGTCCGACAGTCTCGCGGATGCCGTGCGCAGCGCCAGCGCGCCGGCCGGCGCGGATGGGCTGCCGGACGACGAAGCAGAACCCGAACAGCGTCGCGCCTGATCGCGGCCGACTTCATGCCGCGCCCGTGCCGGGCGCGAGACCTGACATTTTGAGGTTGTTTTGACTGATATCCACGATATTGAATCGTCCGCGCCTGCCGTGCAGGCGGCGCGTGCTGACGATGCGCCGGAGCAGGGCGCTCCGGCTGCGGGCGGCGATGAGCGTCCTCGCCGCGGCTTGCGGCGTGGTCCGCGCAGCCTGATTGCCCGCCGCCGCGCGGCGGCCAAGACCAAGGGCGATGGTGCGCCGCAAGGCGAAGAGGGTGCGCAGGCACCCGCCGAGGCGGCTGAGGCGCAGCCGGCGCGCGCGCCACGCAAGGAAGGTGCGCCGAAGGGCGGCCGCAAGCCGGCGGGCAAGCGCGAAGGCGCGGCGCGCCAGGGTGCGCAAGGCCAGCAAGGCGGCCAGGGCAAGCGTGGCGGTGCGGCGAGTGCAGCAGGCGCCGCGGGCGATGCCACGCAGGACGACCTGTTCGCCTATGTGACGTCCCCGGCCTTCGATGCGGACAACTCGGCAGCGGGCAGCGGCGTGCGTGCGCCGATGCTGCGTCGTGGCCGCAGCCAGGCGCCCAAGCGCTTGCTGTCCCCGGACGACGATGCGCCGAAGTTGCACAAGGTGCTGGCCGAGGCCGGCATGGGCTCGCGCCGCGAAATGGAAGAGCTCATCATTGCCGGTCGCGTATCGGTGAATGGCGAGCCGGCACACATCGGCCAGCGCATCATGCCGACCGACCAGGTGCGAATCAACGGCAAGCCGGTCAAGCGCAAGCTGCCGAACAAGCCGCCGCGCGTGCTGCTGTACCACAAGCCGACGGGTGAGATTGTCAGTCATGCGGATCCGGAAGGCCGTCCGTCGGTATTCGATCGGCTGCCGCCGATGAAGACCGCCAAATGGCTTGCGGTGGGCCGCCTCGACTTCAATACCGAAGGTCTGCTGATGCTGACGACGTCGGGCGACCTGGCGAACCGCTTCATGCATCCGCGCTACAGCGTCGAGCGCGAGTACGCGGTGCGAGTGGTGGGCGAACTGTCGGAAAGCTCGCGACAGAAGCTGCTGCATGGCGTCGAGCTGGACGACGGCCCCGCGAACTTCCTGCGTATTCGGGACGGTGGCGGCGAGGGCACGAATCACTGGTATCACGTCGCGCTGGCTGAAGGCCGCAACCGCGAGGTGCGCCGGATGTTCGAGGCGGTGGGCCTGCTGGTGAGCCGTCTGATCCGTACGCGGCACGGTCCGATTCCGCTGCCGCGCGGGCTGAAGCGCGGTCGCTGGGAGGAGCTGGACGACACGCAGGTGCGCAAGCTGATGGCGGCGGTGGGCCTGAAGGCGCCGACCGAAGAGAAGGGCAAGCGCGGCGCCGGTCAGGGCGAGCGGCGTCAACCGGATCCGATGCAGACGTCGATGGGATTCATCGGCCGCGAGCCGGTGCTCACGACGCATGCCCAGCTCGACCAGCCGCGACGCGGCCCCCGGCGCGGCGCGCCGGGCGGCTTCGCGGGCCCGAGCGGGTACGGTAACGGCCTGCCTGGCGCATCGGCGGGCTACGGAAACCGTGCTGGCGGCCGTGATGTTGACGGCAACCGCGCATCGTATGGTGCGGGTGGCAAGCGCGGCGGCGGAAAGGGCGGCGCCGGCCGCAACCCGAACGGCAATCGTGCGGAAGGCGCGGGTGCCGGCGGTGCGCGCGGTGGTCAGCGTCCGCAGCGCAACAATCGTCCCCGCAGCCGCTGACGAGGCTGTGTGCGGCGCATCATGCCGCACTCGTCGCCAAAACCGGCCGGAGGTGTCGGTTTTGGCGGCGAGCGCTTGGCGATTGCGCTAAAAATTGCTATAATCGCAAAGTCGCTGGGCGTACGGATTTGTTGTGCGGCTCAGATGCGACCAACAGTAGAAGATGGGCGTTCCGCCCATTTTTTTTTGCTGAAACGGTTGGGCATCTCGGGTAGCGCTTCCTGCGCCGGCTAAGGCGCGCGCCCGCGGGTGAATCGCGAGCGGCGGGCGCGAACACCTGAGAGGGCACTGTGCAACTGACGGAACTGATAGAAACCACGGTCACCGGACTCGGCTACGAGCTGGTGGATCTCGAGCGCACCGGACGCGGCATGCTGTGCGTCTACATCGACCAGCCGGCCGGCATCTCGCTCGAAGATTGCGAGAAGGTCACGCGTCAGCTCCAGCACGTCTTGACGGTCGAAAACATCGATTACGAACGGCTCGAAGTCTCGTCCCCGGGGCTCGACCGCCCGTTGAGGAAGCTGGCCGACTTCGAGCGCTTTGCCGGCAGCGAAGTCTCCGTGACCTTGAAAAAGCCGCTGGATGGGCGAAAGACCTACCGGGGCATTCTGCATGCGCCGAACGGCGAAACGATCGGTTTGGAATTTGAGAGGAAGAAGGGCGAGGCGGCCATGCTTGACTTTACGCTGGCAGACATCGACAAAGCCCGCCTGATTCCGCACGTTGACTTTAGGAGCCGCAAATAATGAGTCGCGAAGTGTTGATGCTGGTGGATGCGCTGGCGCGCGAGAAAAACGTCGACAAGGATGTCGTGCTGGGCGCCCTCGAGGCTGCACTCGCATCGGCTTCCAAGAAGCTGTTCGACGAAGGCGCCGAGATCCGCGTCCATATCGATCGCGAAAGCGGCGAGCACGAGACCTTCCGTCGCTGGCTCGTCGTGCCGGACGAGGCGGTCCTGCAGGAGCCGGATCGCGAGATCCTGCTGTTCGAGGCGCGCGAGCAGAAGCCGGACGTCGAAGTCGGCGACTACATCGAGGAATCGGTGCCGTCGATCGAGTTCGGCCGCATCGGCGCGCAGGCCGCGAAGCAGGTGATCCTGCAGAGGGTGCGCGACGCGGAGCGCGAGCAGATCCTGAACGACTATCTCGAGCGCGGCGAAAAGATCATGACCGGCACGGTGAAGCGCCTCGACAAGGGCAATTTCATCGTCGAATCGGGCCGTGTCGAAGCGCTGCTGCGTCGCGACCAGCTGATTCCGAAGGAAAACCTGCGCGTCGGCGATCGCGTGCGCGCCTATATCGGGAAGGTCGACCGCACTGCACGCGGCCCGCAGATCGAGCTGTCGCGCACCGCGCCCGAATTCCTGATGAAGCTCTTCGAAATGGAAGTGCCGGAAATCGAACAGGGCCTGCTCGAGATCAAGGCGGCGGCGCGTGATCCCGGCGTGCGCGCGAAGATCGGCGTGGTCGCTTACGACAAGCGGATCGATCCGATCGGCACATGCGTCGGCATTCGCGGCTCGCGCGTGCAGGCGGTGCGTAACGAGCTCGGTGGCGAAAACGTCGACATCGTGCTATGGTCGGAAGATCCCGCCCAGTTCGTGATCGGCGCGCTCGCGCCGGCGGCCGTCCAATCGATCGTCGTCGACGAGGAGAAGCACTCGATGGACGTGGTCGTCGACGAGAACGAACTCGCCGTCGCGATCGGCCGTAGCGGCCAGAACGTGCGTCTTGCCAGCGAGCTGACCGGCTGGCAGATCAACATCATGACGCCGGACGAGTCCGCCCAGAAGCAGAACGAGGAGCGCGACACGCTGCGCGCCCTGTTCATGGCGCGTCTCGACGTCGACGAAGAAGTCGCAGACATCCTGATCGACGAAGGCTTCACGAGCCTGGAAGAGATCGCTTACGTGCCGCTCAACGAAATGCTCGAAATCGAGGCATTCGACGAGGATACCGTGCACGAGCTGCGCAACCGCGCGCGCGACGCTCTGTTGACGATGGCGATTGCGAATGAAGAAAAGGTCGAAAACGCAGCGCTGGATCTGAAGAGTCTCGACGGCATCACGCCGGAGCTGCTCTCGAAGCTGGCCGAACACGGTGTGCAGACGCGCGACGATCTCGCCGAACTGGCGGTGGACGAACTGGTCGATCTGACCGGAATGGAAGAGGATGCCGCTAAGGCGTTGATCATGAAAGCACGTGAACACTGGTTCCAGTGAGAAATGACCATGGCGCACTGATTTGATGGCGGCCGGAAGGCCTGACCCGATGCTAACCGCAAGGAATCGGTCCTTGCACTAAGAGGAATGAATGGCGAGTAACAACGTAGCCCAATTTGCCGCGGAACTGAAAATGCCTGCTGGTGTGCTGCTCGAACAGCTGCAGGCAGCGGGCGTCCAGAAAGCGAGTGAAGACGATGCGCTGTCCGAGGCGGACAAGGCGCGTCTGCTCGATCATTTGCGCAAGTCGCACGGCGCGTCCGATCTGCAGGAGGCCGTCATGACGGCCGTGGTGAACAAACGCGCCGGCGGCATGGGTCTCATCAGCGGCCGCAAGGCTTTCCAGCGGCCCATGGACGAAGGCATAGCCCTGCTCAACGCCATTCAGGACGTATATCTCGATCTCGAAGTGACGATCGCGTAATAACGGCCCGGCGTATACCGTTCTATATAAGTAAGAAAAAGATA
>NZ_JAHACR010000484.1 GCF_018375725.1 Burkholderia sp. | reverse complement strand
GCGAGGCCGTGCTCGCGCAGCACGCGGATGAGGGCATCCGTCTCGGGCATCGCGCTCGCGCGGTAGCTCTGGTGCAGCGTGTCCTCGGTCGCCGCGCCCGCATCGAACTCGTCGTTACCGGCGTTGGCGTCCGTTCCGAAGAGCCGCTCGCCGGTCCCGTTTTCCCATGCGTCGTCGATCCAGGTCGCGATCTGCTCATTGGTGCTCAGTCCGTTGCCGGAAGCGAGGAAGCCGACCAGAAGGCCGATCACATCAAACTGCGCCGGTGTTCCGCCGTAGCCCTCCTCGGCGACGCGGTTGAGCAGGAAGGCGCCGAGCAGCGTCGCGACGGTGATCTGCACGATGGCGCCCGGCAATGCGATCTTGCGCACCGCGAGCAGATCGCCAAGCGAAAAATGCAGCCCGACACCGAACATCAGCAGCATCACGCCGATTTCGGCGAGCTGCTGCGCGAGCGACAGATCCGCGACGAAGCCCGGCGTGCCGGGACCGATCACGATGCCGGCGAGCAGATAACCGACGAGCGGCGGCATTTTCAGCAGCGATGCGAGGTAACCGAAGATCAGCGCGAGCCCGAAACCGGCCGCGAGCAAGGCAATCAGGCTGACGTCATGAGGCATCCTCCCTCCCGTGTCGATGTAATCGTTTAGTAAGGAGCAAGGATAAGGGATGATGCGGGAGAAATGGCGCGCCGCCGCCAAAATTTCGCGCGGCGGCGATGCCTGGCGCACGAATGGAAGACGACGCCGCGCGGACTCGGCGGCGCCGGATGCAACGGACGCGGCGCAACGCGTCCGTTGCAGGCCGATCAGCGCGCGGCTTGCGGAAAGCGCGCGCCCGGCGGCGGCTCAGGCCGCGTCGCGGGCACCGCCTTGCGGACCTTCGCGACCTGCGCGGCACTCACCGGCGAGCCGATATTGCCCCAGCTCGTGCGCACGAAGTTCGCGACGTCCGCGACCTCCTGATCCGACAGACGCCAGCCGAACGGCGGCATGGTGAATGTCGACGGCGCGGTGTGCGTACCTTGCAGCGCGCTGCCTTCGAGCACGACGTGGATCAGCGACGTCGGATCGTCGCCCTGCACGACCGGATTGCCACCCAGCGCGGGGAACACGCGCGTATACCCGTGCCCGTCGCTGCGGTGGCAGGCCATGCAGTTGTCTCGATAGACCGCCGCGCCCGCTTTGCCCACGTCGCCGCTGCGCAGCGCCTCCGTCACGGCGCCGTCGTAGACATAAGGCGTCTCGCCCTGTACGCGCGGTGCGAGCGTCTTCGTATAGCGGGCGATCGCGGTGAGGTCGCCGTCGGTCATGTGCTGCATGCTGTGCCCGACCACGTCCGTCATCCCGCCGAACGCGGCCGTGCGCGACGTGCGCCCGGTCTTCAGGAACTGCACAATTTCCGCTTCGCTCCACGTGCCGAGGCCCGTGCGCGTCTCGCCGCGCAGGCTCGTCGGCACCCAGCCGTCGATCGCCGCGCCGCCGGCGAGGAAATCCGGGCCGTCCGCATCGGTCAGCGCACGCTCCTGCATCGTCGGCGCACGCGGTGTGTGACACGCGCCGCAGTGGCCGAGCCCTTGCACCAGATACGCGCCGCGCGCGACGACCGGATCGGCATACGCAGTCGCATCGAACGGCTTCGGCGCGGGTGCGTACAGCTTGCGCCAGAACCCGAGCGGCCAGCGCATCGACAGCGGCCAGACGATGTCGACCGCGCGGTTCGGCTGGCGGACCGGCGCGACACCCTGCATGAAGTACGCATAGAGTGCCTTCACATCGTCTCCGGTGAGGCGCGCGTATGACGGATACGGCATCGCCGGATACAGCGTGTCGCCGTTCTTGCGCACGCCCGCACGCACCGCGCGGTCGAAATCTTCGAGCGTCCAGCCGCCTAGACCCGTCTGCGGATCGGGCGTGATGT
>NZ_JAHACR010000483.1 GCF_018375725.1 Burkholderia sp. | reverse complement strand
CGGTCTCTTGCTGCTGGTGTTGACCGGGCCGGGCAAGTATTCGGTCGACCGGCACTGACGCGACGCACGAACCGCATTCGTGCGAACCGGAGTGTTGCACGATCGCCGGGCCGTTGCTCGCCAGTCGTTTGCTGGCGTTCCTGTGCATCCGCTGCATCAGGACCGACCGAACCCGCCTCAGTGCTTTTCGACCCGCTCAGCGACACAGTTCGCCAGCGAGAAAAACAGCCCACAGACGACGAATATCAGGTGCACGCTGACCAGCCAGCGAATGCGCATTGGATCCGTGACTGCGTCGGTCTCCGTCAAGCGCATGAACGCACGCGACAGGAATGGTGGAAATGGCGACGATCGATCCGATTAGCTTCACCTTGAGCCTGGAAAAATCGCGCAAACCTATTCAGCGCGACCGGTCTTCGCTCATGCTCGTGTCGATAATTTAGTGTGCGTCACTCAAGTTGCATACGCAATCCGATGGCAAACGAACCATGTCACGGAGATCCAGACGACGACAACCAGTGCGAGTCCAAGTCTGCCGGACATTCATTGTTCGGCTCTGGCACGATACGCGACGATCAGTCGTTCCGGGAGCAACATCAAGCAAAGCCGCTGGTCGCGGCGCCATGATAGTCGCTGTGCCGTAGCGACCGCATTCAAGTGAATTGAATAAACGCGCTCGACTCAGTTCGGTCCTTTTTTGTCATCCTCGACCGTTGCGCAAAGCCGTCGCAAGCAACGCAAGTGCGGGCATGCATGGCAAAGGTGATTCCATCGGGTTTCCGTCCGGAGATCCGTGTGAACACCAATACCGAACGAAGTATGCCGTACCCCAGAGTATGCCGTGCCCATAATGTAGCGCTGACAGCGGTCGGAAAATCCGAGCATGAACCTCCATCGCCTCGATCTCGTCTCACTTTCTCTTTTCGCACTCGTTGTTCGAAGCGGCAGCATCAGCAAGGGCGCCGAACTCGCCCATCTCGCGATCGGCGCCGCAAGCAAGCGAATAACAGATCTCGAATCCACAATCGGTACCGAATTATTCGAACGCCACTCTCGTGGCATTACGCTCACTGTGGCGGGCGAGGCGCTCAAGCATCACGCGCAACGTATTCTGAATGACGTCGATCTGATGACGGCCGATATGTCGGACTATGCGGCCGGCGTTGTGGGCGTCGTTCGGCTGTGGGCCAACACGTCGGCGGTTACGCAGTTTTTGCCGTCGGACATCGCGGCGTTCAATGCCGCCAATCCGGAAATCCGCATTGAGCTGGAAGAGCAGGATAGCGAGCAGGTCGCACTCGCGGTGGTGGACGGCATGGCCGATTTCGGCATCATGGCCGACCAGATGCCCACGCTCGGCCTCCAGACCATGCCATACCGCCACGATCATCTGGTCCTTGTCGTTCCCGGCGGCCATCCGCTGACCCGGCGTGAATCGGTAGCGTTCGTCGACGCGCTGGAATTCGACTTCGTCAGCCTGTCACGGAATACGTCGCTCGCCAAACGCCTTCAGGCCGCTATCGCCTTTTCGGGCGGACAGCTGAAACTGCGCATTCAGGTCCGCAGCTTCGATGCGATGTGCCTGATGGTCGCCGCAGGGCTCGGCATCGCCGTACTGCCCGACGCAGCGGCAGACCCGCATCTGCGGTCGATGGGCTTGCACAAGATCGCCCTGTCGGAAGACTGGGCGCATCGCGAACTGCTCATCTGCGCTCGCGATCTGAAAGCGCTGCGCAAACCGGCACGGCTGCTCGTCGACCATCTGATTCGCCCGGCGCCGGAGACTGCTCCGACCCGCTGACGCGGGGTGCGCTTTCGCGTTCCGCGAAAGCTGGGTTCGACACTGTCGCATTCGGCCCACGGGATTGCGCGTGGAAAATGAGTCTCCATAGGCAGCAGCATCGCCAGCCATGGCTGGCGGGCCAAACAACAT
>NZ_JAHACR010000066.1 GCF_018375725.1 Burkholderia sp. | reverse complement strand
GATCCTTGTTTCCCCAACACCTCAGTGACCGCCCCGCGCGACACCCGGGTCGCGATGCCCCGTTCCCGCTCATATCCGAAACGATGGCAACGAGGCCATTTGACTCGATTCGTTCCCGATGGGGAACAGAGTGTGCTTACCGCCGCATCTGTTGCCGGGGCCTTTGCTGCCGCGGATGGATCGGCTCATGCTGCCTTCGTCCGCTTGAATTTCAGATAGTCAGCACCCTCGGCCGCATCCCAAAAAACCTTAATCAGATCCGGGTGCGTCGGCGGCAGACTCGGGTCGATCACCGTCACTGCGCATGGCGATAGATGCTGATCGCGGAAACCCTTCTCGCGGGCGTAGCGATCATGGATCTTGTAACTCGCAATCTGGATCGCGTGCATCGTAATGCCGCTGTCTGGATCTTTCAGCACGCCATAACCGGACGTATGCTTGTGCCCGCAGATCGCGACGTGATCGCGAACTCCGAAGTGCAGCGCCTTTGTGGCACCGTGCACCGGGTTGTAGATCGAGTGACCCGAGAAGTCGTGACGCGCGTTGATACGGACGATGGACTTGTTCGGGAAGGTCAGCGCGAGACGGCACTCGCTATCCTGATACAGCGAGCCAGCTTGCGCCGTGATCCAGCGAATCGGGTCGCCTGTGCCGCTCCACGCATCGTGATTGCCGCCGATCAGATACAGCCATGGCGTGTTCGTCAGGAACCACTCGGCAAGCTGCCATGCTTCTGCGGCGCTTGTGCTTTGCTCGCCATAGAGCCGACCAAGGCGGCCGACCCAGTTATTCGTGCTGTCGCCGATGTTCGCGCCGTACAGGCCTTCCACCGTGCGGCAGAGCTCCATGTGACGCTCAAGCAGCGCCAGATCGGTGCCGTCATCGTCGACGTGCGGATCGCCGAAATGCAGAATGCCGACCGGCCCGGGAATCTTGATCTTGACTGGAATCAGTGAGCGCGAATTCTCGTGCCGTACCTTCTGGGCGTATTGCTGCTTGCGCCGGGCGATCAGTTCTTCGACCGGCAACAGCGACGGCTCCGGATGCTCGATGCTGAAATCCGACGCCTTGAGGCGTGAGCGCAGGGTACTCTCGGGAATACCCAATGCTCGCGCGGCAGGGCGAATGCCGCCGTGAGCGGCCACAACTTCGATCAGCTCGGTCATAGTCACTCAGGAGTTAAGTTTCGCGGCGAACTCCCCGCAGTAGCAGTCGGGGCCAACTACGGGGAAGTAGCTATCCACCGCCTGATCCGCGGCGTCGTAGATCGGCGTCGGCGGGAATCGGTGGCAGTAAATCACCTCACCGAATCGCGCGTGTTTGCAGTTCTTGCAAATATTCGTCGGCTCCGCTACCGGCACGATCTTCGGTTTGCGCGGGGCCATAGGATGCTCGACTGAAAATGGCGGAAGATGAAGGGATCGAACCTTCGCGGCGCGTTAGCACCGGCTACGGGTTAGCAACCCGACCCATTGCCACTCTGGCAATCTTCCATGTTTGGCGGAAGAGGTGAGACTCGAACTCACACACCCATTGTTGGGCCTTCGGTTTTCAAGACCGCTGCCGCTATGCCGATTCGGCTAACTCTTCCGTGTTTTGGTGGATCGCCTTGGTATCGAACCAAGCCAGCCGAAGCAACTGCTTTACAGGCAGCCCCGCGTCCTTAGCGGAATACCCATCCAATAGAAAGCTACTTTGTCGCGACCGCATGGGCACTTACCCGCCTATCGGCGCGCGCGTCGCTAATTTCACCTTCATGGCTGGCGGCTGGGCCCGGTATGCATCAATCCAGCTTCAGGATTTGATTCGCCAATCATGAAGGCGCTGGCTCTGCACCAGCTTGCCGGCTTGTGTACCGGGGCTTTCCTCGTTGAGGGTGTCCGGAGCCGATCCCGGACCGACACGAACCCGCGCATTCAAGCGCTGGCGGACGTATGGCTTACGCTTCACCCTCACAACTGCCGACTGGATTCGAACCAGCGCACCAAGGCTCTACCAGACTGAGCTACGGCATGTGTGAAGGCCCGGTACGCGGACAGGGAATCCCTGCCGCGATCCAGGTTTGATGCTCGGAGCGCCTCCCGGCGAGTCCGTGTGCCTCGTTTCGTGAAGCTGACGGCATCCGTTGTCAGCAGTGCTGGCGATGCTCCAAGGTCGGGCGAGCCGTTTGTACTTTCGCGGCTGCGATTTCCCCCGCCCACGTGGATGGCGATTGCCGGATTCCTACCGGGGCGCCCTACTAAAGCCCGCTAGGCCGTGGCTGGGCTGACTTTCGGCTTCAATCGCCATGCACGTGGACGCCAGTTACGAGTTCTGGCGCTGCTCTATCTTTGCAGCCGGTTTCGCCAGATCGACGCCGAAACGGATCTGGACTCAGTGCGACCTTATGTGATTCGCCTAAGGTCGCAAAACTCTTTACTCCTTCGCAAACTCTTCCGCCGCCCGATCGAGCCACATCGACCAGAGCCACGCGGCCCTTGCGGCCTCGTTCAGCCAGAAGGCGATGAGTTGATCCATCAATGCCTCGCGAACATGGTCTGCGCCGCCACCATCGCCGGAACTCCGCACGCATACAGCGCCAGCAGCCGGTCGATTTCCCGATCATCCCAGCGATAGGGAAGCTCGATCATTCCCGCCGCATTCGCGTACACCGCGCACTCCAGCGCCCAATCACTTACGGCGTCGGCGTTCATGGCGAAGCATCCCTCGGGCAATCGCGCAGCAGCAAAAGACGACACACATCGCGATCCCGATTAGAACCTTGCTCGACGGATGCATGGCGCCTCCCGGTTATTCGGGCTTGCTGAATAGGGCCTCGGCGCGTTTTCTGGCTTCGCTCGGCTCTTTTTTCCGGGCCTCCCGCGCTTTCTCGCGAGCCTCGGCCTCTTGTTTCGCTTCCAATACGCGCATTGGATCGCGATACATGTGCGATTCAAGGATGCGGAACATTTGCGGGCGGAAATGAAAAAGCCCCGCGCGGCGAACCGGACGGGGCTTCAGGAATTTCGGGATACATCTTCCCCGACTGATTTTAGGGGTGAGGGGGCTTTCGCCGTATCGGAGGCTTTCGCGCTTGATTCGCTCTCCGCGCTGTCTACGCGATTCACGAACCACACCGACTAATTGCGGATTTTATACAGCCTATTGCGGTTGTCAAGAGTTTTCGCACAACATTTTGTCGATTATTCGCTCAACCTCCGGCATGTGGGGCCAGCGTCTATTTCCTTTCGACATGTTTTCTGAGCCACTAATAACCTCAAGATTGCCCTCCCAGTGTAGGCCGTAGACGATTCTCATTCCCCTGAATGGCCCAAACGTCGCAATCGGGCCTTGCAAGGGGACGATATGGTCGACGTGGTACTGAATGCCGGTTTCTCTCGTGCGCCGCGCCGACTCTTCATAGATTGCGGCAATCTTCTTGTGGTTCGCCCACGTCGGGGTAGCCAAAAGCAACGCCGCCTCGCGGTTATTGCCAGCAGCCCGCAGCCTTTCCACAAATCCTTCAAAACTATACTCGCGCTGCCACTGGGCAACCTTCTCGGAATTCTTCGCCCACCAACGAGCATCTTCAAGCTCCGATTCCACCTTCCGCTGATGCTCGCGATTCGCCGCCTCCACCAGCTCATACCCTTCGGCGTCGCATGCCCTGCACATGTCTTCGGAAGCGCTGCGCCATATCTTGTGCTGCCCGAAGTCGGCGAGAGGCTTCACCCCGCCGCAGCGGGTGCATCGCTTTTCTTTGGGCGCGGCCGATTTTGCCTCTTTCTTCGCGGCGCTTTTGAGTCGAATGCACCCCTGGCAATCCTTCCGCCGATTCACGTCGCTTCCGGGCGCCAACGGAAATTCCTCCGCTGGCTTCACTTGGCCGCATGTATTGCAGCATCGCGCCAACGTGGCTTCGCTCACGCCAGAAGCTCCCGCACACGGCCGCTCGTCGCCGCAATCGCCCCATACATGCATGTCGCCACGCCTTCGAATCGCTTGACGTGCTTGGGCCACGATTCAACCGGGAGGCCAGCACATGACGCGCGCTCGAAATCCGTGTATTGCTTCGCTCCGGTTCCGTTGCATTTGCCGCACGTCGAGATGTGCGCGCCTTCCTTGGCAACTCCCGTGCCGTTGCATTTCTCGCATGCGTCGATCAGCCATTCGCGCAGAGCTGCCGTTGCCAGTGAGCGGGCGTATGATATTTCCACCCGCAGTCGCTGCGCTGCCTTATGCGTCAACAGGTGAAGCGCTCGCTGGCCCGCATGTCGATCATTGCAGTACTTGGCTCGGAAGAGGGCGGAGCCAAGCGCATCGGACATGCCTACAGCCGTCAGGTGATCAATTGCTCTTTCAAACTCCGCGTGCCATGCGAGGTTCTTTGCCTCAAACGCACCGACAATCTTTTCCCGTACCGACATTGAAACGCTCTCCGCTCTAGCGTGAGCCCCGATATTGCTGGCGATCTCCGTCGCCGTTAGTAGTCCATATTGTACCGCGAAAACAAAGGGTTGCGTGTGTTCAGGCGCGCTCCTTTCGGTAGCTGTTCGGGGCACCGCTGTCCCATTGATTCTTGTACGTCCCTGGCGGAATAGTCACGGCATCTATCTCGCTCCATCCGCGGCGCAAACGGCGGAGCACGATCCCGTCCTCCCATCCATGAAACTTGGCCCATTCTGTTGGGGTCATACGTTTTCCGTCGTGTTGGATGTACCGAGTGGTTCGAGGCGGCGTCAATGCTTGCTCTGGCGTCATGCCCTCCCGAATGCGTCGCGCGATAGTCTTTTGACTCATGCCAAGCTCTTCCGCCCAATCAGCGGCCGTCTTGGTCGCGCCGTTGTGGGTGATGTGGCAATTGTTTCGGCGATTTCGACTTTGCTCCGCCTTTGTCGCCCACCGACAGTTGCCGGGCTCATAGTTACCATCAACATTGGGATAGCGGTCTAAAGATGTCCCAGCAGGGCGCTCGCCCATGTCTGCCAGAAAATTTGCAAAGATTAACCACATCTCGCAAACTTTGATTCCACGCTGCCCGTAATTTTTCGTCCGATGCGGATCATTTCCATGGCACCGGCCGAGCATCGATTCCCAAGAAATGTATGTCGGGCTTCCAGTCAAACCGTGAATCCGATTAACCATCAAACTACCTCCATTTCGGAAATTCCTAATTTGCGCGCCCGCACCGGCTCCCACTCGGCATAGGCGCGATCCCAGACGTCAAACTTCTCCTGCTTTGGCGTCCCAACGCGGTTCTGGTCGATCCACGCATGGCATGGGCCACATCCAGGCACCGTATAAATGTTGTCCGCCTTGCGCGCGCCGGCTTTACCGTGACGGCTCTGATTCGAATGGCAATCAACTACCGACTCATGTGCCCATCCGACCGAACAACAAACGCCGGGGACGCGCAGGTAGCACTCTTCGCCACGGCAAGCCGCCAGATACTTCGATCCCTGCGCCACAGTCGGCTTCTTGATGCGACTCTTGATCGCCGACCGACGCAGCGCTGTTTTGGCGTCGGAGAGCGTGAATGGTGAGGGTTTCCGGGAGAAGCCTTTGCCGGGCGCGATGGGCGTCTTGCGCTTCAGGGGCGTTCGCTTCATTCGGATACCCCGACAGCGAAGGCTGCGCACATACATCCCATCACGCCCCACCATTCCCAACCTTGAATGTGGATGCCACCGTGCGACAGCACAAAACCGGCGACTGCACCAATGATTCCCATCTTCATGTTCAGCCTCCCTTCGTGCCGCGAAACCGAAAGGCAATCACCCACGGGCCGATGATGAATCGGTATAGCGAGCCGTCCTTGCAAACGACTCGCGCAAGCCCAAACACGTGATAGTGTCGCCACCGTTCGCCAGTGGATTTGCTGCGACTCCGGTCATACCAGACCTTCTTTCCGCCGTGGCCGCTGGCTTTCTTGACGATCATCGCGCGCACCACCCGAACATGAACCCCACAACCGGCGCGAACCAGCACAACAACATCAGCCAGCCGCGCGTGCGCTTTTGGAGGAGTGCGGGGTAGCACAAACCAAATGTGATAAAGAAGAGAATGCAGATGGGTGTACTCATGCAACTTCCCCTAAATTTGCGAACTCACCGTGAAGCTCTTGGGCCGCCTTGCAATAAGCGGCGTAAGCCGCCTCAGGGGTATCGAATATCCCTAGATAGGTGCGCTTCTTATTAACAGATATGGAGGCAGTCCATTTATTGCCGCCTTTGTGCGACCTCACTCCTTTGAATCCGGATCGGTTGTCTGATCGGATTTTTGTGTTTCGCATATTTTCAGCCTGCGAGCAAATCCGAAGATTGCTTTTCCGATTGTCGAGCCGATTGCCGTTGATGTGATCCACATACCGCCCATCTCCCACAGTGCAACCCATAACTAAGCGATGAAGAAAAACACCTTTCGCATCCACGCCGGCCTGGTTCGTACGATCATGGGCTTTGGCGTAGCCGGCTGACACGCGCCACTTGTATTGAGTCACCAAATTCAGGTCCGCCGAATCAATCAGGACTTCTCGCCCCGAGCTCATGGTGAGAGTCGCGATATCGCCGGACTTGCATGCGGCTGCTGCCTTTCCTGTTCTGCAACCGCACGAAGTGACGATGCCAGACAGCAAATGATGACCTCGCACGACCTTATTACTTCCGCAGTCGCATACGCAATTCCACATTCTTCCTAAGCCTATGACATGGGGTGCCATATCGACGACAGACAGTTTTCCAATTTTCTTTCCGGACAAGTCTGTTGTGTTTCTGTTTCTTGGACGTCCTTTGGCGAGGCACCCGCAAGACGAGGAATCGCCTTTCAGCATGTTATAAGCCGAAATTGCCTTGGTTTCTCCGCAGTCACAGATGCAGATATACTTCGAGCCCGGGCCGCCGAGTGCCAACAAGGCCGTCAAGCGCCCAAACCTCGCACCGATTTCAAGACGCCCCTTCATACCGTTCTCGCCTCCGCGCGTCGTGTTGCAGAAATAGTCCGCCATGCTTCGATTTTTGCCTCGGCCGCCGTCATCAGCCAACGAAGTCGCTCTTCCTCTGCCGTTGCCAGTTGCAGCGCTTCCAGCGTCTCGATGTATTCCGGGTCGGCATAGGCTTCGCGCTCCTGTAGCGCCGCCGTCTTATGGCCGCGAACCTCCGCATTGCGCATCAGCAGCGCCTTCTTGCTCTTGCGAAAGTTCTCAAGATAGACGCGCCGGGCCTTTGCTTGGGCATAGTCCGTCGCGTTATCTCGGATGAAGTCGAGGCAGGCGAAGATGTTGATTTCGGCTTCGTCACTCACCGCCCACCTCCCAAATATTCCGCGTTAGCCTCGCCCTCAAGATCCTTCACGGCATCCTTCAGCTCATACACAAGCGCCAGTGCTGCGCTGTTGGCGGTGAAGCCTTTGGCGCTCGCCTCTTGCACTTGGCGGTGCAGGTTGCCCGCTCGGACGATCAGTTCTGCGGTATTGGTCACGATTTCCTGTTTCTCCATTTGGGGGCGGCGCTGCAGAATTGCGCGGCTTGAGCGATCCCACTCGTCCATCGTTGCATCGTCGAGGGTCATGCGGGCTCCCTTAGGTCTTTGATTACGCTTTCATTGATTTCAAGCCCGCCATGAATCGGGCGCAACCAATCATCACACAGCCAGCACTGGTAAACGAGATTGCCTCGGCCATTCATCCACGGTGCCGTGAACCGGCACATCCAACAGGCGAATTCCGGATGTGGGATCGTTCCGTTGTCGCATTCGCCATCAACGCCGACCTCGACAACCCGCCCCGCGAGAAGTTGATCAAAAGCAGACGGCACTACGATATAGGCGAGATCACCTTGTTTGCACCTCACGCTTTCCTCCTTCCTTTCCAATTGGCAAAACTGCGTCGCACGCAGTACGATCGAACGAACGACGCCGCCGTATAAATCCCCGTCAGCGCCACGTTGTCCGCCAAACTCACGCGCATGCCGTAGTGGGGCAGGACGATGTGGTTCGTGATGAGACTCACCAAGCAGCCAATTGCCGTGCTCGTAGCAGCCTCAATGACGGATGCGCGGCGGGATTGCATTAGGCGGCCTCAAGCGCACACATCGCGTTCATCGCCGCCCCAAGCGCCCGGAACGAATAAACTGACTCGTCTTCGGCGCGGATCTTTCGCGGGCGTCCGGACGGCACCGGGCCGGCCGTGAATGCCTCCTGCGTGAATGGGGTTGAGCCAAGTACATAGACCGCAGCGGCGCGGCCTTCGCCGTATTGGCGCATCCGATCCGTCTCCGATACGAAGCCCTTGCTCACCAGCTTGCGCATGGCCGATTCGACGGCCTTTTCGTGCAGACTGAGTTCGCGGCGCAGTTCGGGACGAGTGACGCTGCCGTGGTGTGCAATGTATGCGTGGATTTGTGATGCGACGCTCATTTCGTCACCTGTCGGATCAAAATGCTGAAAGGGTTTCCCATCTCGCCAGTGCGCAGGATTGCGCGTCGCATCTTGGTTCGCTCGTAGCTCTTGTGTCGCTTCGTCTGGTAGTCCATACGCTTCACGTCTGGCTTATTGCCGAGCGCGAAGATCGCCGGAACGCCATTGAAAGGCGGCCGGTAGTCGTAGCCGCAGACGTAGAACATCTTTTCGCCGCGGCCACGCTTCGAGTTGATCGATGAGCGAACGGTCTCGATGTGCATATCGAGCTCTTTGGCAATCTCTCCGCAAGTCATCGGCCCAATGTCGCGAAGCGTCTGGATAATCCTGTTGCGCGTGATTGGCTTGGCCGGCATTACGCAGCCTCCTTCATGGCATGGCGCTCCATTTGCGCCTCGAGTTCAAATTTGATCTGCACATCGCGAACAAGCCGATACGCATAATCCGCTTGCATGTCACCGGATTGCTTCTTGAGTTCCGCGATCGACTTGCGGGCGTCGGCAAGGTCGTATTGGTCGAGCATTTCGCCCTTGTCGAGCTTCACGCAGACTCGCTTGAGCGCATCGGTCACGATCGGCGGAGCATTGCGCTCCGCGTGCAGATCGAATGCGTCGATCAGGCCGCAAAGCGATGGCACGAATTCATACACATCGTTGTGCGCCAGCTCGCTGAAGATCGGCTTGCCTTCTTCGGTGACGCTGATCATTCCGCTTTGCTCGATCTCTTCGAGAATCGCCTCGACGGGTTCGAAGACGGCGTGGATCTTCCACGGCTGCGCACGGAGCTTTACGTGTCCGGCGCGGGTTTGCGGGTCGTAACGCTTCGCCCCTTTACGCTTCTTGCTTTGCGCCATCACATACCTCCTTCAGTCCGTTAGCCAGTTCGCGGGCGACGACCTCGCGCATTTGATGCGCCGCCGTGACCGCTACGCCAAGTGCCGCCCAGGCATGCGTCGACACGCCGTACAGCGGGCCAGGCTTGGCCTTGATACCGATCTGCGGTGTCTTGCCGCCGCCCGTGCGCGGGAACATGTCGAGCAGCGCCTGACGGATGTTCGCGTCCTTGGCCTTAGGCGAACCGCACAGGTGCAACTTCACGTCTTTGCGGTAGACGAGGCGAACCGAGTCCGGCGACGAATGAGCCTCGACGAAGCGGCCGATCCAAAGCACAGTTTCGAAGACTTCGCGACCAACCGGCATTCCATAGCTGGCGACCATCTCGATAGCCATCGGCTCGCCAAGCCAGCCGTAGACCATGCTCAGAACCACTTCGTTTTCATCAATGCCTGACTCCGAAACCTTCCCATCGGAAAAGATGCACCAGCCGGATTTTTCAGTGCCGGGATCGATCGCCAGCAACGCTCGATCAGTACTCCTATCCGCCTTCCTCGCCACTTGTTCCATTTCGCTCATCCTGTTAGTCCTTAGCTCGCCACTTCCCGCATGAATGACCGCCTCGGCAGAACCACCAAACCGGGCGCAGCTCGCAGTTCCGCAATCCAACCTTGTAGTGCTCGCGGTTTCCAGGCTCGGTTGTCGCGTGGAGGCAATTTCGGCAGATCTTGTCGGTCGTCATGCCGCCTTCCTCTTGCCGCGATGTGATTCCCAGTCGAACGCCACCCAAATCCCGCCCTCACGCAGGCGGTCAAAACTGCGCTCCCCAAGGAATTCCTTCATGCCCTTGGCCCCTAAGTTCGTCAGTAGGATCGTGGGCATCAGATCGCGATAGCGGCGATTCAGCACGTCGAACAGAATCACTTGCTCGCCCTCGGTGCCGTACTGCACGCCGATTTCGTCGATTACCAGCAGGCTCACGGTCGACAGTTCCTGCAACACGGCAGATTCCGTCATTTCCGAATCGCGGCGCCAGGTATCGCGCACCATGCGCACCAGATCGAGCGCGTTCAGGTAGAGCGACGTGCCCGTGTTCATGACGGCCATTGCCGCGGCGATTGCAAGGTGGCTCTTACCGGTGCCGGGCTTGCCAGAGAACACAACCGTCGTGCCGGCACGGAAGTGCTTGTCAAATTCGTCCGCGAACTCGCGCGCGACCTTGAGCGCATTTTCCTTTTCCGGCGTGTCGGCCACGAAGTTCTCGAACGTCCGATCACGGAAGCGCAGCGGAATGCCGGAAGTGCTCAGGCGTTGCTCCATGCGGCGCTGGCGATCAGCTTCTTCTTCGGCAATACGGCGCTTCTCTTCGGCCTCGCGGCGCTCAGCATTGCACGCTGAGCAACCAGACCAAATCGTGCTGCGCCGACCGAACGGCAGCGTCATGCCGGATTCCTCAAACGCACCATGCGTCTCGCACTGGCTTTGGCGTGTGAGTTTTGCTCCCTCAGAAAGAGCCATCATTGTTCACTCCCTCGCGGTAATCGATTTGGTCAAAGCCGGAATGGCGACTTGGCTTGCGGTTCGCCGGCTGAACGCCTTTCTCCGCGCCCGCGACCTGCACCTTTTGCGCCGATGCCCGCCAGCCCTCCAGCTTCTTGGCGATGTAGGCGACCGAGATCGTTTCGTTTGGTTTCGCCTCTCGCGTTTCCTTGCAGCACGCATCAACCGTTTCTACCGATACACCTTGCTCCGCGATTGCCAGAATCGTTGGATGCGCAGGGTTCGCCTGAATCGAGTATTTCCGCATCGCCATCGAAATCTGCGCGGCCACGCTCGGTGTATGTGTATCTAGGTATCCCTGTCCCTGTCCCTGTCCCTGTCCCTGTCCATATCCCTCTCCCTTGGAGTGAGTTTCACCGCCTTGTCCATCGCCCGTCCCGGAGTTGTCCCTAGGGACATAAAGCCTTTGTCCCGAGGGACAACCTTGCGACGTCCACTCATCAAACGTGGGACGCGGTATCTTTGTCCCGTGTCTTTCGTTGTGCTTCTTAATGCGTGCGCACTCTGTCTTCCAGCGCTGATCAAGTTTCGAGCCCCACGCTTCATGGGCCTTCTCGGCGACAGTCGGGTTGTACAGACGCCCGTCGCTGCACTTGATCCAGCCATGCAACACATCCTTCCTGAGCTTGTCCCACTTGACCGGGTCGCACATTGCGAGATCGGCCAGCACGTCATCATCATCCTCAAGAGATCCGGTCGGCACATCGTGCCAAGATGCCGTCCAGAGATTGATCATGTAGAAGGCAAGGGCGGGGGTGCGCTTTGCCTTCAACCACGCCTTGCTTCGACGCAGCCGCTGGATATCAAGCGGCATGAAGGGGAAGTCCCTCAAGTCGCAATCCGGCGGTGTCAATGGTTCTGGCAAGTCACTCACTCATTCCTCGTTGATGCGGGGTTAAATCGAACTTCTTGCTGTCGCGCCATAAACGACGCCATGAAGAACCAAATCGTGACGAGATTCATGCAGCCCTCTTGGCAATGACTTCTTCCATGATCGTTAGCCGGGCCTTGCGAGCCAGCCACTGATGCACGCCGAAGTTGCCGACGGCGCACGCCCATTCATCCAACACGTCACCAGGCAGGTTCCTGCGGCCCGGTTCATCGTCCTCAGCGAGCCAGTCGGAAACGTGCTGCGCCTTCCTGCCGACTCGTTCCGCCAACACGCAGCGGTGCAGATTTTTGATCCGCCGATGCGCCCACGAGATTCGGACGGCATCCCTATATGACCGGCAAGCATCAATCACATCGTCAGGCAGGAATTCAGGCTGACGAACCATCCCTCCAATCAAGCGAAGCTCATCCATGTGCGCTCCCTTTTTTGCCTAACCGATCCGCTAACCGGTCGGAATAGGTGTTAAATAAAAGCGACTCAACGGCCGCTTCCTCCCATGCACCGCTACTATCACGACCCACTAACCGCAGGCCGGCACTGCATAAAAAAGAGCGACAACCTCATCGCCCAAACCGATACACGTCGGGGAGGCGCGTACCGAGACCACCTGTCGGCCGGAGGGATCATTTCGCCCCTCCGCGCCAGATTCGTTACCTACACTTCACTTGCTGACAGTGCCTCCGGTGGGAGGCTGGGTGTCGTCGATGGACTTGATTTGCTCGATCTTTCGGGGTTTCCGTGGCCTCTTTGCGATCAACTCAGGCCAAACCTTGATGATCACCTCTGCCGGGAAAAGGTCGAGACGAGTAACCTGACCTTTTGTCGCCCGTTCGATGGCGATGCCAAAGTGGATGGGAACAGGGCGCCTGTTCTTCATCCAGGCATAAACATCGGGGAGGTGAGCACCAATGTCTTTAGCCAGGACGCTCGGGCGTCCGCGTTCGGCAGAGAGGTAAGTTTTAAGATCCATGCCTCACTATAGCGATTCGCTAGATTGCGGTCAATAGCGATTCGCACATTTATTTCGTTAGCGTTTTGCTAAAAAATGCGCGCATGAAAACAATCGACGAAATCCGCCGCCAGAACCTTCAGATCGCCGTCCAGCGATTCGGCACCGCCTCTGCTCTTGCGGAGGCGGCAGGAGTGGCCGCCGCTTATCTGAGTCAAATCAAGAATCAGACCCCAGAAAGCAAGACGGGAAAGCCGAAGGCGATGGGGGATGAGGTGGCGCGGAAGATAGAGAGCGCGCTCGGCGAGACTGAGGGATGGATGGATGCAGACCACCTGTCAAAATCGACAGGCGTTAGCGACTCGCACAAATCCGCGGAAGTTGTTAAGCTACCTGTTAAAACTGCGGGCGGCCGAGACGATGACGAAGAACCGCCCACCCCTACGGCGGATGAATACGTGCTTGTGCCTCAACTTGATATCGCCGCGTCGTGCGGCTCGGGACACTTTGATGACCATGTTGTTATCGAGGGTGGGCGTGCATTCCCGAGGAAATTTCTGTCCGATCTGGGTGTGCCTGAGCGTGCTGCCAGGCTGATTTATGCGGCGGGAGGGAGCATGGATCCGACGATCCATGATGGCCGCGCGGTGCTCATCAACACCGCCGATACGGAGCCGGTCGACAACGGGATCTATGCGATCTGCATGCCGCACGATGGCCTGATGCTGAAACGGCTGGCATACGACTACCATCCGGCATCCGGGGCAATGGTCTGGATCATTCGCAGCGACAACCCGGACAAGGCGGCATTTCCGGATCGGATCCTGCCGCCGGATGAACGCACCCGCATAGCGGGCAGAGCCAAGTGGACTGACGTGCTGCTGTAAGCCAAAACATACTGAGAGGCCAAATGAAGAAAGCGATCATCGCTGCACTTGCTGCTGCAATTCCTCTTTCCGCCTATTGCGCACCTCCATCGAAGTGCGAGTCGCTCGTCCATCTATGGGCGAGGGAGCGGGCTTATACGGCGGCTTGCGGAGAAAAGACTGGGCTTGAGCAGATGGTTGCAGACGCGCAACAGCAATGCCGGTCGATGAGCAAAGCGAAGGTCGATCGGATCATCGCGGAGGAGCTTGAGGACGCGCGCAAGGCAAATATGGCGTCACATGACGATTATTGCCGCGACTCGCGGGAGCTGTTCAAGCAGATCGCAGGCCGCATTGGTGCGGATCAGGATGGCGGACAATGATGGCGCGCATTCTGGCTGTGTCGCTAGCGACGGTGCTGTCCGGTTGTGCCTTCTACAATCCGGTTGCTGATTGGCAGCGCGACTCTCGCCCAGCCCTTGATGCAGCAGCAGGCGACCATGCTACCGCGCCAGCGCAACAGCCCCGGCTTTTGACGGCTCGGGACTATCTAAACCAAGACCGCACGAAGCGGCAGGCAGAGCCAATGCAGCAGCCCCTACAAAGCGCCCCGACCAAGGCACAAGAGGAAAAAACGCAACGGTGCATTTTCCTGGGTGCGATGTATAGCGACGCTGCGACGATGAGGGATATGGGCGTGTCACCACAGGACGCGATCACCAAACTGACATTTGCAACATATAACGCACCCGCGGATCAAAAGAAGAAAATCATCAACGCAGTCTATTTCGATCCAAGCTATCGGGGCTTCTCTCCGAGCGACCTGAGATACGGCGCTCTCCATGCTTGCTTGAACCCTGGCAGCGTATTCCGGCCGCTCAAGTAGCTCGGATGCATCCCATTCAGCCCGCCCTGCGCGGGGTTTTTCATACCCGCACCCTGAACACCTCCGGATAGCCGGCTCGCACGAGCTGCGCGCCGACCTGCAAAAATACTTCCATCTCTTTGTCACTGAGCATGCGCTCCAGCTCGGCTAGCGCCTGAGCGTATCGCTCGATCGGCGCCCACTTTCCGCCCGCAGGCTCCGTCTCGACCATCCGCTGCAACATATCTTCGGCTGTCATAGCGTCCCAGTGACTTCCTGATCGTTGTCAGTCTAGGCAATTTTTCTGTCAATTTTCGTCATATCGCAGGGCCGCCAAGCGATGCTGAGGCGAGGTTTCGCTGCTCGCTAAAAAAATTTAGCGATTCGCGCTAAATTCTGCTTGCATGAAATATAGCGACGCGCTAAAGTACGCCCATACCGCAGCACAACACCGCTTCGGCGGGAAACGAAGGGGAATGAGATGAGCGCGAAGCACGAGGCAATCGAAATCAGCATTGGCCTGGCTGGAGCCGATGAGGCAGTTGCCAAGCTCGATGCCCTGACGGGTGCGGCCAAAGCTGCGGCGCGCGCCTTTTCTGAGCTGCGCGCCGCGATGGATGGAGTTGAATCGAACGTGACCGTTACGGTCAATCCGTCTACGCAAGGCGATCTGATATTGGACGAGATTGGGGCGCCTGTTCAGGCTGGCCCGCTGTAGCGTCCAAGAACGCAGTCAGGATTTCGATGGCGCGTTCGACAGACCGGACGTTCAGGTCACGCAAGGACGTTTCAGCTTGGGTGTCAAGCTTGACGGTGAAGGCCAGCTTCTCGCCAGTCTTTAGCCCGAATCCGCGCTCGATCCAGAGCCCGGTCTTTCCGGGAACCGCGAGATCGATCTTGTAGCTGTAGTCAGAATTTGAGAAGTCGTCATTGTTGATGGTCATAGCAAATCCGTCCCGCGTGGTTGAGGAACCAAGAAGTTAGCACGGGATGGAGTAGTACCGGAACGCCGCGGTTATTAGGCGTGACTTTGCGGGATGGAGAGAATCTCGCGCCCTGTTCCTACCGCTAAGTCGGAGTGATTTAGCAGTGCGAATAGCACGCAGTACCTAGCGCCAATGGGCGCGCCTCGAAGTCTGGGGATTGATCTTTAAAAATCTGGATGACGGATGAGTACCGAAAGGGAATTCCCGTCCGGCGCATGTCTGCGTCGTTAGTTGGGTAGGGGCATCCGAGCCAGGCTGAAGTCTAGCTGCCGGGACTTGCGCCGTGACCCCAACACAGATCGCGGCCGATCCGAAGTCAGCTCGCTGGGTGTCGCCGGACGGTCGCGTTAAGCAATGTTCCAGATAGAGCGCTGCATTCCCTGCATAGCTGAGTATCGCGAAGCCGAGCCGCCATAAGGCTGACTGCCCCGACAGCAGCTGGCGCAGTATGGTTAGCCGAAGGCTCCCTGCATAGCGCAGCGCTCTATCTAGAACGTTGCGAGCAGTTTTGAGTGTTGGCGGTTGAGTTTGCAAGGCTGAAATCCGGCGCAGGCATGTGCTGAGAAAGTCCATTCGAGCGGGTAGGCCCGTGACAAGTAAGCCCCAAGAGACGTACCTCTAAACCGAACCTAGGCGGTCGAAATGTCGGCGAATGAGAGAGGCGCCGATCAGCCGCCAACACTGAAAGCTGCTGAATTCCTCGCCCGGCGGATAACCGGGCATTCACGGGCCATTGGGCCAATAGCGATAGGGGATGCCGCTCGCTAAGCGGCTTAGCTAATTCACTTTCGTGCGCGGCACGATTCGCAGTCCTACGGAGAAATCATGAGCGACGAGCAGAAACAAGAAGAAGTGAAAGCGATCAAAGGCTTCGGCCCCGACTGGAAGTGCCGTGGCTACCAGTTCGCGCTCGGCGGCACATACAAGCACGAAGGCGAAGTCAAGGCATGCAGCTCGGGCTTCCACGCCATTGAAGGCTATCCGATGGAAGTGTTCGGGTACTACGCCCCGGCAGACAGCAAGTATGCCGACGTGATGATGCGCGGGAAAATCAGCCGCCACGGCGAAGACAGCAAGGTTGCTGGCGCGGAACTTTCGGTGCGCGTCGAACTGAAAATTTCTGAGATCATTTCGCGCTCCGTTCGATTCATCCTGGATCGCATCGAGTCGGCCAAGATCGAAACGAACACGGGCGACTACAGCGCCGCGACGAACACGGGCAACCGCAGCGCCGCGACGAACACGGGCTACCAAAGCGCCGCGACGAACACGGGCAACCGCAGCGCCGCGACGAACACGGGCAACCGCAGCGCCGCGACGAACACGGGCAACCGCAGCGCCGCGACGAACACG
>NZ_JAHACR010000482.1 GCF_018375725.1 Burkholderia sp. | reverse complement strand
CTCTGGTCCGCATGCAGCGCCATGACCGGCCGCCCGCCGGTTTCCTGGCCGTCATCCTGTATTCCTCATCCCGGCACTCACAGTCCCAGTAATGGAACTCATGTCCCTTTATCTCCATGCCCGGCAGCATGTACGGAAGGATTCCGTCCGCGCTGAGGGTGATATAACCGAAGCGTCCCTTTCTGTCCCCCTTAAAGCCGCGGCCAGGCAGGACGCCTGCCATGGCACGTCTCGCCACGGTGGACGCCATCATGGAGCGCGTGCTGGGTGCGCGCGAACGGAGTCTGCTGGCCGCCGTGCCCGCATTGCTCGAAACTCATTTCGAGCGTTTGCGCGACGCCGGCCAGCCGGCGCCGGACGATACCCGGGATTCAGAGGAGGCGGTTGCGCCCGGCCCGTGGCTGGACGTATTCCGCAGCGATATGCAGAGCGTGTTGCTCGCCGAACTGGAAGTTCGGTTTCAATCGGTAGAAGGGCTGCTCGAAGCCCTTCGTGCAAGCTAATCAAGACGCCATGTCCAGA
Source organism: Burkholderia sp. (assembly GCF_018375725.1). Classification (GTDB taxonomy): domain Bacteria; phylum Pseudomonadota; class Gammaproteobacteria; order Burkholderiales; family Burkholderiaceae; genus Burkholderia. The sequence continues at coordinate 1,450 of NZ_JAHACR010000482.1, read as the reverse complement.
ATTCGCATTGAACCCATCGTTTTTCTGGCCGGTCTGGCCGCCGTGTGCTGGATCGCCTTCGGCTATGCCGGCACGAATCTGCTCGCCGCGGCGGTCACGTTGTTGATCGGCGTGTGTTACCTGACGGGCGCGCTCGAACTGCGGCGCTATCAGCAGGCGACGGCCACGCTGTCGCGTGCGGTCGCCGGGCTGTCCGAGACGCCGGCGACGCTCGGCGCATGGCTCGACGCGTTGCAACCCGGCCTGCGCAACGCAGTGCGTGCGCGCGTCGAGGGCGAGCGTGTGGCGTTGCCGGCGCCGGCGCTGACACCGTATCTGGTCGGCCTGCTGGTGCTGCTCGGCATGCTGGGCACGCTGCTGGGCATGGTGGTGACACTGAAGGGAACCGGGGCCGCGCTGGAAAGCGCGAAAGACCTGGACGCGATCCGCGCGTCGCTTGCCGCACCGGTCAAGGGTCTGGGATTTGCGTTCGGCACATCGATCGCGGGCGTCGCGACATCGGCGATGCTCGGACTCCTTTCCGCGCTGTGCCGCCGCGAGCGGACCCAGGCGGTACAGCAGCTCGACGGGAAGATTGCCACGACGCTGCGGGGCTTTTCGCACGCGCATCAGCGCGAGGAATCGTTCCGGCTGATGCAGCGGCAGGCCGAGGCGATGCCCACGCTGGTCGATCGGCTGCAGGCGATGATGGCGACGATCGAACAGCAAAGCGTCGCGCTGCACGAACGGCAGATGGCGAGCCAGCAGGCGTTTCTCGGCAACGCGGAGGCGGCTTATCTGCAACTGGCGTCGTCGGTGGGGCAGTCGCTGAAGGAGAGTGCCGCCGACAGCGCCCGCTCGGCCGGCATCGTGCTGCAGCCGATCATGGAGGCCGCGATGGCGGGGCTCGCGCGTGAGACGGCCGCGTTGCACGATGCGGTCACGCATGCGGTGCAGCGCCAGCTCGACGGACTGTCGGCCGGTTTCAATACGACGACCACGAACGTGACGGATATCTGGAAACAGGCGCTGGCGGGACAGCAGCAATCGAGCGATGCGCTGGTCGAGCATATGCGTGCCGCGCTGGAACAATTCACCGGATCCTTCGAACAACGCACCCATCATCTGTTCGAAGGCGTCAGTGTGCGGCTGGAGGCGGCGGAGCGGCACGTGTCGGAAGCATGGCGCGATGCGCTGTCGCGACAGGAGCAAGCCGGCGAGAAGCTGGCAGGCCGCAACGAACACGCGTTGGCGGCTGCCGCGGCGACTTTCGAGCAACACGCGGCGTCGCTGCTGCGCACGGTGGGGCAAGCCCACGCGGACTTGCAGGCTGAGCTGGCATCGCGCGACCAGCAGCGACTGTCGGCATGGACCGACTCGCTCGCATCGATGGCTGCCAATCTGAGCGACGCGTGGCAGCAGACGAGCGCGCACGTGGCGAGCCGTCAGCAGGCGATCTGCGACACACTGG
>NZ_JAHACR010000481.1 GCF_018375725.1 Burkholderia sp. | reverse complement strand
TTCGCTTCCGCGCCTGAGTTCGCGAAGAATGCGCGATCGGCGAACGTCAGCGATTCGAGCCGCTTCGCGAGGCGCAGCACCGGCTCGTTGGTGTAGCCGTTGCCGATGTGCCAGAGCTTGCGCCCCTGCTCGTCCAGCACCTTCAGCAATTCCGGGTGGCCATGACCGAGCGAGGTGACGGCGATGCCGCACGCGAAGTCGATGTACTCGCGGCCTGCCGTGTCCCATACGCGCGAGCCCTCGCCGCGATCCGGCACGAACGGCGCGGGGGAAAACACCGGCACCATCACTTCGTCGAAAGTCTGGCGGTTCACGGTCAGGTTCGTCATGGCGGTTCCTTTCGGTTTCGTAAGAGGTAACAGGTTCAAGTTTAGGTAAGCCGTCCGCCAGCGTCTTGCGGAATTGCGACGGGTTCTATCGGGATGCAATTGTTGTGCGCTTTTTTTTGCCTCCGGCGGGGGCGCGGTTTGGTCTGCTTTTTTACCCTCGGGGCGCTTGGCTCGTTGTTTCAGGCCGCAGTTGGGGGGAAATACCGGTGATGTTTTCGGTCTGCTTGGGTCGCCCCGCGCAGGGGCGACGCTGACAGACCGGCACGCTCACGGGTGCTTCACGTCAAACGCGCGCGCACCGCAAAAAAAAAAGCAAACCTCAATCCTTCTCACGCTCGACAAGCGCGCCCCCGCGAGGTTCGCTGCCACCGCCGGTCTGCTTCTCGAGCCATGCCCGCCGATCTTCGCGTGGCGTGACGCCGAATCTTTCGCGATAGGCATTGGAAAAATGCGCAGCGGAAGAGAACCCGCAAGCGAGACTGACCTGAACCACCGACTTGCTGGTTCGCTGCAACTGCGTCCTGGCCTTGAGCAACCGGAGATTGAGGTAATACTTCGAGGGCATCGCCCCGAGATACTGCCGAAAGAGTCGCTCCAACTGCCGCCGAGAAACGCCAATGAGCCCGGCAATTTCATCGGTCGTCAAAGGATCCTCGACATTGGCCTCCATGAGCAGCAATGCGTCATTCAACCGGGGATGCCGCTCGCCGGGCGCGGTCACGAAAGGAATCCGTTGCCGCTCCTCGCCGCTGCGCAGCGTGCCAGCCCCGAGCGCGTCGGCGATGCGCTCCGCCAGCTCCGGTCCATGCTCGCGGCCGATCATCGCCAGCATGAAATCCACCGTCGCCTGACCGCCCGCGCACGTCGCACGATCGCGGTCGATCTCGAAGATCTGCTGCGTGACGATCGAACGCTCGAACTGCTCGGCAAACTGCTGGTATGTCTCCCAGTTCACGCTCACGCGGTAGCCGGACAGCTGCCCCGCCATCGCAAGCCACCACACGCCATGGTGAATGCCTGTCACGAGCGGCGTGCGCTGTCCGACCCGCGCCAGGCTCGCGAGAAACAGCCGGTAATCGGCGAATTGCTGGAAACGCTCGCTGACGACGATCAGCCAGTCGCACGCGACCGCATCGTTGAACGCGGCGTCAGCGTGCCATTGCGCGCCGCCGGCGAGCGGCACCGGCCGGCCGTCCCACGAGCAGACCTGCCAGCGATACAGCAGCCGGCCGTCGATCTCGTTGGCGAGATGCAACGCATCGACGATCGGACCCACGCCCGACATCGAGACGGGCGGCAATGCGACGATCCCCACCTGCATCGTGCGGGTGGCGCCTGCCGGGCGGGTCACCGGTACCACGCGTGCGACCTGGGCTGCGTTACTTCAGGCTGCCGGAGAGGAACTGCCTGAGCCGTTCGCTCTGCGGACGCACGAGCACCTCGGACGGATCGCCCTGCTCCTCGGTGCGCCCCTGATGCAGGAACATCACGTGGTTCGACACGTTGCGCGCGAACCCCATCTCGTGCGTGACGACGATCATCGTCCGGCCCTCCTCGGCCAGCTTCTGCATCACCTTCAGCACTTCACCGACCAGCTCCGGGTCGAGCGCCGATGTCGGCTCGTCGAACAGCATCACGTCCGGATC
>NZ_JAHACR010000480.1 GCF_018375725.1 Burkholderia sp. | reverse complement strand
CCCATGTTCCAGAATGAGGCGGGCGAGGTGATCGGCATCGCGGTGCAGATCTACACGGGCGCGGATCGCTATGCGAGCCTGACATTCGCGATCCCGATCAATCTGGCGACAAAGCTGCGGGCGCAACTGCAAGCCCAGATGCAGTCGCAAATGCAGGCGCAGACGGCCACGGCGCGCAATCCGTCGGCGAATCCGCTCGGCGTCGATGTACAGGATGTCGGCGCCGGGCTGGCGGCGGCCTTTGGTTTGCCGCGCCCTGCCGGCGCGCTCGTCAACGCGGTCGAGCCCGGCTCGCCGGCCGCCATGGCCGGCCTGAAACCCGGCGACGTCGTCGTGCAGCTCGGCAACAAGCCGATCGGCCGCTCGACCGAACTGGCCGACGCCGCGGCCGCGCTGCCGCCCGGCGTGAAAACACCGCTCAAGCTGATCCGCAATCGCAGGCCGCTGACGGTGACGTTCGTGGCGGGAGCGTCTGCCGGCGAAAGCGCCGCCATGCGTCCAGGTGCGCAGGGCAGCCAAAGCGTTCAGGACGATGCAGGCGGCGGCGATCGCCTGGGGCTGACCATGCATCCGCTATCCGACGACGAGCGCCGTTCGACCGGGCTGGCGGTCGGCATGATGGTGGACGAGGCGCGCGGACCCGCGGCGAGCGCCGGCATCCAGCCGGGCGATGTCGTGCTCGCGCTGAACGACGTCCTGCTCGAATCGCCGGATGACGTGGCCGCCCTGGAATCCAGGGCGGGCAAGGTCATCGCGGTGCTGATCCAGCGCAACAACGCGCGCCGGTTCGTGTCGGTGCGGCTCAAGTAAACGGCGCGTGCGGCTGCGCGCGCCGGGTCGGAGCCGCAGGCATGACCCGGGGCGCGGGCCGGATCAAGCCGGATCTGGTCAGATCAGGCAAGATCACGCCGGTTCATGACATCACGGTTTCGCGCCGATCACGAATTCGAATTGTGCGACGCCGTCGACGCCGCCCGTGACGCGGTCGCCCGGCTGCAGTGCGCCGACGCCCGCCGGCGTGCCCGAAAAGATCAGGTCGCCTGCCTTCAGCTCGATCGAGCGCGACACGTCGGCGACGATGTCCGGCACTGGCCAGATCATGTCGGCGAGATCGCCTTGCTGCCGCACTTCGCCGTTGACCGCGAGCCAGATGCGGCCGGCGGCCGGATGCCCGGTGCTCGAGACCGGCCGCAGCGCGGTCACCGGCCCGGATGCATCGAATCCCTTCGCCCAGTCCCAGGGACGGCTCAGCTTTTTCGCTTCGGCTTGCAGGTCGCGGCGCGTCAGGTCGACGCCGACCGCATAGCCCCATACGTGCGACAGCGCATCGGCCCGGTCGATCGACCGTCCGCCGCGGCCGATCGCGATCACGAGTTCGATTTCGTGATGCAGATCGCTCGTCAGCGGCGGATACGGAACCGTGCCGCTGGCCGGCACGATCGCATCGGCGGGTTTCGTGAAGAAAAAGGGCGGCTCGCGGTTCGGATCGGCGCCCATCTCGCGCGCATGGTCGGCGTAGTTGCGGCCCACGCAAAACACGCGGCGCACCGGAAAGCGCGCGGACGACTGCTCGACTTCGACGGAAGGACGCGCTGGAGCGTCGATGACATATTCGGACATCGGATGGCCTCGGTTCGGAATGGAAACGGAAACCGGCGGACTGCGATGCGCGCCGGCCTGTCCGTCACGATACCGGTGCCGCGGCGCGCCGCATGCGACGCAACTACGCTGTTCCGGGACAAAACTACGCGTTGCCGTCCGGCGGGGCGGCATTGGCGTCGCGATACGTCTTCGGCGACACGCCGACCCGCGCGCGGAACCGCCGTGCGAAATACCCTTCGTCGCGAAAGCCGACCGAGCGTGCGATCTCGGCGATGCGCCGGTTCGTATGCGCGAGCAGCGATTGCGCGAGCGCGATCCGGCGTTCGGTCACGAGATCGGTGAACGTGCTGCCTGTCTCCTTGCGGATCAGATGCGC
>NZ_JAHACR010000479.1 GCF_018375725.1 Burkholderia sp. | reverse complement strand
TGACGATTTCCGGCACGATCGCGGCACGCGACGCTTCGATCAGGTCTTCCGTTTCAGCAAGCACCGGCCAGCCTGACAGACGCGACCACGCGATCTGTGCGACGGTGTAGACAAGGATGCCGACGTGCGTGTCGGCCTGCCCCGACCGGTGGAACGCGCGCGACCACGCCTCGAAGCGATGCCGCAGATTCAGCATAAGCCCCGGCATGCCGGGCAGCGAGAGCGATTCGCAGCGCAACTGTTCGAGCATCTCGAACAGCACACGCTCGACCGGGTCGTCGCCGGAAAGCGTGCGGTGCAGTTCGGCATCGGAATGCAGAATGCGCAGCGCGGCGCCGTCGGCCGCGCCGCGCCACGACGCAAGGTCATCGGCATCGGCCACCACACGCAGGTGTGGCGCATGGATCGACAGCGGCCGCCGGTCGCGGCACACATGGCCTGCCCAATAGTGCAACGCGGTGTCGCCCGTCAATGCACGTACGGTCGCCGCGCACAGTGCCTCGCGAGCAGACGCGCGCTGCACCGCATCTCGATCCGCGCTCACCGGCCCACTTCCGGCCCCGTGATCGCACCTGCGGTCACGGCGAGCGTTGCGCCGAAGCAGCGCTGGTAGTATTCGGCGACGATCCGCCGCTCCGCCTCGTCGCACTTGTTCAGGAACGTGAGCCGGAACGCGAGCGCCGGATCGCGAAAAATTCGGCAGTTCTCCGCCCAATCGATCACGGTGCGCGGCGACATCAGCGTCGACAGGTCCCCGGACGCAAAGCCGTTGCGCGTCAGCTCAGCGAGACTCACCACCGATTCGAGCAGATCGCGGCCCGCGTCGTCCGCGAGTTCGGGCACGCGTGCGCGCACGATGCCGATCTCCTCGTCGCGCGGCAGATAGTCGAGTGTTGCGACGACATTCCAGCGATCCATCTGTGCCTGATTGAGCATGTGCGTGCCGTGATAAAGGCCGTTCAGGTTGCCGAGCCCGGTCGTATTCGCGGTCGCGAACAGACGGAACGACGAATGCGGATGGATTACACGGTTCTGGTCGAGCAGCGTAAATTTTCCGTCGCGCTCAAGGAGCCGCTGAATCACGAACATCACGTCGGGGCGGCCTGCGTCATATTCGTCGAAGATCAGCGCGACCGGCCGTTGCAGTGCCCACGGCACGATCCCTTCCTGGAACTCGGTCACCTGCACGTCGTCGCGCACGACGATCGTGTCCTTGCCGACGAGGTCGAGACGGCTGATGTGGCCGTCGAGGTTGACCCGCATGCACGACCAGTTGAGCCGCGCCGCAATCTGCTCGATATGCGTCGATTTGCCGGTACCATGCATCCCATGCACGAGCACGCGGCGGTTGTGTGTGAAGCCGGCGAGGATTGCAAGCGTGACGTCGGGATTGAAGCGATATGCGTCGTCGATGTCGGGCACATGATCGCCACGTGCGCCAAACGCAGGTACCTTGAGATCCAGGTCGAGGCCGAACTGTTCGCGCACCGACACCATGCAATCCGGCTTGCTCGTCATACTGTCCATCGCATCGCGCTCCTGTCGCGTCGGGGCGTCGCCCCCCCGTTCCGTTGTTGGATCGTCGCCGCACGCCTCGCGCGCCGATCGATACATGGGAGCATGCGCTGCGGCGGCTCCCGGTTCGATAACCCGTCGTTTTCTCCCGCCGCACCGGCCGGCTTGCGTGACGATTCGCGACGCCGCCAATGGAAACGCCCGATACGACGAGCGGTCCATCGGGCCCTGCGGCCCGCTTATCTCGGTGGATACACGAGCAGATCCCGGTTGTCGGCGTTCGCGCGACGGCCTCGATGCGTGAGCGCATAGACAACGAGCAGCACGCCGAGGCTCGCGACGCCGAGCCAAAGCGGCTTGCGCTGTTCCGGAATGAACGCCATCGCGACGAGGATGCTGATCATTCCGCCAATCGCGAACCACGTCAGGTAGGGGTATGCCCACATCCTCACGCGCAGTTCGCC
>NZ_JAHACR010000065.1 GCF_018375725.1 Burkholderia sp. | reverse complement strand
GGCATACGCGACCTTCGACCACTCGGCCTGCGTCGTCGTTGCGATGTCGAACAGATGACGGCCATACGATGCCGCCTTGCCGACCGCCTGCGGGGATGCGCCCAGCTGCCGGGTCATGAATTCGGCCGGATTGGTGCTGCCGAACCCGGCCTTCAGATGATCTTCGTATTCCGCGAGTGCGGCCTTGGTTGCCTGCAGATTGAGGTCAAGCACCGCCTCGAAGCCGCGAAGCGCCGGGTGAGCCACGGCAAACCATGCGGCGACGCCGGATTTGTAATCGGACAAGAGTTGATCGGGGGAGAAAACGGTCATCGGGTACGCTCCTGTAAACCAATACGGGAAAAATATTAAGAAACGGAAGGACCGACGACGTGATCACTTCCTTATTTAACACACATCAATCATTGAATCACTACGATTTAGAGCGCCCATTCTAGACGCTAAAATTGTCAATTAAATGGCATTAATGGCTAGGATAAACCCTAGCACACCAAGCCGCAAGCCAATCCGGGACATTCGAGCACGCGCTTCACCTTACAACCGCAACCCATTGTCCAATATAGAAATTTACATTTTTACCGATTAAAAACATGAAAATCGGTAGGATTTACGCCATCACAGGCGCGATGAAATTCGCACACATTCATTCATGGATGAATCTGGCGCAATAGAATCGATTTTGATTTTCAATTCAGCTCGCCCGTCATTTCATTTGCCAGACCAATCATCGGAAATATTCAGACCCGATTAATTTACATTCTGACCAACGGAAATTTCCCGCTCGCCGTTATAAGTAGCGCGCCGTTTAATTTGACCCAGCCTGACGTTTAATTTGACCCAGCAATTTCCGGCTTGGCCGGCCAGACGGGATCGGCGGCGGTCAGGTCAACGGCTTTAACCGCGCGAGTAAACGTTACCCATTGCCGGGCCATCGCTTTTTCATCGTCAGTCGCTTCGCCGAGCGACACGGCCATTTGCATCGGAGCCATCGCTATGCTGGCCCTCTCGAGAAGCTCGTTTCTGACTGACGTGTTGAGAGCGAGGATTTGCTCCTTGGTCGGCGACAACGGGGCGAGCAGTTGCGGCTGGCCGCTTTTGTCGATCGCGAGGCGCTTTCCACGTGTCTGCCCTGCAAGCATTTCCGCCCATTGCGCGTCACTGATTGCGACGACTTTTGCACCTTCAGGTGCAGGACTATCCACACTGTCATAGAAAGCTACGACGATGCCGCTATCGTCGTACGCTGCTTGTTTCTGGCCCATGATTACCTACCGATCGAAATGAAATATGCAGCCAAACCGCCAGCGGTCACCGAGCTTTGTCCCCATACAATCCGTCCCGTCGAAAGCGAACCTGGGCTCGATTGCGTACCCGCGACAAACGTATTCGTTCCGCCGTTCGATGCGATACAGACTTGATGTTCGTTCGGGAACGCAATCGGCAGCGTGAAGGTATACACGGTTCCTGCCGTGTAATTTGTAGGGCAGCTAACGTAACCGGCCTGATAGATTCGCCCATTGGGAAGCTTGCTGTAGCCATTGACGGAAAGCGAACCGCCGAAGTCACCAAGGGATAAACGAAGGGAGGCAGAGCCGCCGATCAGTACCCAGTACGCCCCATCAGAAACGAATCGTGCCGTGTCGCCATTGTTGAGAATGCATGTAGACGCCGACACGAGAGAACCCGTCATCATCTTGTCGTTACCCACAGTCGAGATCGTGGCCTCGTTTACCGTAGCAAGGAACTCAAATGACGCTCCCGCGCGAACTGACGCGAGCGATGGCAATACATAAGTTGTCGAGGCGACTTCGAGCGTATAGGCACCACCTGCCTGCATCGCCGAGAACGTGGCGTTTGCCGCAGATATGATCCGTGATCCCGTCTGCATATTGCCGATGGCGCGTTGCACAAACGAAGTCGTCGCGAGCTTCGTCGTGTTGTCAAACTGCGGGGGCAGCGGCGCTTGGGGTGACCCTCGAAACGCAGGCGAGTCGAGTCCGGCAAACGTAGCGACAAGCGCATCGCGAAACCGCGTATACGAAGTCGGATCATCCGGGTTGAATGCCTTACCGCTTACGCCGGCCAGCCTCAACACCTCCATCAGGCTCCAGACCAGCATGTTGGCATCATTGCCCGACCAGGCCGTCGGCACCGCGATGCTGTCGCTGTGCATGCGATGGCCAGTTCCGCCATGCACAACGTTGTCGATACTCGTTGTGTAGTCCATTTAGGGCCTCTCTTACAGGTAAATCACGTTGATCTGAAAGCGCGCCGGAGCGATCCGGGCGAGCAAGCATTCAATTTCGGTGCCGTCCTGTGAACAGATCCGAAGCCGCTGGTCGACACGATTACGGCCAACGCGAAACGGCTGACAGAGGTACAGCACCTTCACGTTGAGCACGCCGTTTAGGGCACCGAGTCGGTCGCCGACACGGTTGCGGCCGACACGGAACGGCGTCGAGTACCAGATTTCGACCTGATAGCCGTAGCGCGCAAGGTAGGCGGCAAGCGCCGCAGGGCTTTCCGCCGAACTGTCGTCGTAGGCCAGATCGACGTCGCCACGCAGGCGCGCCAGCATGTTCGTGCGCCGCTGTTCGTCGTCCTGCTCGCCAGCGAAGCACGGATCAGGCAGGCCCAGCGCTTCCTCCCATTCCTCCAGCCGGGAACAGGTTCGGTGCGGAATCCACTGCCGCACGGCGCTTTCGGTCCAGTCGTGGTGCTCGCGCAGCACTGCCGCCCACGCCTTCAGCCAACGCATGACGACCGATCCAGGCGCGCGCGGAAATGCGAAGCCAGGCGGCAGCAGGTGCACCAGGGCTTGCCAGAATTTGTCCATCAGCTAAACGTCACTGAGCGAAGAACCAGAATCTGGAAAGTGCCCGCTACCAGAAACCCGCCCTCGGTAAGCACGGGCTGGACGAAGCTGTGATCAAACTCGCCAGGTGCCGTTGACACCGCTTCGCGCAGGTGCGTGTGCGGAATGCGGCCGTGCGGTACGGCTTCACGGAAAAACAGGTCTTTCAGCTCTAGCTTGATCGCGTCGCGCGTGGTGGTGGTGTCGGGCGTGATCTGCAGCACGATGTCGACAAACACTGGTTCAGGGATGAGCACAAACAGCTCGTCGGGCGGGCCGCGCTTCGGATCGCGGATGTAGTCGTACACCTCCTGGCGCTGTGCCTCGGTCGGCAGGCCGTACGGCTCGTTGTTGTCGGCCATGATGACGACGCCCGCCGATGTGGGGCCGCTGGGATTGCGAATACCCCAGGCGCGGGTAATACCCGGCACCGACAACGCCCATCGCTCATAGTCTCCAGGCGCGCTACCGCGCGGCGGGTTGGCCAGACGCTGGCTCAACCGATAGATCGCCTCGGAGTCCGTTTCCCGGTCGGTGCCTCCGCTGAGTCCGGCCGGGCCGACCTTAAACGTCGCGTCGACGCCAGGCACCGTCACAATCAGCTCCAGCGGCGTGTCGGCGGCGAGATTGCCGGCGCGGCCAGGCTTGTCGCATACCAGCTTGGGCGTGATCGTGGCGTCGGCCGCTACGCTGACATCCTTGGGCACCGTGAACGTCAGGTCGTTGTCGGCGCGCAGTACGCTGCCGGCCGCCAGCTTCGCGCCGACGACACCGGAACCGAGCGCCGCGCCCTGAGAAACAATCGCCTCCTTGCGGGGCAGGCCGTAGGCGACCAGCCAGTCGTCCAAAAACTCGTCGACGGCCTTGGTCGGAATCGCCTGGCGAGCAATGAAGTCGCGAAGGTAGCGGTACGCACCATGTATGCCAACGCCCTGGACGAACGCCTGTACTTCGATGTTCGATCGAGCCAGGGCGATGTCGGTCGCCGACAGCGCACCGCCCTGGGCGATTACTGCGTCGGTCAAGCCCTGTTGCAGCTCGCGCGCAGCGTTGTCCTTCAGCTCGGCGATGGTCGGAATGACGACCTGTACGGACGTGCTCATACGACAGCCCTCCGCAGCGCCGTGCCCCACAGCACGTCATACACCGGCCGATCGGATTCGCCCGGGTAGATGCGCGGGCGTAGCGCCAGGCGTTCGTCGCCCGTGCCGGCCCACGTCGCGGTCACGTCGACGCGGCTGGCCACGTCGGTGCGGACCATCCATTGCAGGGATTCCCACGCAGCAAAGCGCGCGCGTTCGAGCACATCGACGCTCGATTTCGAGACGTAGCAAAGCCAGAGATGCGAGCCCCACGCATCTGACTCGTCGCGCGGCGCGTCCGTCGACGGCGTGGCGAATTCGTCGCCGCACCAGCCGCGTCGGTCGGTCTGGTTGTGCGGCAGGATTACATCGGCATCGGCGCGGCGATCGCAGAACAGCGACAGAATGACCGCCGTACAAAGGCTGTCGTCCAGTTCGAGCGCGCGGACTTCCAGCGCCTCGACGTGGTGGCCGGCTGCAATGCAGGGGTTCGAATAGTCGTGCCACGCGCTTTTGCTGGCGCGGCCGGTTCGTACGACGCTCCAGTCGAACGGCAGCGCCAGGGCGGCGGTGGATGTGGTGGAAGTGGTCAGGATGTCGATCATGGTGGCCAGCGCTTAAACTGGCCTTCATGATCGTTTCAAGCGGCGTTTAAGTCGCTGTGAAACATTTCATAAACAGGCTTTTGGCGTCAGACGACGCCGCCCGAATTGTCGTTGCCGCGCTGGACATTCTTGTGGCCGTGTCCAACGAAGTCACGGCCGGCGATTGTCGCACCTTCCGTGATGTTGGCCGTCTTCGATTCGATCGCCTCGCTGACGGCAACCTTCGGCGTAGTCAGCTCGATGCCGGCTTTGGCCGCGACCTTGTAGTTGTCGCACTCGACTTCGTACGTGGTGCACTCAACACGTACCTTGCCGCCGTCCGTCAATAGGATTTTGTGGCCGTCCTTATGCCAGACAGCAACTTCACCGACCTTGAGCTGCGGCCGGCTGTCGATGCGATCCAGGCGCATCACGACGGTATGGCCGCCGACCTCGATCACGAGTCCCTGGCCATCGCCCGGATTGCCGGCGAATCCGTAGTCCTGCCAGCGCTCGGCATTCTCGCGGCCGGATGTATCGAACACCTGCACGGCAACTTCCTGTACCGGGCCTTCCTTCAGACCGCGCAGCAGTGCGCGTCGCAACATGTTGAGCAGGTTCACGACGGGTCTCCCTTGACTTCGAGCACCGCGCCATCCTTGCCGCGCTTGCCCTTGCCATGTCCGCGCTTCGTCTTCGACTTTAGCGGCACGGTGTCGTACGCCTCGCGCGGCCGCACCAGCAGCTCGGTCACGTCGCCTTCCTTCAGGTCGACCGTCTGTTTCACCTCGCAGATCAGCCATTCATCGCCGTCCAGGCCGGCGATGTCGTCGTAGATCGGCACGCGCGTATTGATCTCCCACGGCTTGCCTTTCCACGTCCAGCCCTCGACCACGTATTTCAGGCCGTACGCATGGCCACGTCGTACGCGCATCGTGTGGTCGACCAGGCGCTGCATGTCGGGCGCATCGTTGTTGCCGTCCGCGTTGATGACCAGCGGCAGATAGCGCTTCATGTCCGGGTCTTTCGCTTGCGCTTTATGCTGCACGGCTTTCTTGAACGCCTTGATGGGATCGCCCATGCTGCCGCCGACTTCCAGCGTCTGCAGGCTCGACCGATGCGTGACGTTGCCCTGGCCGTAGCAGAAGTAGTCCGAATGCCGCTCGGCATCGGTGCCGACGCTTTCCATGCTGATGACGTTCACGCCGCGCACGATCGCGCCGTGGCTTTTCGCCTTGCCGGCCTTCGTGATGAGCACGCGCCCCTCGGCGTCGGTCGTCACCAGGACGCCGCGGAGGCGTGCCGCGCGCGCGAGCACGTCGATGACCTTTTCGCCGTGCTCGATCTTCAGATCGCGGATCGGCTCGCCGATATCGGTGTCGATCTTCACGTCGATGCCGAACGGCGCGCACAGATCCCGTGCGATCCGGTCGAGCTTCGCATTACGCCACTGGCCGCCCTGATAGACCGCCGAGCACGCCACCAGATCGCCGCTGCGGCTGCGGCCCTCGACCTTCAGGCCGCAATCGTCGCGCTTATAGAACGGCTCAGCGGCCAGCACGGTGCCGGTCACAACCAAGGTGTCGTTGATGCGCACCTTGATCGCGTCCTGACGCTTGATGTCGGGCGGGTTGCCGGGAATGAGCGACACCGGGATGGTGAAGCGGCTGGACAGCGTTTCCAGCGATCGCTCGATGGTGGATGACAGCCAGCCCTGGTAATCGCGACCGTTCACGGTCACGTAGATTTTCGCGTCGTCGCGGGTGAATTGATCGGGTTTCGTCATGGGTCAGTCGTGCTTGATGACGCGCAGCGGCGTGCCAGGCGGCACCAGCAGCGGATGGCGGATATGTGGGTTCATGGCCACGATCTCGCCGGCCCAGCGTGTCGTGCCGAACATGCGATAGGACACATACAGCGCCGGTTGCCACGACTCGGGCGTGTACGTTGTCAGCCGGGCCAGATCGCGCGATCGCGCCTGCAGGTCGGCCAGCACGGCCGTCTTCAGGCGCACCAGCGCGTCGTGTGTCGTCGTTGCGCCGACACCGCCCACCGGCTCGGCCGCGCTGGCCAGAATCAGCTCGGTGATCTGCCGGTTGAAGTCCGTGCGCAGCGCCAGCGCCTGGTCGTAGTTCTCCAGCTCGATCTGCGCGACCGCGCGCACGGCCATGATCGTGACGACGCCGTTGAAGAACAGCTCCAGCGTCTTCAGCGACTGCGCCTCGGCCTGGCGCGCGGCGGTCTGGTAGGGGCTGGTGGGTGGCGTGAAGGCTTCGGCCAGCTTCGTCTGGGCAGCGGATGGAACGAAGCCGGCCGGCGCGTATGCCGCCGCGATATCCGGGCTGATGGCTTGTGGCAGACCAGACCGCGATGGAGGCGTCGCCTGCGACAGCAGGCTGCGGGTCGCGGTCGGTGCCTTCCAGAGGTTCCGCGCCGCGCCGAACGCAGACCATGCCTCATTTGAGGTGAGCGTTTCCGGGATTTTGGTCAGGTCGGAGATACGACGGCCGAGAATCGACGGAATCGCGGCCAGTTCGTTCAACGGGAAGGTGATGTACTGCCGCACTAGGCTGTTATACGTGTCGTAAATCCGGTTCACGAACGAAATGCCATCCCACAACGTATCCAGCCCGGCGCGAATCCGGCTCAGCACGTTGTCGTGCGCCCATCCGGTCAGCTTCGACAGGTCGAGATTCGCCGCGAGCGAATCGAGCAGCGACTGTTCCGCGCCGTCGGCCGCATCCGCCACCTGGTCGGCTGTGTTCGTCACGCCAACCGGATACCGGCGCGGCTCGGCGCGAATGAATGACAGTTCCAGGCGCGCGCATCCGCCTTCGGACGCGGGCGCTTCCTTCACGGTGTACTTGCCGTTGCACCAACAGCGGATGCTGCCTTGTGTCGGGTGCACCAACACACCGTCGCCGGTCAGCACCTGGCGCAGGCGGTTGAGCTGGTCCAGGTAGTCGTCGCCGACCACGTAGGCCGAGAACTTGATTTCGTTCGCGCCCGCGCCCATGCGAAACACGGTCGGCAAGTCCTGGAACGGGTATTCACGCATCACCGTGTTGTCGCCGTCCGTCATCTCGATCGTGTCGACCTGAAACGACACGTCGCGCCACGACGCGGTGCGCAGCTGGTCGAGCCAGCTGGTTCCTAGCAGTGTCATCGGGCAAAGCCTCCCGGATTGGTAGAACCTGCGTCGACGCGCAGTGCGAACGGCTGTTGCGTCACCGTCGCGGTCGTCATGACGCGATCGTCACGCACCGCGACGGCGACGTTCAAGGTGCCGTTACCGATCTCGACCTTCTGCGGCTCGGACTGGATGCGCTCCATCATCGCGAGCGCCGTCGACGGTTGCAGCATCGGGTTGGTCAGATAGGCCGGCTGAGTGCGAAGGATGCTGATGCGGTCCAGCATCTCCTGCGGCACCTGGACGGTCGATCCGTTACTGCCGCGTGTTTCGTTCGCACGCTGTGACGGCGGGCTGGACATCGCGCTGCTGAGCCGATCGCCGGCCCACTGCGCCCCGATGAAACCGGCTGCGCCGCCGAGCATGCCGCCGAGTGGCACCGTAATGGGCGCGAATGGGCCGCCGAACGCACCGAGCGCCGCGCCTGCCTGCGCGCCAGCCCAGCCACCAGCGACGCCGGCTGCAGTACGGCCGGCCGCGTTGGCTTTCTCCGTCGGCGTCTTGCGGCTGTCCAGCAGAGTGGGCAGCAGATCGTATGCGGCCAGCCCGGCCGTTACCAGCCACGGCGCGCTCGCGCCGAGTCGGCCGAGCAGCCCACGCCGTGCTCCAGCGGCTGCGCCGGCAGCGGCACCTGTCTGCGTACGGTTCGGGTTTCCCCATGCATCTGGCATCAAGCTCATGTGCTTGTTCACGACGTAGACGGGCACCGGGCCACCGCCGAAGCCACCCAGACCGCCACCAGCACCGGGACCGCCAGGTGCACCACGACGACCGCGGCTGAGCAGAAAGCCAGCCAGGGCACCACCGACGCCGGCCGACGTGACGACCGTTGCCGCCTGGCCGAACGCGGCAAGGGCTGTGGTCGCGCCTGGCAGTTCCTGCGCGAACTTCGTAATCCCGTCCAAGGCTGTCTTCAGCGGGCCGTCGATCTGTTCGAAGACGCGGCTGCGCGCGATGTCGGTTTCGTTGCCGACCTGCTGCGCCTTGAAGGCCGCACGGCTCGATACGACGCTAAAGTTCGATGCTACGGCCTCTCCGTTGTCTTCGCGCACCTTGCCCAGTACGTCCTTCACGTATTGCTTGTTCGACATGACACCGACCAAGGCCATCAGCGCTTCCCGGTCTTGAATCACCTGACCGACCGCAGAGCCTTGCAGGATTGAGGCCATCGCCTGATAAGTGGCCTTCTGTTGCTCGCCGGTCTCGGTAGATGCCTTGGCCTTCAGCGCGGTGAAAGACTTGTCCTTCGCGGCGATCTGCTCGGCAAAATCCGCAAACGCTTCGATCCCATCGAACCCGCGTTCTCGTGCACGGGCCAGTGACTTCGGCAGATTGATGCCGAGTTTCTTGAAGTCTTGCGCCGTGTCGGTGCTGTTGATCTTCAAGATCAGGTTCTTGAGGTTGTTACCTGCAGCGTCAGCACTGCCAGCTGTGATAACCGATGCCTGAGCGTAGGACACCAGCCGTTCGAAGTCACCCATGCCACGCATGCCGAGCTTGTCGCTGGAAGCGGCCATCAGCTCAGGAAGCCATCGCGCCATGTTCTTCAGCTCGAATCCGCCTTCCTGACCGGCCACCACGGCCTTCGATACCGCCTTACCGATCTGGTCTTCGGTCAGACCATAGTTGCGCATCCCAGCAACCGCGATCTGCGCGATGTCGGTAACAGGGGCGTCGGCTGCGGTAGAACCACGCTGAAGATCGGGCAGCATTGCCTTCGCGGCGTCGATCTTCACGATGCCAGAGGAAATGACGTTGTTCAACGCTTCAGCGGCAGAATCCCGCGTACCGCCGCCGTTCTGCACTGCCGCGTTGATGGTGTTTTCCAGATTGCGCATCTCCATGATGCGCGCGACCGGCGACCGATCGCCATACGCGACGTTCGCCATATGCGCCAGCCGTTCGTCAAACGACATCGGCCGTTGAAGCGTTGCGGCGGCAGCAGCGCCGCCCGCGATCGCCCCACCGACAACAGCCGCGCCGGTCTGTCCGATTCGACCGACGACATGCGCCGCACGCTCGGCGTTGCGCCGAACGTCGTCGAGCCGACGGGCAACGCTGCCAAGATACGCGTTCATGCGATCCAGCGACGACCGGCCGCCCACCTGCGACAGCGCCGTCGTCGCGCGCTGGCTGGCGCTCGTGACATTGCCCAGCGCCGACTGCATGCGGCGCGCGTCGGAGTCGACGCGGCCGGCACCGGTCTTCGCGCCCATCTTTTCAAGCTTCTTCGCCGTGCTATCCGCCAGGGAAGCGGTGGCATCCAGCTGCTGCTTATCGCGCAGCGCTGCCTGGTCGGTGATCTTCCGGCGTCGCGCCATCGCGCGCGCGATGCCGTCGACGTAACGCTGAGCACGTTCGCCGCCAGACGCGCCGACATGTGCCATCGCCGCGTCCGCGCGCTGCGACGCGCTCGCGACACCGGACAGCGCGGCCTCCATGCGCCGCGCGTCGCTCTCCAGACGAGCGGCGTTCGTCTTGCTGCCCACCTTTTCCAGCGTTTTCTCAGTCTTCTGCGCGGCGCGATCCACACCCGTGAGCGCCTTGGTCTGACGCTGGCTGGCCTGTTCGAGCGCGCGCGCGTTCTCGGTCGCGCGGCGCTTCAGGTCACCGGTCAGGTTGATGACGTACCGCAGCACCATATTGCTCATCGCCGTTTCCTCATCTGTTCCTGTCGGGCCTTATGCGTGCGGTCCAGCTCAGCGGCCTGCGCCATCAGCTGCGACAGCGGCATGCTGCGCACCGAAGTCAGCGAGCATGGCAGGGCCAGACTGAGCTGACGCGCCAGCGTCTCCCATTGCTTCAGCCTGGCCCTCGGTTCGCGGGCCGGACTGTTCCTTCTCGCCGGCCAGGATCGCGTCGAAGTCGGCCTGCATGATGAGCCCGTGTCGGAGCTGCGCCGCCAGGTCGACCAGCACGCACCGTTCTTCGATCTTCGCCAGGTCGAGCGGCGACAGTCGGCCGAACATGTCCAGCGTCATCAACTTCTGGTCGATCGGATCAAGTCCGGCACATTCGAAGCGGTCGACGTGGCGCAGCGTCATCGCCACGCGATACAGCTCGTCGGAAACCAGCAGCGTCGGCTTACCCTGAATCGACACGACGCGCTCGGCCATCTCAACAGCCGCGAACTCGTCGGCCACGGTCGTCTCGCGCAGGCGAACCGTGCGATACCGCACTTTCTGCTCGCCAACCTGCGACGGCAGGCCGTCGACCAGTTGCACGACGTTGATATCGTTCTTATTCATGGTGATGTCCCGATGATGGATATGCGCCGGCCAGATACGACGAAGGCAGGGCCGGCGCCTGCCTTCGTGGTCACGATTGAAGTGCGGACGACTAGAACGACGTGGGTTGCGCAATTCCACGAACGACGGCCATGAAACCCTTTTGCAGATCGGTCGCGCCGATATTGATCCAGCGCTGGTCCAGCGTCGGCGTCGCGCGCAGATCATCGATCAGTTTCCCGATCTCTTCGGCCTTCGCTTTCACTCGATTCATCGCATCGATCTCGGCTTGCGAAAGATCGCGATAACCCTTGATTTGTTTGTGCTGGTTGTCCATTTTGATACTCCGATGGGTTGATCGCCCGCGCGTTACAGCCACTGGAACGGCGTAAGCGCGATGAACTGGATGTCGACCGGACCGTTCCCGACTTCACCCATGCTCATGAACGTGCATTTGCCCGCGCGGCAGCGGCGGCCGGTATGCAGGTTGGTCATGACAATCTGCGCTTCGCAGATCGCGCTGATGCTTTGCGGATCGCGCGAACCCGTGAACAGCAGCTTGGTCTTGATGACACGCTGCACGCGCTTGCGCGTCGTGTAGTCCTGGCCATTGGCCGCCAATGCGGCTTCGCGTTCGAATCCGGCCGCGCCCTCGATGGTCGCGCTGCCGTCTTCGATCGCCCATTCCTCACCGTCCACGGTGAAGCTATCCACTCGGAAAAGTTCGCTATCGCAGGCCATTGAGCCCTCCATTTAAGTCAGAGAAATGTGTGTGCTTCCGAGCCGATCAAACGTGACCCGCGATGAACTCGCTGGTGATCTCGGTCTGGTAGTGCTGGGTGATGAGCACCGGCTGGTCGACGACCTTCAGCTTGCCGTTCGGCCCGTCGACCTCGACCAGCAGCGTCTTCTTGTAGTGGTCCATGTTCTGGAACAGGCCGGCCGTCATGAACTGCTCGTAGTTGTTCAGCATGATGTCGGTGCCGAGCGGTACGGTCATGATCTTCTGGCCCGGAATCGGCTCGGTGACGTACTCGGCGAGCTTGTAGCCGCGATACTTCGTCTGGATTTCCGTCACCGTGAACCAGCGGTAGTACGACAGCGTTTTCACCCAGTTCAGGTTCCGCCACGACGGGTCGACAGCACCGGTCGGATGCGTCGTGTAGTTCGTCACCATGCGCAGCATGTTCGCGGTGCCGTCCTCCATCGTCTCGAGTACCGAGCCCCCCGCCGTCAGCATGTTGTTACGCTGATCGATATCCCAGTCGTCTTCCAGGCGCGCAGCGACATAGCCGGTCAGCGCCACACCCGTGAACGGCACTGCCGGGTCGATCGCCGCATGGCTCTCGATCGCGGCGGCGGCCATCGCAGCCGTCTCCCACGGGTTGGTCAGATCGCGAGTTACGCAGATGGTGTGCACCGCCGGGCTGTTGCGCGGGCCGAGCCAGCCGACGACTTCGCCTTCGGTGCCACGCATGACCGTCACGGCCTGGCCGTCCTGCATGTTGTCGAAATTCCAGCGCCGCTCCAGCTCTGCCTCCAGCACACCCATGTTCGCGCTGTCGGTGTACGGCATTGCGTATTCGGTGGCACGGAAGCCCTTGATTGCCGAGATGACCGGCGTGATGTCCGGATTGACAGCACCGGCAGCCATCGGCGTGATCGTCAGCGTGACGCCCTGCGGCAGGCGATCGTCGGCGTAGTACGTGCCCCGCAGATCGATGCTGTTGCCAGTCGCGCCCTTCCAGCGGCAGGTGAGCTTGATTTCACCGCCCGTCGCCCCGGCTGCAGCAACCACCGGCAGACTCGGTTTCGCGTTGATCGCGTTGATGAGTTTCGTTGCAACGGTCGTCGCCGTATCGTTGACCGTGACACCGATGCGAATGCGATTCCCACCGATGTACAGCGGCAGCTCGCCCGCAGCATGCTGCGCGTCGACCTGGACCGTGACCTTACCGGTCGACGCGATCGCGGTCGCATCGTCGGCGAGAATCACCAGGTCGATCGGCATGCCCAGATCGGCGTTGTCTTTCGCTGCGCGCCACATCGCCAGCAGCATCGAGCCTTCGCCCAGCAGGCCGATCGCCTCGGCCTCGCTGGTGACGCGCTGGCGCTTCTTGATGTCGACGCCGATCGGCGGATTTGCCTGGCCGATCAGTAGCACACTGCGCGGCATGCCACGAAGGCCCCGGATCGCCTTGGACGCATCGAATTTGTGCGCCACGAACGGCACAAGGAAGTTGAGGGAAAGCAGGTTCGTAAGCATCTTCTATCGCCCTGAAATTGAGGTTTGAGGCAGGTTTGAACGGTGTTCAGTTACTCGGTCGGCTGGCGGATCAGATCGCAGTCATCGAGCAGCCGGAGAATGCGAACGTTGACCGTCGCGGGGCCGGCTTCCGTCTCGCTGTACAGACCGCCGAATTCCCGATTGATGACGACACGGCCAGCACCCACCACGACGGCGATCTGCTCGCCGAGTCGCGGCGGCGGAAGCGGTGCCGGTTCGGATGCGATCTGTTCGATGGTGTCGACAGCACCGTCGATGTCAGCTGTCGTCTCGGTTTTGGCTCGGGCCATTTGTCACTCCTTCGATATCGATTTGAACGTTGGGGATGGATTCAGTGGGCGGCGGCGGATCGGGTGGCCGCGTCGTGGGCGTCGTATGCACTTCGACTGTCACCAGGTCGGGCAACTCGTCGGGGCGCAGCAGGCCATCAAATTCGATTTCCTGCCACCAGCCAACCATCCAGACCGCCAGTCCCTTCGCGTCGAACTTGCGGCTGTACATGTTTTCGGCGACCACGTTGTCGGCCTTGCCGGTACACGGCGGCCGATCCCAGTTCGCGAGAATTCGCGACACCAGCTCGGCGCGCTGCATCGCGGAAGCTGCACGCGCCACGCGGTTGCTGTCCTTCGTCACGACAAACACGGCACACCGCGCGAGCCAGGCGTTCTTTCCGATGTACTGGCCGGTTTTCGGCAAGCGTCGCCATCCCAGGCAGGCTGTGAAGGCAGCAGGCGCGACAAACGAGTGCGCGGGCACTTCCTCTGCGTCGAACTGGCCGCCGTACAGGTCAACCGTTTTGAACAGCTTGCCGGCCTTCGCGCGCAGCTCGACGTTGAGCGCATTGAGCAGCGCCGTGCTCATGACGTTCGTGTCCATCACATCATCCTCACTGCGTCGAGCAGCATCTGGCCGATCAGCGCGGCATCGCGATCATTGACGCCGAGCACCGGCCGCGCCTCGATATGGACGGAATGGCCACGTCCAGCGTCACCGCCGAAATGGTGGATGCGCGCGTACTCCTGGTTGCTGCCGAATTCCAGACCATCTGGAATCAGGTTGTACACATAGCTGTCGTACAGGTCGCGCGAGTCGATCAGCGTCTGGCCTTCACGAGCGAGCGCAGCAGCCGACTGCGGCATCGGGCTGCCATCCCAGAGCGTCTGCTGGTCGAATCGATCCTGGATCTGGCCGAGCATGTATTCGCCGATGTCCTCGCGCACGCGCGTGAACGTTGCGCCGCCGATCGCCGCGAGGTGTCGCCGCAGCGCATCGTTACCGCTGAAGTCCCATTGCACCGACACGCCGTTCATTTCCCGTACCTGTCCCAGTTGTACGCACTGGGCACCTTGCCCCACAGCACACGTCGACCACTCGCAGCGGGCGGCGGCAGCAGCCGGACCTTACCGGTCGAGACATCACGCAGCCAGTCGTTCCAGTACTTGCAGCGCTTTTCCTGCTGCTCGGTCGCGTTGTCCGGGTCGTCCTGCAGCGAGCAGCGCGTGAGCGACAGACAGCAAGTCTTCAGCGGCGTCTGGTCGATGTCCGCCTGTTCCAGCGGCAACCGCACGTTGGAACGCAGGTAGCCGTCCATAAACCGGCTGGCCTGCGCGAGCATGGAAGTCAACCGCGCCATCGCGCGGTCGCACGTGTCGCGCTCGTCGTCGGTGCGGTCGAGCGAGTACTCCCCAGCGATGCCTTCGCGCAGCAACTCAGGCGACAGCACGTCGCTTTCCTCATCGCGCAGCAGCTGGCTGGTTTCGTCCAGACCGAACTCCTGCACGTACTCGGTAAGCGTGGCGTATGCGCTCATTTCCGGCCCTTCGATGCAGCACCGCGCTTCGCAGCGGGTTTCGCAGAACGGGTCTTTACGGCCGGCTTCGTGGGCTTGCTGACCGCCTGAACGTCGGGCGCCGTCACCGGCTTGGCCGCGCCTTCGGAGCCTTGCGCGGCATCTTCGCGCCCAGCCGACGCACCCGATTGGGTAGCGTCCATCGTGGTGCCGGATTCCGTGTTGGCTTCGAGCTGCGCACCGGCACTGGTCGATCGGTCTTCATCGGCGTTGCCGACCTCGCGCAGCACACCGCTGCTCACCAGGTCGGCGACGTGGTCAGGATGAGCCACGACCGTCGCGCCGACATCACGCGACTTGCGATGAATGCGAACGGGCTCCAGCACTTCATAGGTTTTCTCGCTCATGATTTCTCCTGCCTCCGCCCGGCCGACGCCGCACATCCACGTCGGCCGGGGTCGCTGGCTCTCTCGCGGTGTTATGCCGGCGTGATAACGTCCTTCAGGAAGAAGCCCAGCTCGGGCGCGCAGACGACCTCCTTGACCGACTCGCCAACGCGCACGCGGCGACCGCCGCGCAAGCCGATGCGACTGTCGAACTCGGCACCTGCGATGCGCGTGCCGTACTCGGCCGTGAAGCCGAACGTGACGTTGGCACCGTCGACCACGCCCGCGATCTTCGCCGCCGCAGTGTCCTGGTACAGCAGCGACATGCCGCCGCTCCAGGCCGGCGCGATCTTGGCCTGCTGGCCCGGCTTCGACAGATTCACGCGCGCACGGCCCACCAGAATCTGGTCGATTTCCAGCAGCTCCGCGACCTGTTCACGCGTAGCAGCGCCCTTGTCGCCGGCATTGCCGTGCACCGCCTTCGCGATAACCGGGTGCGTCCGCAGCGCGCGCCATTCGGATTGACCGAGCACGGCGACGTTCGGGCGCATGATCGGACGGTCGAGCACGTCGAGCAGGAATTCCAGCGGGTCGCTGTTCTGGTTGTCGAAGCGATCGGACGCAGCGACGTTCTCCGCGTTGCCCTTGTACGTTGCCGTGTTGAACACGGTGCGGGACACACGAATTTCGCGATCCAGGAGGATCAGGCCGGCCAGCATCTCGGTCGTCAGCGCTTCCAGGTTCGTGTTGTCCGGTGCGTTGTCGATGTCGGTCTGCGGCAACTGGTGATCCAGACCGTAATCCTCGGTCTCAGCCGGCACGCGTTCGCCGTTGAATTCGACCTGGTTGACCTGCGAACGGCGGCCGACCTTCGTGTCCGGCACCGTGAATTGTTGGGCCGGCGGGTAGTACTGGTAGGCGAACGTCGGCTTGGCCAACGACGACGTACGCGGCAGTACCTGGTCAGCGATCATCGCTTGGTTGCGCACGATCACCGCGATGGCAGTCAACTGCGGATCGATCGGAAACGGACTGGTCATGAAATGCTCCGGTGTAGAGTGAGTCGAATGGGTGGCCGGCTATCGCCGCGATCAGCGGCCGATGAACACCGAGCCGATGTCGCCAGCAACGCCGCTCAGCAGCGCGTCGCCGATGGATGCGTCGCCCGCTGCCGCCGCGATGGCGCGGCCTTGAGCGTCCGCCTTGATGCGGTCGCCGCGTGCCACTGCTGCACCGTAGACAACCGGCGTCGGGCCGAGCAGCACCACGTCGACACGTTCGCCGATCGCCGCGCCTACGTCGGTCGTCGCGCCGAGCAGTTTTTCGCCGGCAGCGCCGGTCGCAGCCTTCGCCTGGTCGTCGGCGTCGCCGTACGCGACGAGCTGGTGCGCTACTTGTGCGGTGGCGGCAACGTAGTTGGACGTGACGATTCGTTTGTTGGTCAGCATGTCGATCCTTCGTAGTGGTGTCAGAAAATGCGGTCAGCTGGCGTCGGCCTTGCTGACATGCAGCACCGCGTCGGCGTACGACACCGTGATGCCCTTGGCGGCCTGGCCGGACATGAACTCGCGAGCCGCGTTCGCGATTGCCTGCGGGTCGG
>NZ_JAHACR010000478.1 GCF_018375725.1 Burkholderia sp. | reverse complement strand
CCCGCCGCGCAGAGTCCTGCCGTGGCCAGGCCGCGCATGAGCAGCCCGAGCATGCGGGATGGTGTTCGCAAAGCGCTCATTTCAAACCTCGCACATCGAGTCCGAATGTTCGGACAATTCCCCCGACAATGAGAAAAATGACGTGGTGCGTGCTTTTATTTGTTGGGTTGACGGTCCTTCGCCGTCCGGTTCGCGCTGGTGTCGTTCGGATGCGGTCCCGATGACTGGAATTTCGGCTTGCCCCAGGATTCCTTGCCAGACGGCAACGAGCCGTGGCCGTGCGCGGACTTGCCGTCCGCGAGCGCGCTCGGCGCGGTGATCGCGGTCGCTGCGATCAGGCCCAGGAAAAGGCAGGGCAGCAGTGCGACCAGCCAGAGTAAAGACCGTTTGCGTTCAAGGGGTTGCATAGTGCCCTCCTGACGAGGCTGACGTCATTCGACGCGTTACATATTTGATCCGGACAGACTGCACGAAGGAACCGAACTGCCGGGCCGCGTGCCCGGCGCGAACGCCGGTGCATGGATGCCGGGATGGCTCCGTTCCGCCCGACAGTCCGGCAACGCCATACGGGGAAAGCGCGGGAACCGCACGGGCAGCGGCGGCGCGCCGCGTCCGGGTTCGGCTCGCGCGTGCGATCGAGCCTGTCCATTGCAGAAAGCGAAGAGCGTGCCAATGGGCGCAAATACATGATTACATTGTTGTAATTTTCGGAAATGACGTCAGGTTGCCCAAAAACGTTTCGATGATGATCCATCCGGGCCGGCGTACGTGAAGGTGCGTGCGAGTCGATGACGGATCGGGCCGATGCCGCTGGCGGAATCCCGGTTCGGGCCGGCGTGTTTGGATCGACGGCAACGCGCGTGAACATGCGGCCGCATGACCATGGACGGCATCTCGTCGTCGGCAACGCGCCTTTCGGCTGCTGCAATGCCCGGCATGCTGCAAATTAGGGATTGTCCCGAGGCGCTATGATATCGGTCTGATGTAAATGCCCGCTGCAAATGTGTCGTCCGGGCAGGCCGGGCAGTGTGACTGATCGTGCCTGGCCTGGGTTTGATGGTTTGCGCGTTTCGCAGGGCATTGATTTTTCGAGAATGACATACGGCCAGCCATCGATGACAAGAACCCGACGAGAAACCGTTTCCCTGCGACGCGCGTGCGCGTCGCTTGCCCTTGCGGCGCTCCTGGCCGGATGCGCGTCGCAACCCGACGCGATCCAGCACAAGACCGGCTGGATGCGCGCCGAAGTGGCCGATGCCTATCTCTACGCGTACCCGCTCGTGCTGATGGATGTCGCGAAGGACGCCGCCACCGGCGGCGACGGCACGCAGCCCGGCCAGGCGCCGCTCAACACGCTGCGTCACGCGCAGGCGATGCCGCCGGTCGGCGCGGTCAATCCGCCGCTGCCGGGTGTCGATACGCTGGATTCGTGCGGCTGGCTCGACGTGGCCGCCGAGCCGGTGATCATGACGCTGCCCGACACGCGCGATCGCTACTGGGACGCGCGCGCGCTCGACATGTGGACCAACGTGCTGTGGTCGTCGAGCGCGGCGGTGCGCAGCCCGCACGGCGGCCGCGGCGCCCGTGTCCAGACGATCGCCTTCGCCGCGAAGGACTGGCAGGGCAAGCTGCCCGCCGGTGTCGCGCGTGTCGATGTGCCGTCGCGCAACGCGTGGCTCGAAGTGCGCCTGCAGACGAGCGGCGGCCGGGACCTGACCGCCGTGAAGAAGCTGCAGCGCGCGATCCGCCTCGTGCCGCTGTCGGTCTATACAGGCGCGGCGCGAGGCGCGTCGGTGGCGGTTCACGCAGGCAGCGCGCCCGCCGAGTCGGCGAGCGGCGGCACGCCGGCCGCGCAGGTCGCCGCGCTCGATCCGAAGGCGTTCTTCACGCGTTTCGCCGAGGCGCTGCAGGACAATCCGCTGCCCGCCGACGACACGCACGCGCAACGCATGCTCGACGACATCGGCGTGGCCGCAGGCTATCCGGTGC
>NZ_JAHACR010000477.1 GCF_018375725.1 Burkholderia sp. | reverse complement strand
CACAGGCGTGGATCAACGGCCTGATGCAACCCGGCGCCGCGTCCAGCAATCGGTCTCAGGCGCTGGTACGGATCGGGGTGGCGACGCGATTCTAGGGCGAGGAATCCCCGTGTTTCCATCGTGTTCGGAAGTAGGAATAGAGCAGTCATGGCCAGCCGCTGTCTTGGCGTAAATCCGCCAAGAGCCATTTTCGAGCGGTCGTGATGGTACGTCGGTATCCAGTCGGTCGCGAAACGCTGCCCGTGGTCCAGATCTTCCCAGTGGTACAGCCACAGCCATTCGTACCGCCCGGTTCGCTTCGCATGCCAGGCGGATCAATGTATCCCGGCTCGCCACCACTCGCATGACTATCTCGCGCCGGCAAGCCAGCCACAACCTCATGGACCATGGGGACAAAACGGGGAAGACCATAGCGTTTTTGCAAACGCCTCCGCAATGATCTCAGCCTCAATCATCTCCTTGACTTACATCTTGCTCAGCCGGGGCGCTCTCCTCGTCCAACTCCTTCATCCGCGTGATCAGCGAGACATCCATGCCACAGTACTCTTAGCGCGACTTGTAGAACGTCGCCGGACCTATGCCGGGAGCCCGGCATAGGTCCGTACCGACCACCCCAACTCAACCCACTCGAGCACGTCCATGATTGAGCTGTCCATGAACCTCGACTTCTTCATTCCGTTGAATTCCCTCAACGAAAAAATTCTACGTCTTTCCACCGCTGATTTTTTGAGGGAATTACCCCAGCGTTTGACGAACTCCGACGTGCAGCGCTCCACCCAGCGCATGATTGCAGTGTAGGGAAAGGATAAGCCGCGTTCAGCCATCATCTCGATAAGATCGCACAGGCTGAGCTTGTAGCGCAGCACGCCATCGCACGCACAGTACGATGACTTCGCGGTCGAAATGACGCCCGTTGGACAACTATTCGAGATCTTGCGGCTTGCTCACTGGTTTGCGCTCGTCGAAAGCTCAAGGATGACAGACCGACGCATCAGAACTGCACCATAACCGCTTGCCGCTTTCATATCAATCCGTCGGTAGCTTATTAATACCGCGCAGGCGCAGCAACACCGATTCCCGACTGCCCTCGGCATCATCGTCCCAAGGCAGCGGAGGCGCGAAACACTCGACCAGAAAGTCGATGAAGGTTCGCACCTTTGTCGATACATGATGCGTCGGCGGATAAATCGCGGCAACGGTATAGGGCGGCTGCCGATATCCCGCCAGTATCGGCACGAGGGCGCCGGCGCGCAAAGCGTCGGCCACAAGAAAGATCGGCAACGAGACAATGCCGAGACCGGCAATCGCCATGTCCCGCAACGCGCCCCCGTGATTGATGACGATACGACTGCGCATCGAGACACTGACTGGGGAACTGTCCTTCTCCTCTGCCTCGAACTGCCACAGTCTGCTGGTGTGGACATAGGCATAATCAATGCACTGGTGATTGGCCAGTTGGGCAACGGTTCCAGGTACTCCATGGGAGTCGATGTACGAAGGGCTACAAACGACAACGCGCGGGCATTCGCAAAGCTTTCGGGCACGCAGGTTTGAGTCGCGCAGGTGGCCGATGCGGATTCCAATGTCATACCCTCCCTGGATGAGGTCGACCAAACGGTCTTCGTAATCGATAGCCAGTTCGAGGTCGGGATGCTGTCGTGCGAATTCGGCGATGACCGGGCCTAGATACATGGAGCCAAACGACATCGGGGCAGTAATGCGTAACTGACCTCGTAACGTCTTCTCCCGCCTGGCTGAGAGGCTCTCCGTCGTCAGGTTGATTTCATTTATGAGCGGGACCATCCGTTCATAGAAGGCATGACCGTTTTCGGTCGGCCTGACCTGGCGCGTGGAACGCTGGAAAAGCTCAACACCCAACGCCTCCTCCAGATCACTAATACGCTTGCTGATTACAGACTTGGATAGATTCATCCTTTCGGCCGCAGCGGTGATGCTGCCGGTTTCCATCACGCGGATAAACGTGAGGATG
>NZ_JAHACR010000476.1 GCF_018375725.1 Burkholderia sp. | reverse complement strand
CGTCGACGACGCGGCGCTCGCCGCCGCACTACGCGACAGGAAGATCGCCGCGGCGGGCCTCGATGTGTTCGAAGGCGAGCCGCGCGTGCATCCCGCACTGCTGGAGGTGCCGAACGTCGTGCTGACGCCGCACATCGCGAGCGCAACCGAGAAAACCCGCCGTGCGATGGCGAACCTCGCCGCCGACAACCTGATCGCCGCGCTGGGCGAAGGGCCGCGCGCAGGCCGTCCGCCGAACCCGATCAATCCGGACGTGATCGGACGGGTGCGCGTATGACGACTGCCTTGTTGCTCGCGGCCATCGTCGTGCTGGCCGTC
The DNA here is from genome assembly GCF_018375725.1 of Burkholderia sp. Taxonomy (GTDB): domain Bacteria; phylum Pseudomonadota; class Gammaproteobacteria; order Burkholderiales; family Burkholderiaceae; genus Burkholderia. The sequence goes on along the minus strand of NZ_JAHACR010000476.1, from coordinate 1,677 downwards.
GCGCTCGCCGTGGCGATCGTCGCCATCGTGCGCGGCAACAGCCGATACGACGACGCGGCGTTCCTCGGCGAGCAGATCGAGGACGCCGCGCACGAGCAGGCGCGCGCGTACGAACGGCTCGAACGCGAGCTGCGTGGCGAGATCGTCGAAAGCTCGCGCGGTTCGCGTACGGAAATGGCCGGCAGTTTCACCCGGCTCCAGCAGACGCTCGCCGCGCAGCTGACGAGCGTCGCGACCGTGCAGAACAACCAGATCGACGGTTTTGCGCAGCAGCTCGCGAAGCTCGTTGCCGGCAATACGCAGCAGTTCGACGCGATGCGCGAAAGCCTGCAGCGTCAGGCGCAGCAGGCGCGCGAGGAGCAGAGCGCGGCGCTCAGGCTGTTCGGCGACACGCTCAATCGCCAGCTCACGCAGCTGACCGAGGCGAACGACCGGCGGATCGGCGAAGTACGCGCGACGCTCGAACAGCGGCTGAAAGAGATCGAGACGAACAATGCGGCGAAGCTCGAGGAGATGCGCCGCACGGTCGACGAGAAGCTGCATGCGACGCTCGAACAGCGGCTCGGCGAGTCGTTCAAGCTGGTGTCCGACCGGCTCGAGCAGGTCCATCGCGGGCTTGGCGAGATGCAGACGCTGGCGGCGGGCGTCGGCGACCTGAAGAAGGTCCTGACCAACGTGAAAACGCGCGGCACCTGGGGCGAAGTGCAGCTCGAGGCGCTGCTCGAGCAGATGCTGACGCCCGATCAGTACGCGAAGAACGTCGCGACGGTGCCGAAGAGCAGCGAGCGCGTCGAGTTCGCGATTCGCCTGCCGGAGCGCCATGACAGTGCGAACGACGCGCAGCCGGTCTGGCTGCCGATCGATGCGAAGTTCCCGCGCGAGGACTACGAGCGGCTGATCGATGCGCAGGAGCGTGCCGATGCGGTCGCGGTCGAAGAGGCGGCGCGTGCGCTCGAGGCGCGGATCCGGGCGGAGGCGCGCACGATTGCCGAGAAGTACGTCGCGCCGCCGCACACGACCGATTTCGCGCTGCTGTTCTTGCCGACCGAAGGTCTGTACGCGGAAATTCTGCGCCGCCCGGGGTTGACCGACCTGCTGCAGCGCGACTATCGCGTGACGGTGGCCGGCCCGACGACGCTCACCGCGCTGCTGAACAGCCTGCAGATGGGATTCCGGACGCTTGCGATCGAGAAGCGGTCGAGCGAAGTCTGGCAGGTGCTCGGCGCGGTGAAGACGGAGTTCGGCAAGTTCGGCGACGTGCTGGCGCGCACGAAGTCTCAGCTGGAGACGGTCACGCGTTCGATCGAGGCGGCCGAGCAGCGCACCCGCGTGATGAATCGCAAGCTCAAGCAGGTCGAGGCGCTGCCGGGCGAAGCCGCGGCCGGATTGCTCGGCGCCGACGTCGCGGACATCGACGAGGCCTGAGGAGGCCGGTCTCGCGGGCAGGCAGAAACGACAAGGGGCGCCATCGGCGCCCCTTTTGTCTGCCTGCGCGTATTGCGTCAGCGCGCGGCGAGCGTGTTCAGCGCATCGCCGGTCACGCGCACGATGCGCCAGTCGGGCAGCACGGTCGCGCCCATTTTCTCGTAGAAGTCGATCGCGGGCTGGTTCCAGTCAAGCACCGACCATTCGAAGCGTGCGCAGAGGCGCTCGACGGCGAGCGCCGCGAGCTGCCGG
>NZ_JAHACR010000064.1 GCF_018375725.1 Burkholderia sp. | reverse complement strand
CTCGCCGCCATCGCGGCGGCGGGTTTCGACGGCGTCGAACTGCACGGCGCAAACGGCTATCTGGTCAACCAGTTCATCGATTCGAACGCGAATGCGCGCACGGACGAATACGGCGGCTCGCTGGAGAACCGGTTGCGCTTCCTGTCCGAAGTCGCTCAGGCGCTGATCGAAGGCACCGGCGACCCGTCGCGCGTCGGCATTCGCCTCGCGCCGCTGACGACACTGAACGGCTGCGTCGACGCCGACCCCGAGACCACGTATCTCGCCGCGGCAAAGCTGCTCGGCGAGCTTGGCGTCGGCTACATCCATATCGCGGAAGCGGACTGGGACGATGCCCCGCTGATGCCGGTCGAGTTCAAGTGGAAGCTCCGCAAGGCATTTCCGGGCCTGCTCATCTATGCGGGCAAGTACACCGCCGAGCGTGCGCGCGAAGCCATTGCCGACGGCTGGGCGGATCTGATCGCTTTCGGGCGGCCGTTCGTCGCGAATCCGGATCTGCCCGAACGTTTGCGCATCGGTGCGCCGCTTGCGGAGCATGATCGCAACACGCTGTTCGGCGGCGGTGCGCGGGGGCTCACGGATTACCCGGCGTATCAGACGGTGAACAGCTGAGCGTCGCGCGAATTTCCCTGGTTGACCGGGCATCCGCCGACGCGTTGTGAGCGCGTCTCGGGAAGCGACGTCTCGACACGTCGCGCCGTGAATCGACCGGGGATCGTCATGCGGACGTCCCCGGTCAAATCACCCGTCTATTGATAATCCAGGAGCACGACCATCATGGCTTTAACCGGGCCCGCCCGAATCGATGTCTCCGTCCTGGCATAAGCGGCCACCATCGGAATCGTGTAGCTGCCACCCGTGCTCCTGTCGTATTCGACGAGCGACTGCGATATTTCGAACTGGGCAGGCATTCCGGAATGCTCGGTTAATTTGACGCCGATGCCCGTAGCCGTCGAATCGGGGGCCAGCTTCAATGTACCGGGCACAGTGGCGGCGACGCCATGGACAGGAAAGAGCCCGAACCCGACACGATTGAATCCTGCCGGGCACTCGTTAAACCTCAATACAAACGGCGTCGCGCCTATCGTCGAACCCACACCGCCGAATTGCCCCAGGCTGACGTCCGGCAATTTGATTTCCGCGCCCGGCACCTTGCACGCGCCCGCAATCGCACGGACACTGCCGGCAAGATAGATCGATGAGCTGTCTCCGAACAGGCCATCCTTGTAGTTCAAAATGAAGTACATATTAAATGAGCCGCTCGCAAATTTTCCGCTCGCGATGGCGTTATTGTTTTTCACCAACTGGACTTCCCCGACGTTGGAAAAGCTTCCATTGAAGCGATCACTGTCCACGATTCGCCCATCGAGCCTCAGGATCACCGACACGCCCGGAACGTTGGTCTCAAGCGATGCGCCATTTACCCCCGAAGCCCAGATGTTTCCCTTGTTATATCTGATGGCCCCGGTTATTTCACATTGAATCTTTCCGCACAAATCGTTCGGAGTAAACGTATAACGAGAAAAAACCGTACCGGTAGTCACGCCTGCCGGAACCGTCATCTCCGAATGACCGAAAGCATAAATAGACGCCGCGCCGGCATACGACGAATATAAACCTGTCGCCAAAAGCATGACGAGCGACACAAGCGCATTTTTCATTTTCATAGCCCCCCAATCTTATTGACAACCCAATCGATGCGGTGGAACGGCTGTCTAACCGTCAATTCGATATCGAGAACCGACCGTTGCCGGCACATACCCGCTCCCCCAAACACATGACTCGGCGTCGATCGGGCCACACATCCACCTGCGTGCAGTTGCGACTGCCGGTGCGCCCGCAAACGCCGTGATGCCGACGCGGCCCTTGTGGCCGCGCATCGTGGCGCGCCGCATATGGCGCACCGGCAAACCTCATACGTCCGGCGCGACGCCGCGGCCAGAGACATTCGGCGCAAAGCCGGCGTCCGACGCCGCGACGCACGGCCGGTCGAGACGCTGGAGCGGCGATTTCGCCGAACGCTCGCACACCGGCAACGAATACGACAGCTTGCAGACCGACGGCGCGTCGACGGCCGCCCACCGCACGTTGAGCTCGCCGTGATCCGCCAGGCCACGAGCAAAAATCTTCCCGCCCTGCCCGACCACGCCGACGTTCTTGCCCTTCGCATCGGTGACAGTGGCACCGAACGGCACTGGCGCCCCGTCCGTCTGACGTGCGCGGATCACGGCCGAACGGCCGTACACGGTCTTGAAGACAAGCATCGGCACGGCACCCGCCAATGGTGCGACGCGCTGGCTGGTTTCCTGCAACTCGACGTCCGTCGACAAACCCTTCGGGTCGATGCCGATGTCGTTGACCGCGAACGGCGACAGATACGGGACGACCGCATAACCGTTCCGATCGACGCGCACACCGGTCGCACTGGTAATCCGCGCACCGGCCGCATGCGGCGCCTTGACGATCGCGAACGTTTCGCTCAACGGCTGCGACAGCGTGATGCCGCCACGATGCGCGACGAGCGCACCACGCAGGCCGACCGAATACTGCTGGTAATCGGCGCTCGCGCCCACGCTGCCGCTCAGCTCCGCCCACGCGCCGCGATACGTGACGTTCGCGCCGCCGCTCGTCTGCGCGGTGCGCACGCCCGTGCGGTGCATCACGTTCACGCCGTATCCGAGGTTGCTGTCCGTCCCCACCGCGCCGGACAGGCTGGTCTGCCATTGCGCCGACCCGCGCGAGTCGTGACTGAAGTTCGTCGACAACGTCGCGGGCCTCGCACGGCCGAGCGGAATCGACAGTCCGACGTAGACCAGCGTGCTCGCTCCCGCGAACGCGTTGCGCTGACGCGTGGCCGACACGCTGTACGAGACGTTGCGGAACGCGTTGTTGTAGCCGACCGTGTAATCGACATCGGATCCGCTGCGGTTCCAGTACGTCGCCGCCGACGCGGTTCCGCTCACGCTGCCCCACTTGTCGCCGAGTTGCTGGCTCAGCGTCAGCGATGCCCGGTTGCGCTGGCGGTAAAGGCTTGTCGAGCCGGTGCGGCCCTTCGCCTGGTCACGAGCCCGCATCGCATCGGTGAGACCGAAGAAACCGTTCGTCGAATAGCGGTACGCAGCGATCGCGACGTTCGTGCCGGTTGCGGCGACGGTCTTCGCGTAACTGATCCGCACACTCTGGCCCGCATGGCGCCGCTCATGCGGAATCCGCGTCGTCGCATGCGTGATGTCCGCGCCGATCGCCCCCCACGACGTATTCAGCACGCCGCCGAGCATCGCGGAGAGATAGCCTTCCGCGACCGTCACGCCACCGTAACCCGTCAGCGTATTCGTGAAACCGCGCTGCCACGTCGCCTGCGCGAAGAGCGGCGACGTGTGGTTCAGGTTGCGGACCGTGCCAGCCGTGAAGCTGTAACGGTTCTGCCCCGGGCGCAGCGACAGCGGGATCGCCGCGAACGGCACCGAGAATGTGTGAACGGAGCCGTCCGCCTCGGTCACGGCCACGTGCAGATCGCCGCCATACCCGGTCGGATACAGATCGTCGATGATGAACGCGCCCGGTGCGACGGTCGTCTCATACAGTTTCACGCCGTTCTGCGTAATCGTGACCTTCGCGTTCGAGTTCGCGATGCCCCGCACTGTCGGCGCGTAGCCACGCTGCGATTCCGGCAGCATGCGGTCGTCGGTCGAGAGCCGCACGCCGCGAAACGATGTCGAGTCGAACAGGTCGCCGGACGTGTACGTGTCGCCCACGACGAGTTGCGACGACCACGCGGCGATGTCGCGCTGCAGGTACGTTGCGACGTTCTCGTAGCGCCGTCGGCCGCGGTCGTCCCAACTGAGCGAACCGTTGTGTCGAAAATGCCAGCGCTGCACGTTGAAGCCGCCGTCCAGCCCGACGTAGCCCTGGGTCGTGCCGCGCGTCCCGCTCGCTTGCGCGTGGTACGCGTTGACGTTGTAGCCGAGCATCGCAACGGGTACGCCGGCCGTCCACTGGTCCGGACTCACGTAACCGCGCGCGTGACGCCGCATCGCAATCTGCGGAATGCTCAGGTCGAGCCGCTGATTGCCGAAATCGAAACTCGCCGAGGCTTCCGGGATCGCCTGACCGATGCGCATGCACGCATCGTCCTCTTCGAGCGTCGCGCGAATATCCTGCGGCAGGCGCGAACGGTCGACGCCGATCCGGTCCAGCAACGCGCGGTCGAAACAGGGCTGCGCGTCCGGCGTGTTCGGCGCGGCCTTGAACTGCACGTCGGTCCGTCCGACCCAGCGCCCGTCCACATAGATATCCGGCTTGTAGACGCCCGCGCGCACAACATTGCCGCGCGTATAGTGCGACACATCGATCGCACCGCCGTTGTTCAGGAAGCCGCTTTCGAACTCGACTTGCGCAAAATCCGTCTGCGCGGTCTGGAACCGCTCGGAATCGTCCTTGTCCGCCCAAGCCTCGGCCTGCCACCCCGCGATAATCGTGAGAAGCAGTGCGCAGATCGGCTTCAGGCGCGGTCGATAGCCGAGCCCCATATCTGCAACTCGCTTCTCCATCATTCGCCTGTTCCTCGTCGTTATGTCGATTGGGTTGTATTGATCAAGCGGGCCGATGACTGTGACGCCGGCAGCCAAGGTCATCTCGCGACATCCATCTGATGGGCATGGCTGGCGCCCCAGTCATCCATGCTGCTGTAGACAACCTTGCCGCTGGCGACATCCGCGCCGAGCGCGCCCTTGATCGGAAACCGGGCCTTTTCGCCCGGCCGCACGAATCCCACGCCCGCATCGAACGTCTTGCCATCCACGACGAGCGCGATGCCGGACAGGTTGACGACGTAAGGCGTCGGGTTGGTCGCCTCCAGCACGGCGCGCTGCCCGGAATCGGCGGCGATGCGCCACGTCAGTTGCGTGGGCGCGCTCGACGCATCGCCGGACAGGCCGTCCGGCCGATACATCAGTTTCACGCGCGTGCGAAACGCAAGCTGCAGCCGATTGACGTCCTGGTCGTCTGTCGCCTTCGGCGGCACGTCGAGCACGTTCAGCCAGAACAGCGATTCCTTGTCGGCCGGCAATGACTCGCCCGTATGAATGATCCGCAGCGTCTGCCCGCGACCGGGCTCGATGCGGAAAATCGACGGCGTGATCACGAACGGCACATCGATATCGTCCGGCGACGCTTGCTGGTCGCCCTTGTCGATCCAGGACTGAACAAGCGCCGGCAGCTTTCCGTCATTGGTCATCTGGATCGTGACTTCCTTCTCGCTCGCGACGAATACGACGCGCGTGCCCGATAACGTCACGCTCGCGTGCGCGAGCGGACTAAGCAGCGCGAACATCAGGAACGCAAGCATGCGGCGCGGAATATGAACCTTCATTTTTTGCCTCCCTGTTTCAAGGCGAACTCGATTGCGGTCACGTCCTTCCCAAAAAGCGATGCGATGACCAACCGTCTTTCGACGGTCGGTCTTTCAATTAACGCGTCGCGTCATCAGGGATAGATCAGCGAGTAGGTGACGAACGAATTTGCGGAACCGCCGGTGACGGCGCCGGTCGCGACGTACTGAGCGGCAAACTGCAGCGTTGCGGTGCCGGTGCCGCCTTCCGCGGTGTCGATGTCGGCAATCTGCGCACCCTGCGCAAAACCTTCGGCGCCGATCTTGATCGGCTCGTACTTGTCGTTCAGGATGCCGATCTCCACGTTGCCCGCCGCATCCGCGCCGGCCAGCTTGAGACGCCCTGTCTCGAGGTTGACGTTCGGCCCCGGTTCGAACGCCACCGACACCTTCTTCACCGGCGCCGGAATGACGGTTTTGCCGTCCTCATCCTTCTTGTCGGTCGTGCAGCCGGACAGCGTCAGCTTGAACGGCGTACGGCCGGCCGTTGCGCCTGCCGCCGTCAGCTGGTTGGTCGAGGCCTTCGGCAGCGCAACGGTCAGGTCGTTCGTGCCGCCGTTGATCTTGCAGGTCGACGCAATCACGGACCCCGTAAAGCTGATCGTGCCATCCGACGCATGTGCGGCATTCATCGTCGCAAATGCGAGACCGGCGACCGACATCAGCAGTGTGTATTTTTTCATTTCAGTTTCGCCTTCCGATAATTACCCAAATTGAACCGGCGATTTCGATTCGCCGGAAAAACACGGCGCCTTCATCGCCGCCGCATCAAAGACACCAACAATTCACATACCCGCCCCTCCCCACCGCAATATGCAGCATTACAGCCCCCATCAAATCAAATAAAACGTGTCACGCAAATCACACAACTGAAATAATTTTCACCGACAGATTCTAGTGATTTCCAAAAGTCAGATATATGAGACAAATGCCCGAACTTTAAAAAATCCTTAAGACTCGTCTTATATTCATAACTTTTTACACTCACCCTAAGCATTTTCGAAAACAGCAAGAAACGAATCCGGCCACAGCTCGATGTGTGATTACCAATAGGCGAAAAATCGTTCCGTCGAACTGGCGGGCAAAAAATGAGACGCACGAACAGATGCCGTCGCGCAAATTCGGGCAACCAGATAAGTGGAGTTGCCGGAACCGCCGCCCGGTCATGCCGGGAAATAAATCGAAACGAGGGAGAAGAGAACTGGCAGGGCGTACTCAGCAGCGCGCAACGCGACTGCGGAGGCGATCAGGAGCGACGGGGCGCACGCCAAACTGGCACCGCGGTTCGATCTTCGGCCCAACTGAGTCAGAGCGTGGAAGCGGCAGTTTCAGGAGCGTGCGGCGGACGTATTCGATGTGGTATGGGGATCGCGCGAGGCAAGCACGTGTGGACGCTGCACGCGACAAGAATTTCGATAGCGGCGCCCTTCGCGGCACACCTGAGGCCAGTCGCGAAGAAGTTAGCCGACAGGAATCGTCATTGCTCAATCGCTTCCCAGGCGCACTTCACCGCACCCGTCTTTTCGATGGCTGGTTGCATTCGGCGCCAGGGCGGCGCAGGAGATCGTGCTGCTCGTTCTCTACGGATCGGGTGTCACCGGCAAGCGGCATGCACCCATGCAGCCGACCGGCGCGCGGATCCTACGCCGGCGTCCGTATAAATTTGCATACATTCGCTCTGAACGGCAACTCGACCCATACCGCATTGTCCAAACCCGCCACCGCCATCATCTGCTCTCGCTTCGTGGATGAATGTGTTAGCGAGCCGCATAGACACGCCGAAAAACAATATCGGAGACTTTGGGCTCAAAAGGCGCGGCGATGCGATCGATCACTCCGTCCTGATTGCAGTAGAAAGTCAGTGGCAAGCCGTCCGGATTCAGATCGAGTATTTTGGTCGGAACTGTGAAAACATGATCATCGCGATGATTGAGACGCCCGGCCATGCCTCTCCATGACCACATCAGCGCACTATCCTCACGGGTAATCGAGATGCACCCATACGCCACATTCTCGTAATCGCCCACATAACGATCCATTGCATGCGCAGGCACCGTATTCAAATGGCGTGGTTTTTGATGAGATTCCGTATCCGGCCTTTCTGGCACGAAATTCTGCTGGCGCTTCGCACTGAAATGTGCAAGCCAATCAGTGGCCGGATGATCGCATAATTGATCAAAAATTGAATAAATCAAAACTTCCCGTGCATGCGACGGCTCCAAATTGGTCAGAACAGCAACGCCGATCTTCCGCTCGGGAATCATGGCCATTATTGTTCCCCAGCCAAGCCACGACCCCGTGTGCGCCCATACATGCTCCCCGCGGTAGCGCCCCAACAGCAAACCGAGTCCATAGTGCGGATCTTCGATTTCACTGAGCATCGGCTCTCCGACATGCACTCTCGGAATCGACATCTGGTTGATGACACCCGGCGATAAAATCGATCGACCGTCGCATCTTCCGTCACTCATCAGAAATTTCATCCATTTCGCCATATCCGAAACGGAAGCATTCAGGCCGCCGGCCGGAAGTGCGCGCATAGGCGCCCAATTCGCACGTCGCGCCTCACGACCGTCAATGACATGAGGGCAAGCGTGATCTGGCGCGCACGCAAGAGACGCTATCGAAAAGCCGAAATCGGTGAATCCGAGCGGCTCAAGCAGCCGATCGGCAAGAAACGACTCCCATTTCATGCCCGCAATACGCTCAGCGATATGACCCGCCACCAGATATCCAAGATTTTGGTACTGATAAGCAGCCCGCAAATTGCAATTGGGTTCCAGATGGCGTAAAGCAGAAATAATTTGACTCGTGGAAAGATCGCCCGGCGCATGAATCCAGTCGTGCCGAGGCAGGCCAGTGCGATGACAAAGCAAATCCAGAACGGTCACGCTTCCGGTCGATGCATCGTCATGCAATCGAAACTCCGGCAAATATTCGCGAACCGGCCTGTCCCAATCGAGTAGGCCATCATCGACCAATACACCGAGACCAGCGGCAGTAAATGACTTGGTGATCGAGCATAGAAGAAACTGCGTATCGATCGACACCGGCATATGGGTTTCCATGTCGCAGAAACCATAGCCCTTCATTTCAATTATTTGATGATCCTCGATCACCGAAAGCGCCAGTCCCGGCACATTCCATTCGGCCATCGATGCATTTACGAGATCATCGAAATCATATTTCTTCAAGTCCGTCACCGATGAAAAATTCCGCATTTACCCGTGGAAAGCCAACGCCCGGGTCCGTACCACATGGCTGCGTCTCCCACATGACGGACCCGGTCGTCCTCGGCATCCCGCAGCGGGACTGAATCCGGATCAGAATTTATGCGTGATGCCGACGCCAGCAAGCACCTGCGATGTGCTCGGCGAGCTGACCGCCACACCCGTCCAGCTGGCGGTCGAACTCCCGTTGTTCTTGATCCATCCCGCGCGGGCATAAATGCTCGTTCGCTTGGACAAGTAATGGTCGACGCCGATCTGCGCGCCAATCGCGTTGTCGTGTGCGCCCCGGACATTACGCTCCACGACGGCGATCTCGATTGAGTCAAGTGGCGTCGCCATGATCGTCGCGCCCACTTCCGCGACGCTGTACGAGTGTGCGCTGCCAAGTCGGGCGGTCAGCGAACCGGGCGATGCGTCATCCGGCCTGTTGTACGTGTAGTTCGCCTGCAAATTGACGATCCCCCAGCGATACGCAAGCGCCGCGCCGAAGTACTGCGCCGAAGGCATGTCCAGCTGCGCCGGCAGCCCTGGGAAGGACAGCCTTCCCGAGCGTTGATTGCCATAGCCGACGCCCGCGTACAAACCGTTTCCGGAGTAAGTGAGCACAACGCCGAATTCATTGCCGCTCGTCTGCGGAAGCGGTTGCGTCACGGTCGACGCGAACGCATACATCGCGCGCAGTCGCCAGCCGCCGAAAACCGGCGACTGATAGAGGACCGAATTGGATGTGCGGCCGGTGTCGTATTGCGTGGCGAGCGTCCTGCGATCGATCGCGGAGGCAAAAGCGGAAAGTGGCGATGTCGCGTCGTTCAATCCGAACGGGTCGGTCGGATAGGCGAGGTAGAAACCGGGGCCGTACTGACGCCCGAACGTGAGTGAACCGTACCGCTCGTGCTGCAGGCCGACCCACGACTGGCGAACGAACATCGCGGTGGAGTCGAGATACAGCGAACCGTTGTTCAGATTGAAGCCGTTCTCGAGCACGAACTTGGCCTGCAAGCCGCCGCCGAGATCCTCGGTACCCGTCATCCCGAATCTCGACATCGACGCACCCGAGCTTTTCTCCGAAAACGAATGTACGCCGCCGTTCCCGAGATACTGGAAATACATATCCGCGACGCCATACAACGTCACGCGCGAATCGTCGGCCACAGCCGCGTTCGACGCGAGCGTCAGCGCGATACCGCAGTTGCACAGTATGGATAAACGCATGCCTGTCTCCTTCCATTGTCGTTGTCTGTATCGATCTAGTTCTCACCAGATGTCCCCTCAAGGCGTGCCCATTCAGAGCACGCCTGACCGCCGGACGATTGCTCGCCCTCTCACAGTCGATCGATCCCGCCCAGCCGGGTTGAATAGGTTTCCGACTCTCCGTTCGGTTTCCAAACCATGCGGCCTCGCAGCGCTCAGTCCGCGTAACCCGGATTGCGACGATCGAGACGGCGCAGCAAGCCCGGCCACACGAGCTTTTCCGGCCCGGAGCCGCGTGTCGTGATCCTCGATTGCCGGGAAATCCCGTCGAGAATGGCTTGCGGGATCGTGACGAGCGCACCGCCGCCGGCCTGCGCGCGCACCTGGATCGCGCAGGCGGCTTCGGCGAAATACATCGCGACGAACGCGGCGGCCACGCTGGCGCCGACCGTGAGCAAACCGTGGTTGCGCAACATCAGCGCGCTTTTGTCGCCGAGGTCGCGCACCAGCCGGGGTTTTTCTTCCGGCTCGACGGCAATGCCTTCATAGTCGTGGTACCCGAGCGATCTCAGCACCAGCAGCGACTGCTGCGAAAGCGGCAACAGTCCGTCGGCCTGCGCGGACACCGCGACACCATTCAGCGAATGCGTGTGCATCACGCACACGACGTCTTCCCGTGCCGCATGCACCGCGCTGTGGATCGTGAAGCCCGCCGGATTGATGTCGTACGGCGACGGCGCGAGCTTGTTGCCGTCGAGATCGATCTTGACGAGCGACGACGCCGTGATTTCGTCGAACATCATCCCGTATGGATTGATCAGAAACGTGTGGGTGCCCGGAATCCGCGCCGAGATATGCGTAAACACCAAATCGTCCCATCCGAACAGCGCGGTCAGACGGTAAGCAGCGGCGAGATCGACGCGCGCCTGCCACTCTTCAGTCGTGACGCCGTGCCTGGTTTCGGAATCGTTCATCTTGCCTCCTCATGGCTTGAAGTGACGGCGGCATCGAGCGGACGATGCCGTTGCTGCGCGCAGGCTCCGTCGTCGGCCGCCGCCAACGCACGCCGCATGCCCAGCGTGACGATGACCGCCGCGCTCAACAGCAAGACGGCTATCGCGTCGATCGCCGGAACCAGGCTTCCTGTTTGCGTCTTGATCAGACCGACGAGCGCCGGGCTTCCGCCGGCAAGACACCCCAGCGAATTGACGAACGCGATGCCCGCTGCCACCCGGCCTTTGGGGAAGTAGCGTGTCACCATCACCCAGAAAATCGGCGTTGAAGACACCAGCGCCGAGCCGCCGAATGTGAGCGCGACGAGCGCCCACGGCAGGCTGTGAGGAATCGACCGAGCCAGCATGAAATATCCGGCGGCAGCCACGACGGACGCGAACGCCCAGTGCAGCCGCTGCTCGTTGCGAAGGTCCGAATGCCTGCCATAGAGAATCATCACGGCGATCCCGATCAGGCTCGGAATCACCGTATACAGCCCGATCGTGCGCGGGTCGCCGACGCCGAGTTCGCGGATCAGCGTCGGCACCCAAAACGCAAGAAAATGACCGGCACATCCGTTGACGAAGATGCCGAAGGCCAGCAAATAGACGCGTGGGTCGCGCAGCACGTGCACCAGCGAACCGCGCTCGCGCACACCGCCGACGTCCGCAAGTTCACGCCGGATCAGCGCCTTCTCGTCGGCATCGAGCCATTTCGCCTGATCGGGCCGATCAGGCAACAGCACGAATACGAGAGCGGCAATCAGCATCGTGGGCACCCCTTCGACCACGAACATCCATTGCCATCCTTCCAGCCCGCCCACGTCGTGCAAAGACTTCAGGACCACGCCGGAAACCGGACCGGTAACGATCCCGGATGCGACGCTCGCGGTCAGGAGCAGTGCCAGGACGCTCGCCCGGCGATTGGACGGAAACCAGGACGTGAGATAAAACACGATGCCCGGAAAAAATCCGGCTTCGAACACGCCGAGCAGGAAGCGCATCACGTAAAACTCGGCCGGCGTCCGGACAAACATCATCGCGGCGGACGTCGCGCCCCACAGCAGCATGATCCGGAAAATCGTCGCGCGTGCGCCGATCCGCTGCAGCAGCAGGTTGCTGGGTACCTCGAACAGCGCATACCCGACGAAGAACATCGTCGCGCCGATGCCGTACGCCGCGTCGCTGAATCCGAGGGACGTCTTCATCTGGAGTTGCGCGAACCCCACGTTCGAACGATCGATGTAGCTGAACAGATAGCAAACGAACAGAAACGGGACGAGGCGTCTCGTCACCTTCGAAAACAGCTTGTCGATCTGTCGTTGCAACTCGGACGCCACCGCATCGGTATATTTTTCGGCACTGGAAGACATGAGACTCCTCGAGACAGTCTGCGAACAGCCATTCCATCAGGGGATACGCGTCACGCCGAATCAGCCGGCGGACGCGCGATCCCCGCTTCCGTTCACGCCGGACACAGGCCGCCGTCGACGACCAGCTCCGATGCCGTCACGAAACGGCTCTCGTCCGACGCGAGATAGAGCACGGCATAGGCCACGTCGTCCGGCTCGCCCAGCCGCCCCATCGGGATGTTGCGCGTCAGCGCCCGCGTCGCCGCTTCGTCGCCGAGTTGCTGGAAGACCTGCGCGACGATGCCGGTGCGCACGTAGGCCGGATGGACCGAATTGCAGCGCACGTCGATGCGGTTGCGCGTGCAATCGATCGCGATCGATTTCGTCAGCATCGCCACCGCGGCTTTCGACGTGTTGTATGCGATCAGATCCGGGTCGACCCGGAACGCGGCAACCGACGAGATGTTGATGATCGACGCCGGCTGCGCATCGCTCAGGTAAGGCAGCGCGTGCTTGCACCCGAGCATGATGCTTTCGACGTTGATGTCCATCACGCGCCGCCATTCTTTCTGCTCGATCGACGCGAGTCCGCCGCGCGAGCCCACGCCTGCGTTGTTCACGAGCACGGACACGCCGCCCATCGCGTGAGCGGCCTCGCCGAGCAGCGCTTGCCAGCAGGCTTCGTCGCGTACGTCCTGAACGGCGGTCCATGCGACCCGCTCGCCGTGCGCGCTATTGATCTCATCCGCGAGCCGCGCCAGCGCCGATGCGTCGCCGTTGTCGGTCAGGAACACCCTGGCACCCTGCTCGGCCATGCGGCGTGCGATCGCACTGCCGAGCCCGCCGGCAGCACCGGTGATAAACGCGCGTTTTCCTGCAAGACGAAGAAGATTCGATTTCATGTCAATCGGTTCGATTAAGGATCTGCAAGACAGGCGTCCCGGGTGGAATGCTTACGGGACGATTCGCTGTGAACGCGCTCACTCGCCGAACGCGGTGATGTCCTTCGGCTCGATGCCGTGCTTCTCGCAATGGGACAGATAGCGCTGCAGCGCGGATTTCCAGTTGTCGCTCGAGATGATCCGATCTTCGTCGTCGAGATAGACGAGTTCGCCCTGCACGATGTTGAGCGCGATGATGTCGTCGCCGGGCAACGCCACCGGCGTATGGCTCGACGCGGCCGTTTCGAACACGAGACTGCCCGGGCCGGCCACCCAGTCGTGCTCGAGGTATTTCCAGCGGCCCTGCAGCGTGTAGACGATCACCGTTCCCGTGTGGTGATGCTTCGGCAGCTGACCTTGTGCCGGCGACTTCATCAGCACGATCATTTCGCCACGCGTCGGATCGAGCTTGAAATACTTCAGCATCACGCCCGGCAGTTTCTCCGACATCGGCACCCAAGGAATCGATGCATCGTCGATGCATTCGGTCGCTACGTCTTGATAGAACATCCTGTCTTCTCCATTGATGGCACGGCGCCGCGTCCCGGCTCGAGCCTGGTCCGCGCGCCGCGCACCCTGTCTGATCGGCATGCAACCGGCGAGCGCGTCGAATCGGGATAGTCATGCTCGATGCGGGCGGCGATTCGCATTGCCGGATGCGTGTCGTTTTCCGGGCCTGGTGTTTCAGGCATCCGGTCGACATATGATGGACAACCCGAGTTGTCGTGCCGTTATCGAAATGGGACACTTCGTTGTCCGATCGGGACAGCGCCGTCGGGGCGCGAGCATCAGGAGACAGGCAGTGCGCAATACTTCTTTTCGCTTGCCGGGCCATTACTACACCGGCCTCGCACAAATCGTCGCCGAACATGTGCCGGACCTTCGCGAATTCACCACGACCACGGGACTCGACATCCGTGCGCTCGACGACCCCGACAGCACCATTACGCTTACGCAACTCGACTGTCTGATCGAAACGGCCAGCGCCGCAAGCGGATGCATGCACCTCGGTCTGAAGGTCGGGCAGCGGGCCCGGCTCACCGGGCATGGCCTGCTCGGTTATGCGCTGCTCAGCAGCAGCACGCTGGAGGAGCTGGTGCGTCTGGCCGCGCGCTACTACCACTTGATCGTGCCGGTCGTCGCGATGCGCTATGTGCGACTTGGCGCCTTTGCGGAAATCACGTTCACGCCGACCGTCGCGATGAAAAACCAGACACTCCGGTACTTCGTCGAAGCACTGGCGGTCGCGTTCCAGGTTCAGCTCGACGGCATTCTGGGTCCGGGCAATGACGATTTCGAGATCCATTTGTCGACGGACGAGCCCGCGGATGTTCGTCGATACCTGGGTAGCCGATTCACGCGCTACCGTTTCGGCAAGCGCAGCACGCCCGGCGTGACCGTGGTGCTCGCCGCTTCGCTGCTCGACACGCCGCTGCCGATGGCCAACCGGCGCGCGAAGCAGGTCGCCGAAGCGCGATGCGAAGCGCGCGCCCGCACCCCGGTCGACGCGGACAACGTGGTTGAATTGATCGAAATGATGTTGACCGAGAGCAGGAACTTCCAGTTGACGAGACAGGAGGTCGCGACGGCCATGAACGTGACCGTGCGTACGCTGAATCGTTATCTCGGCAGACGAAACGAAACGTTCAGGGGCGTGTGCCAGCGGACGCGGTTCACGTACGCGTGCAGGTTGCTCGACGAACGCAGGCTGACGGTCACCCAGATTGCGGCAAAGACCGGATTCAGCGACGTCGCCAATTTCAGCCGGGGATTTCGCGAATATGTCGGCGTATGCCCGACGCGCTATACGGCAACGTCCGCGGAGCCGCTGCGGATTGATCCGGCCTGATGCCCGATGCGTCGCCGCAGCGGAAGCGGCGCCTGCGAAAGCATGCGGTCGGCGGGTTCGATGCCGGCGTGATGCCGTCGGGCAAGCTGCTGGCATGCACACCAGACCCGGCGCACATGCCGATCACGCGGCGTCGATCTCAGGCACACGCCATGCCCGTGGCGAACTGAAGATCGTCCGCCATCGGCCAGAGTCTGTGCGCGAGGCGGTGACGGGGAAACGACGTGACTTGCGTTGTACTCAGTCCTTCCGCGTCCACGGAAATAATGTCGGCCGCGAGCGAATCAAAGCCGGCTCGGAAATGATTCGCACTCTTGAGCGCGACCACGTTCATCCGGGTGACATCGATCCCGTGAAGCAGGAATGGCTCCGGATCGAAAACCTGTTGCGCAGATGACGCCACGATCACGTCCACGCCCTTGATCTCGAGCCGGCACATCTTGCCGAGATCGAATTGCATGCCCTCGAGCATCGAGCCCGGCCGGTTTACGAATCGTCCGTCGGTAATGGCTTTCACATAGGCGTCCGCTTCGACCGGCGCGCCCTGGAATCGCCCCAGCTTGCCGCCGAGCGATACACGTATCGTCGATCCCACGCCCGCCCGCACGGCCTGCTCGACCACGGCCCGGTCGTTGATGGACGCGAAGCAGCACGTGTTCGCGGGCGGATTGGCCTCCAGCAACGCACGCAGCAAATGAGTCGCGTCGCCCGGCGTGCCGCCGCCCGGATTGTCCGAACGTTCGTTGACCACCACCGGGCCGGCCGATTCCGCCAGCGCCCGAGCAACGCCTTCTGCCGGCGAGACGATACTCGGAACAAACGCGTCGCGGTGATCCCAGATCCATGTCGCGACTTCGTCCGCGCAGCGCTGTGCCAGCGCCTCATCGCCATGGGTCGTGCAGACGACGACCGGACAAGGCCACGCGATATCCGCATAGGGGAAACCGTGAAACCACGCGCAGTCGATCACCCCGTCCTGCCTGGCAAGCTCGGCACACAATGCATTGACCTGTGCCGCGACGGTGCCGCTTTGGGTGCCGACCAGATACGAGAGCATCGGCAGCCGACGCATGCGGACAACCGGCCGCAGTTCGCCGCGAATCATGCGCAGCAGCAGCTCGACCGCTTCGGCGCCACGCGCGCGCAGGTCGGTATGCGGATACAGCCTGCACGGCAATGTCAGATCGCACGCTTCCCGCATCTCGTCGGTCATGTTGCCGTGAAGATCATAGACCGCCGCGATGGGCATCGCAGGGCCGACGAGCGCGCGAACCGCACGCAGGAGATCGCCCTCCAGATCGTCCACGCCCTCGACCACGCCCGCGCCGTGCAGCGCCAGCAAGACGCCATCGACCGGCAGCGCGTCGCGAATCCCGTCGAGTATGCTCTGCTTCATTTGCGCATACGCGCCGGCTTCGATCGTCGACGAAGGCGTCGCGCCGGCCAGATAGGTATGGACGAGACTCGCGCCGCTGCCGGACGCGCCTTCGATGAATCCGCCGACCGCATCGTTCGAGTTTCGGGAAACACGCTCGATTTCGTCGCCGCGGTACTGCCGGAATGCCGCGAGCGGCGTCGGCCCCGTGTACTCCGTCGCGTAGGTATTGGTCTCATGAAACAGGCCTGCCACTGCGAGGCGCGTGGGATGCGGATGTGTAGCCATTTGATATGTCCTTGGTGAAACGCGCCGGAACCGCTCGATTGCGTATCCTTGCGACTCGATCGCGGCGCCTATGCCTGATCCGCGGTACCGGCGGCCAGCGGCGACGATGCGTCGTCCTGCCGTGACGCCGGGCGCCGGAGAAGCCATCCCAGGCATCCTCCGATGATCAGCAGCACGACCATCACGGCCATGCCGGCCTTTGTACCGCCCGTCAGTTTCGTGGATAAACCGATGATGTTTGGACTGACGAATCCGCTCGCGAGTGCGAGGGTGTTGATCAGGCCAATTCCCCCCGCCGCCGAGTCGCCCTTCAGATATTCGGATGGCATGGCCCAGAACACCGTGTACGCCGCGTACATCATCGAAACGGCGACGGTCATGAACAGCAGCGTCGGCACCAGTTGTCCATCGAAGACGGTCGCGCCCGCGAGTCCCATTGCGGAAATCAGCGCCGATATTTTCACATGGCGGCTACGGTCGCCGTACCGGT
>NZ_JAHACR010000475.1 GCF_018375725.1 Burkholderia sp. | reverse complement strand
ACACGGGCGCGAGCTCGGTCAGTAACAGCGCGATGCCGAAGCTGACCGGCACGGCGATCACCAGGGCGATGATCGATGTCACGATCGTGCCGTAGATCGGCACGAGCGCGCCGTAGACATCCGCATTGGGATCCCATTCGGATTGCCACAGGAAGGCGATGCCGAACTTCTGGATGGTCGGCATCGACGAGATGATCAGCGAGACGATGATGCCGCCCAGCAGCAGCAGCGTCACAATGGCGGCGAGCCGGGCCAGGCCGCCGAACAGGATGTCCCCGAGACGGCCGGGCGCGCGTTGTGGCGCCTTGCCGGCAGACGTGGGCGACGCGTATGGAATATCAGACATGGGTGCCTGTTTTCGAATGCCGGACGCCATGACGTCCGGCCTTACTGCACACACTGCCCGACCCGCTCGGCCGGGCAGCGAACCGCTGCAACACTTACTCGGCGGCGATCGGCTTGCCGGCCGCGTCCGTCACTTTCACCTTCCACTGCTTGCGGATTTCCGCTTCGACCGCCGGTGGCAGCGAAATGTAGTCGAGGCTGTCGGCCGCCTTCTCGCCGTTCTTGAACGCCCAGCTGAAGAACTTCAGCGTTTCCGCGCCCAGTTCCGGCTTGTCCTGCTTCGCGTGCAGCAGCACGAACGTCGCACCGACGACCGGCCATGCTTCCTTGCCCGGCTGGTTCGTGAGGATCTGGTAGAACGACTTCGACCAGTTCGCGCCTGCAGCCGCCGCCTTGAAGGTTTCCGTCTTCGGCTCGACAACCGTGCCCGTCGAGTTCTTCAGCGCGGTGTACACCATGTTGTTCTTCTTCGCGTACGCCCACTCGACGTAGCCGATCGCGCCCGGCAGACGCTGCACGAATGCCGCGACGCCGTCGTTACCCTTGCCGCCCGTACCGGTCGGCCAGTTGACCGTCGTGCCTTCGCCGACCTTCGACTTCCAGTCGTCGCTGACCTTCGACAGGTAGTTCGTCCAGATGAAGCTCGTGCCCGAGCCGTCGGCACGGCGCACGACCGCGATGTCCGTATCCGGCAGCTTGACCTTCGGGTTCAGCGCGGCGATGGCCGGATCGTTCCACTTCTTGATCTTGCCGAGGTAGATCTCGCCGAGCACCGGGCCCGACAGCGTCAGTTCGCCCGCCTTCACGCCCGGGACGTTGATGACCGGCACCACACCGCCGACCACCGTCGGGAACTGGAACAGGCCGTCCTTCGCGAGCTCTTCATCCTTCAGCGGCGCGTCCGAACCGGCGAAATCGACCGTCTTCGCGATGATCTGCTTCAGGCCGCCCGACGAGCCGATGCCCTGGTAGTTGATCTTTGCGCCGCCGGCATGCTGGTAATCCGCAGCCCATTTCGTGTAGATCGGCATGGCGAAGGTGCTGCCTGCGCCCGTGATGTCGGCAGCGTGCGCAGCAACGGTAAAGAGCGCGCCAGCCAGGCCGGCAATCGCGGTTTGCATCAATTTCATGAGACCTCCAGTGTGAGTGCGGATGACTACGGCACCGCGAAGGTTAGGGGCTGCTCATGACAGTAATGTGACAATCAATGAAACTGGCGTGACAGTAACATGACGACCTGAAAGGCGCGAAAACCGGCTGGACGCGTCGCCCGCAAGGCGACGGAAATATGGAGGTTAGGCAAGAATCGCCCGAAAGGGAAATGCGGCGGAGGCGCCGCTGCGCGGTCTCCACCGCGGTGGCACGGGCCGAACACACCGTTTTGCCACACGCTGGCAGCGCTGAAGCGCGTTGCCCGCCTCCCGGCCATTCGAGGGTCGGACGCGCTCAGCCGCGTGCGAACGGCAACGCGGATCCCCGTCCCGGCCGCAACAGGATTGCGGCTGTTGCCGAACGTCTGTCGGACCCTTTGCCCGGCCCGCCGCGCATATCGGCTGTGACCGGGCGCGGCACCGCCGGCGAGACGCCGGCGGTGCCGGCACGTCAGTCCGTCGCCGCGCGCACTGCGTCGGCGATCGCCTCGGCGTGGCGGTCGGCGTC
>NZ_JAHACR010000474.1 GCF_018375725.1 Burkholderia sp. | reverse complement strand
CTGTCCGTCGCAGCATGCCGAGCATGCGATCCGCTGCGCCGACCTCACGCTTGTCGCCGTGCCGCCGGAGCCGGCCGCGTGCGCGACGGTCAGCGCGCGCATCGGCGCGATGCGGGCCGCGAGCGACGCATTGCGGATCGTCGTCAACCGATTGAATCCTGCGCGCGACATGCAGCGCGATGCGCTCGCGATGCTGCGTGCGGTCGCCGGCCCGTCGACGATCCTGGACCAGCGCATCCACCTCGACGCGGCCGTGCCGGAGTCGTTTGCGCGTGGCAGCTGGATCTTCGACGATGCGCCGCATTCGCAGGCGTCGCACGATCTGCATGGCGTCGCCAACTGGCTCGACGCATGGCTCGGCGACACCGCGGCACAGCCTGCACGAGGCCTGCGATGAGGCCGGGCGGATTCGCGGCCGCGGCGCGCGCGATACCGCGTCGTGCACTGGACTGGCTGGCACGCGGGCTCGGGCTGCCAGTCGAGCGCACGCTGCTCGACTGGGTCGTGCGGCTGTTTTTCCAGGCGCCGGCCCCGGGGCAGCCCGATTACGTGCGTGGCTGGGTCCGCCGCGTGTTTCTGCGGATCGCCGCCAATTGGGGCGTGCTCCAGCCGCTGAGTCCGCGCGAATGGCTGTTGCGCGCATTCGTGCGGCCGCCGCGTACCGAGCGAGGCGCGACGGCCAGCGATCCGCTCGCATGGTTCGACGCGACGGTCGTGCCTGCCTACGTGCGCGTGCGCGGAATCGGGCGCCGCTGCAACGCGGTGCTCGCGAAGTTGCCGTGGGAACGGTGGGGCGGCCGGATCGAGGCCGGCGCGCACCGCATCGGCCACCGCCGCGGGCTCGTGCCGGTCGTGCTCGCGATTGGGGCGCTGATGTGGGCGGCGGCGTGTATGTCGCCGCTGATGCCCGGCTCGCAGTTTGCGTTCTTTGCGATCGTGGTGGTCCTCGCGCTGACGATCCGCCGTCTGCCCGGCCATCTGCCGACGCTCGCGCTGGCGTCGCTCGCGCTGCTTGCGATGGTGCGCTACGTGTGGTGGCGCACGACCCAGACGCTCGATTTCCGCAGCCCGCTCGAAGCGTTCGCCGGCTACATGCTGTATGCGGCGGAGGCGTATACGTGGCTGATTCTCGTGCTCGGCTTCGTGCAGACCGCATGGCCGCTCGACCGGCCGATCGTGCCGCTGCCCGCCGATCCTGAAACGTGGCCGACGGTCGACCTCTATATTCCCACTTACAACGAACCGCTGTCGGTCGTGAAGCCGACCGTGTTCGCCGCGCAGAGCATCGACTGGCCGAGCGACAAGCTGCGCGTGTATCTGCTCGACGACGGCAAGCGTCCCGAGTTCGCGGCGTTCGCGCGCGAGGCGGGCATCGGCTATCTGACGCGCGGCGACAACCGGCATGCGAAGGCAGGCAACATCAACGCGGCGCTGCCGCGGACGCATGGCGAGTACGTCGCGATCTTCGACTGCGATCACGTGCCGACCCGCTCGTTCCTGCAAACGACGATGGGCGTGTTCCTGCGCGATCCGAAGTGCGCGCTCGTGCAGACGCCGCATCATTTCTTCTCGCCCGATCCGTTCGAACGCAACCTCGGCACGTTCCGCGAGGTGCCGAACGAGGGCAGCCTGTTCTACGGTCTGGTGCAGTCGGGCAACGATCTGTGGAACGCGGCGTTCTTCTGCGGCTCGTGCGCGATCCTGAAACGCAGCGCGCTGGAGGAGATCGGCGGCGTTTCGGTCGAAACGGTGACCGAGGACGCGCACACGGCGCTGAAGCTGCATCGGCGCGGCCATACGTCCGCGTACCTGCCGACGGTGCAGGCGGCAGGTCTCGCGACCGAGAGCCTGGCGGGCCACGTCAAGCAGCGCACGCGCTGGGCACGCGGCATGGCGCAGATCTTCCGTCTCGACAATCCGTTCCTCGGGCGCGGGCTCGGGCTCATCCAGCGGATCTGCTACGGCAACGCGATGCTGCACTTTTTCTACGGCATCCCGCGGATGGTCTTCC
>NZ_JAHACR010000063.1 GCF_018375725.1 Burkholderia sp. | reverse complement strand
AGCGCCGTGCCCGCGACGCCCGCCGCTTCCGGCGCCGCGAGCGAGCCGGCCGTGCCGGCCAGCAGCCCCGCAGCGAAATAACGAAAGTCATTCGCCGGTCCCGAAGAGCGCTGCACGATGCAGCGCTCTTTTTCATTGCGACGGGTGAGGCGATTCGATGAGGATGAGTGCACGCGGCCAGGACGGACGGCAGCCGCGGCAAAAAGCAAGGAAAGAAAGCGGGAGAGAAGGTCGACGCGCCCGCTCAGGCGAACCGCAGCGCGCCCGCATGCCCGAACGCATGCCGCGCCTGAATCAGCGTCGTGCGCGCCGCCCGCGCATCGCTCGCAACCTGCAACAGCGGGCCCAGCTGCGACGGCTGCTTGAGCAGTTCACGCAGGATCGGCAGGATCGCCGTGCTGCCGTCATCGCGCAAACCGGCGGTCGCGGCGCTCGGCAGGGTTCGCCATGCCGGATCGACGATCGCGCGGCACACGGCGAAGGGCACGCCGCGCGCGGCCGCGAATGCTGCCGCGATATGCGACTCCATATCGACCGCCAGCGCGCCCTTTGAGCGAAACAACGATGCCTTCTCGCGGGCACTGACGACCGGCGCGCCGACAGCCGCCAGCACGCCGCGCTTCACGCGCGGCCAGACCGGCGTGTCGTGCAGGGCGGCGGCGAGCCGCGCGCTCCAGCCCGTGTCGGTCTGCACGCGGCCGAACGGCCCGTCGATCGCATCGGCGATCACGAGCGCACCCGGCTCGAGGTCGGGCGCCAGTCCGCCCGCGGTGCCGAAACTCACGATGCCCGCGCAACCGCGCGCCGTCGCTTCGGTCAACGCACGCTCGAGACGATCCGCACGGGCGGCGAATACCGCTTCGACGCCTTCGCCACGCGCGATGCGCGCCTCGAAAGCCATGCCCGTCACCGCGATGACGGGCAGCGTAGTGCTGGACGCAGACATCACGCGTTACATCCCCACCGTCACGCGCGTCGCGTTCGCGCGCTTCAGGTTGCGGTAACGTGCAAGCGCCCACAGCGGGAAGAACTTGCGATAGCCGTGGTAGCGCAGATAGAACACGCGCGGGAAGCCGGTTGCCGTGAAGAGCGTCTCGTCCCACAGGCCCTCGTCGTTCTGCTCGTCGATCAGGTATTCGATCCCGCGCGCGACCGCCGGATTGTTCACCTCGCCCGCCGCCATCAGGCCCAGCAGCGCCCACGCCGTTTGCGACGACGTGCTCGGCGCCTGCTCGTAGCCGCGATAGTTCAGCTTGTAGCTGTCGCCGTCCTCGCCCCAGCCGCCGTCCTTGTTCTGGATCGACAGCAGCCATTGCGCGCCGCGCTTCACGCGCGGATCGTCCGGGCCGAGTCCGGCCGCGTTCAGCGAGCACAGCGCGGTCCACGTGCCGTAGACGTAGTTCATCCCCCAGCGGCCGTACCAGCTGCCGTCCGGCTCCTGTTCCTTCAGCATGTAATCGAGCGCACGGCGTGCCGGCTCGCTGTTCGCGGCGGTCTCGCCGAGCTGCGACAGCATCGACAGGCAGCGGCCCGACACGTCCGCCGTCGGCGGATCGAGCAGGGCGCCGTGATCGGAGAACGGGATGTTGTTCAGGTAGTACTGCGTGTTTTCCGGCTCGAACGCCCCCCAGCCGCCGTCGCTGCTCTGCATGCCGACGACCCATTCGCGCGCGCGCGCGATCGGCTCGCGGTACATGTCCGCATGCTTCAGCTTCTCGGCGCGGTCCATCGCCATCACGACCACCGCCGTATCGTCGACGTCGGGGTAGTGCGGGTTCGCGTACTGGAACGCCCAGCCGCCGGGCCGCACGTTCGGACGGCGCGAGATCCAGTCGCCGCGCACGTCGAGGATCTGCAGCGGACGCAGCCATTCGAGACCGCGCATCACGGCTTCCTCCGCCCGCGGCTCGCCGGTCTCGAGCAGCGCATGCGCCACGAGAGACGTGTCCCACACCGGCGACAGGCACGGCTGGCAATACGCTTCGTCCTCGCCCACGACGAGCAGCTTCTCGATCGACTTGCGCGCGATCGCGCGGTTCGGATGATCTTCCGGGTAGCCGAGCGCGTCGTACATCATCACCGCGTTGGCCATCGCCGGATAGATCGCGCCGAGGCCGTCCTCGCCGTTCAGGCGCTCGTCGACGAATGCGACGGCCTGACGGATCGCGCGTTCGCGCGTGTACTTCGGGAACAGGCCGTCGACCGCGCGCAGCGCGTGATCGACCACGCGGAAGAACGCGAACCAGCCGGCGCTCTGGTGCCCCTGGCGCGGCAGCAGGCCGGCATTCACGGGCGGCTCGATGAACAGTTCGTCGATCCGCACGCCACGCGGGTTCTTCGCGATCGGCCGCCTTGCGTTCAGCACGAGCAGCGGCACGATCACCGTGCGCGCCCAGTACGACACCTTCGACAGATGGAACGGGAACCATTGCGGCAGCAACATGATCTCGACCGGCATCATCGGCACCGCGCGCCACGGAATCGCACCGTACAGCGCGAGCTGAATGCGCGTGAACACGTTCGACATCTCGGCGCCGCCCATCGCGTGGATCGCCTTGCGCGCACGCTGCATGTGCTCGGCATTCTCGTCGTCGCCGATCACCTTCAGCGCGAAATACGCCTTCACGCTTGCGCTGATGTTCGGCGCGCCGTCGGTAAACAACGGCCAGCCGCCGTCCGGCAGCTGGATGCGGCGCAGATAGCGCGCGATCTTCTGTTCAAGCTCGACGTTCGGCGTCTCGCCGAGATAGTGGACGAGCAGCACGTATTCGGCGGGAATCGTCGAATCCGCTTCGAGTTCGTAAACCCAGTGTCCGTCGGGCTGCTGCGCGGCGAGCAGCGCATCGGTCGCGCGACCGATGGTGGCTTCGAGCTCGGCCGACACGGCGCCGGCGGACAAGGTTGGCATATCAGTGAGATCGGTCATCGGTCCCTCTCTTATTGTGTTTGAAGCACGTCGGCGGCCTTCTGGCCGGAGCGAATCGCGCCCTCGATCGTCGCTGGCAGGCCGGTCGCCGTCCAGTCGCCCGCGAGCGCAAGATTGGTCCAGCGCGTGCGCGCCGCCGGACGTTTCATTTCCTGCGACGGCACCGCCGCAAATACCGCGCGCGGCTCGACAACGAGCTGCCACGCGGGCATCGGCGTCGCGTTCATGCCCATCGCGCGCGCCACGTCGTGCCAGATCGTTTGCGCCAGCACCTCGCGCGGCGTGTCGAGCCAGCGGCCCGCGTCACGGATGGTCGCCGTCAGCTGGCCGGCGCTTGCACGCACCGCGTCGACGTTGCCGTTGACGACCGTGGTGCAGATCGGGCATCCCGGCGGCGGCTCGACAGCGAAATACGCCGTGACGATCGCGCTGAACGTGTCCGGCGCGGTCAGGTCGGGCACGCATGGCTGCGCCACGTCCGGCGGCACCGCCAGCACGACCGCATCGCCCGGCGCGAGGTCGACCCGTGCGCCGTCGATCACGAGCGCATCGACCGCATTGCCGTGCGCGCCGAATTCGAACGCGTCGAGGCGCGAGCGCAACCGGATCGTCGCGCCGCCATGCTGCAGCATCCGCAGCGCCGGATCGACGAAAGCGCTGCCGAGCCCGTGGCGCGCGACGAGCGGACGGCAAGCCGGGCCGCCCGCGGCAAGCGTGCCGCACATCGATGCGCGCGCCAGTTCCGCCGTGGCATGACGCGGCTCGACGTTGAGCACGCCGAGGAAATACGGCCGGAGCCAACGATCCCACAGCACGCCGTCGCAGCGCATCGTCTGGGCGAGCGACCGGCCGGTGCGCGCCAGCGCGAGCGGCGCGATCGACAGGTAATCGAGCGGCGTCGTGCCCGGCGCACGCGATGCGGCGTCGAACAGCCAGGACGGCCAGCGACCGTTGCCGAAGCGCAGCGTCCAGCGCTGCTGCGACGTCAGGTCGACACTCGGGAATTCCGGCATTGCCGGCCCGACCAGCTGTTCGATCGAGCCGATCGTGCGCAAATAACGCTGCGTCGCCTGATGTCCCGCGAAGACCACATGCATCCCGCTGTCGATCGTCGCATTGAGCGTGCCGTCGAACCACGAGCGGCAGCGGCCGCCCGCCTGCGCACCGGCATCGTGCAGCACGATGCGGCGCCCGCGGCGTTGCAGCTCGACAGCGGCCGACAGGCCCGCGAGACCTGCACCGACCACGTGGACGGTTCTGGGCATCGGCGCGAAACTCAGAACAGCGCGTAGCGCGCGGCAATCATCAGCATGCGCGCCTTCGGCTTGCGGATCGGCGCGCGCGGCGCGTCGAAGCCGCGTGCGATCGCCGCCTCGAGAATGCAGCGATAGGCACCCGACATGATGCGCGGCGCTTTCACCAGCGCACGCGGCGTGGCATCCATCACCGCGTCGGCCTGCCTGAAATGCTCGAACGCCCGCTCGGCCAGCGTCGCGCAAACACGTGGCAGCGCCGGCGCGCGCGCAATCGTCGCCGGATCGGTGATCGCGATGCCTTCGCGCGCGAGCAGTTCGCGCGGCAGATAGCAGCGGTTGATCGCCGCGTCCTCGTCGATGTCGCGCAGGATGTTGGTCAACTGCAGTGCGCGGCCGAGATGGTGCGAGAGCTTGATCCCAGCCGCCTCCGGCATCCCGAAAATCCTCACCGACAGACGCCCGGCCGAACTCGCGACGCGATCGCAATACAGATCGAGCGTCGCCTCGTCGGGCGCGCAGATGTCCTCGGCGGCATCCATGGCCATGCCGTCGATCATCGCGTGGAAATCGTCACGCTGAAGATTGAACGCGCGGATTTCGCGCGTCAGCGCGGCAAGATGCTTCGGCGGCTGGCCGGCAAAACAGGCGTCGATGTCCGCGCGCCAGCGGTCGAGGCCAGCGGCGCGCTCGGCGCGCGGCAAATCGCTGTCGGCGATGTCGTCGACCGCGCGGCAGAAGGCGTACACCTGATACATCGCATCGCGTTGCGCAGCCGGCAGAATGCGCATCGCGAGATAAAAAGAACTGCCCGATGTGACGGCAGCGGCGTCGGTTTCGTGTTCGTCCACGACGAGATTGGAAATGGCCAAGACGAGCTCCACAGAGGCGCCCACGCGGGACGATTGAAGAAGCCATGCCCGGCTAGGGATGGAAAAGGCGTCGATGCGTGCGAGATATGCGAACGATCAAGGCAAACAGGCACGAAATACCGGCCGGAAGCCGGAAATGGGCGAAAGTATAACAATCTTTGATCGTCGATGCCGGTACTCCCGTCGCGCCATATGGCTGCGGCTCCGGCCCCGCGTACCCGCCGGACATCCGGCGCCCCGTGCCGCCGGTTATCCGTAGACGATATCGCGCTGGAGGTCGAGCGCGATAAGCCCCATCTCGCGCGTCAGCTGCAGCATCGCGCGCCGCTCGAGGCGCGATCCCATGAAACTGGTCACGCAGCCGTCCGGCTCCGCGGTGAACTGGAATACCGCGTCGCCCGTGCCGAACCATGAGCCGGGCAAGTCGACGGATTCTTGCCAGTCGATCTCCCCGAACACACGCGTAATCCCGGCGCGCACCGCGGCGCTCGGGCCGATCGCCGGCGTGACGTCGCCCAGATCGTCGAGGGAATAGGGGCCGGGTTTGTCCGGCCGTCGGTAGAAGAGATAGTCGACGTTCATGAGGGGAAACGTGCGGCAAAGCATCAAATTAGCGCGATCCACTGCAAATTCAAATCGGATCAGCATGATTTGTGGCCTGCGCGAGACATTTGGGGACGGATTCTGCCGCCGTCATTCCGTCCGGACGGGAACCGGCGGCGCCCCCGTCCGGACGCGGGCCGCCGCACGCACGCTTGGGCCTGCGCGCGTTCGTCACTAAGATGACGTTTTAGCCGAAGAATCTACTCGCCGAATCATGGAGACACACGTGACCGTCGCACCGCTCGCTTCCTCGCACACCGCCGCCGCCGCGGACCACCCCGTTTTCGTGCTCGTGCACGGCGCATGGCATGGCGCGTGGTGCTACGCGCACGTCTCGACCGCACTCGCCGAACGCGGTCATCTGTCGATCGCGCGCGATCTGCCCGCGCACGGGCTGCACGCGCGCTTTCCCGCATCGTATTTCAAGCGGCCGCTGGATGCGGCCGCATTCGGCGCCGAACCGTCGCCGGTCGCGAACACGACGCTGGACGACTACGCGTCGCAGGTCATGCAGGCCGTCGACGATGCGTATGCGCTCGGCCACGGCAAGGTCGTGCTGGTCGGGCACAGCATGGGCGGTCTCGCGATCACGGCCGCGGCCGAGCAGATGCCTGAAAAGATCGCGAAACTCGTCTATCTCGCGGCATTCATGCCAGCGTCCGGCGTGCCGGGCCTCGACTATGTGCGCGCGCCGGAAAACGAAGGCGAGATGCTCGGCCAGCTGATGCTCGCGAGCCCGCGCGTGGCCGGCGCGTTGCGCATCGACCCGCACAGCGATGAGGCCGCGTATCGCGCGACGGTCAAGCGCGCCCTGTTCGACGACGTCCCGCAAGCCGAGTACGAGGCGCTCGCCAACCTGATGAGCTGCGACGTGCCGGCCGCGCCGTTCGCGACCGCGATTCCGACGACCGCAGCGCGCTGGGGCTCGATCGATCGTCATTACATCAAGTGCCTGCAGGACCGCGTGATCCTGCCTGCGCTGCAGCAGCGCTTCATCGACGAAGCCGATGCCTTCGTGTCCGGCAACCCGACGCAGGTCCATCAGCTCGACAGCAGTCACTCGCCATTCGTGTCGCAGCCGGCCGTGCTGGCCGGCGTGCTGACGGATATCGCGAAGAGCTGACGACATCGCGCACGGCGTGCGCCTGTGCGTCCTGCGCCTTATGTGTAGGCAACCGAACGATCGCGGCCGAGGCGCTTCGCTCGATAGAGCGCGGCGTCGGCCTCGTTGACGAGAATCTCGCAGGTCTGCGCGCCCGCATGCGCGGACGCGCATCCGACGCTCGCCGTGACCGGCACGCACACGCCCTCGGCATCGACCGGCGTGCCGCCGATCGCGCGACGCACCTTCTCCGCGACCCGCATCGCTTCGTCGATGCCGGTGCACGGCAGCAACAGTGCGAACTCCTCGCCACCGAAGCGGCCGAATGTGTCCTGCGCGCGCACGATCTCGGCGACGCGCTTCGCCATCACGCGCAGCACCGTATCGCCGACCGCATGCCCGAACCGGTCGTTGATCGTCTTGAAGTGGTCGAGGTCGAACAGCAGCACCGACAGATTGCCGCCATAGCGCTGCCAGCGTGCAAACTCGTCGCGCAGGCGCGCCTCGAAATACCGGCGGTTCGCGATACCCGTAAGGCCGTCGCGATTCGCGTGCTCGCGCAGCTTCGCGACCGCTTCCTCGCGTTCGCGCTGCATCACGCTCACATGCGTGACGTCCGAGATCGTCACGCAGACCGCCTCGACTTCACGTCCGCACGTCAGCGGCATGAACGTGCAGTCCTGCTGCATGAAATCGACGCCGCCCGTGATCGGCCGGTCGTGCTCGAAGCGAAACAGATAGGGCCGCTGCTCCCACGAACTGAATGCGAAGCTGCCGAGCTGGAACACGCTGTCGAGCTTGCGCGTGAGCCACGCGCGCGGCAGGTCGGGAAAGCAGTCGAACAGGTTGCGCCCGATCACGTCATCGGCCGCGACGCCGCTGTGATCCTGCATGAACCGATTCCACATCAGCACGTTCATCTCCCGGTCGAGCACGAAGATGCCGAAGCCGACCCGCTCGAGCACGAGATCGCTCATCGAAGCCGCGCATGCATTCATAGCGCGGACAACAACGCGTCGAGCGCGTCGCCCATCAGGTGAATCGACTCCTCGGCCATCAGCATCACGAAATGAGCGCGGAACCCGTCGTGCTCCAGTCCGAAATTCACTTCGAGCAGCAACGCGACGCTCCACGCGAGCACGGTCGGCTGGAACACGTCGTCGAGCGACACGTTCGCGCCCAGCAGGCCCGGCGGAAGGAACACCGGCGTGCGGCCGAGCTCGCCGAGAACCGAGGCGACGCATGCGCCCATCAGCACATTCGCGACATCGAACACCAGTTCATCGTGTGTCGCCAGGATGCCGCGTGCGCCGCCTTTCGACATCTCGCCGGTCGCGCTGCCGTGTGCCGCGCCATCGCGCGGCGCGCTCTCGCCGAACGTGTGGTCGAAGAGGGACGCGAGCGGATCCATGCCCGTGCTGCGGCACAGAACGAGCGCCTCGCCCTTGATGTCGGAGCGGAA
Organism: Burkholderia sp.; assembly: GCF_018375725.1. Classification (GTDB taxonomy): domain Bacteria; phylum Pseudomonadota; class Gammaproteobacteria; order Burkholderiales; family Burkholderiaceae; genus Burkholderia. The sequence continues at coordinate 9,165 of NZ_JAHACR010000063.1, read as the reverse complement.
ACCCTGGCGCACCGCGGTCACGTTATCGTGGATCCCCGTCATCTCGCGCAGCGCGGCACCCGCATCCGCCGCACGCACGACGCGCACGCGCGGCACCGACAGTTCGATAAACCTGCCGAACAACTTCGCGAGCCGCATCGCGGCACGGCCCATCGCGAGATTGGCAATTTCCTGCAACGCGTCGCGTTGCTCGTCCGTGAACACCGATTCAGGCATACAACCCATACTCCCTGAGAATGGGCAGCAACGCCTCCGACGTCACGGGCTTGGCGACGAATGCGATCGCACCGAGCTCGAGCACACGCTCGCGCGCGAGCGGCTGGATGTCGGCGGAAACGACGATCACGAACGTATTCAGGTCTTCGTGGCGTAGTGTTTCCAGTACCTGATAACCGTTCATGTCCGGCATCGTCAGGTCGAGAAACATCACGGAAGCCTTGCCGTCACGATAGAGCGCCAATGCCTCGCAGCCGTTTGCCGCATACGCGATGTCGACCTCCCAGTCCGCCGGTAGCGCCTTCGTCAGCAATTTGCGTGCAAGCAGTGAATCGTCGGCAATCACGATCGGCAAAGGCATGGCGGGCGTAGCAGTATGCGGAGTGGTCTCTCTCGCGTTAACGACAGCTCGCCGCGCTTCTTGAGGCGCCATGCGAACCCGGGCCGCGCGGCCTTCATCCGCCGGCGCAGGCGCGACGGCTGCGCACGGACGTCGGCAGGCGCGTATCCGTAAAGGAAAGCAAGGCGCGATTTTCTGGGTAAAACCGGGGCGGTGCAACTCGCCATATGTCCCGTTTCGAATGATTTTGATTCGTCTCGGCGACATTCCGAAAACAGTTGCAACCATTTTCGCGATAAGCACGCAAGATTTTTCCTTGTGTACGTTTGCGCTTCCGGATTCGTCGCGTTTTAATTCTTACGAATCGACCCTGTCAGAGTCATCAGGGTCGCGCGCGCCGCGCCGGGCAAGGCGTCGCGGCGATTCGTTTATGATGGCAGGCACGCTCGCTTTAGCCATTTTCGTTCATGACGTCCGACCGGCCAGCCGATTCCAGCACCCACACTCCCGCCGACGACTGGCAAGACGACGCGTCCTACGTGTCCGGTGCGCCGGAACACGATTTCGCGGTTCGCCGCGTGACGCTGATCGTTCTGCTGATCGCCGCGATCGTTTTGCCGTGCATCTATGTCGGCGTGATGGCCTACAACGACCTGAATGCGCGCGAAGCGGCCGCGAGCGACGTGACGATGCGCACCGTGCGCGTCGCTGAGGAGCACGCGCTCAAGGTGTTCGACCTGAACGAGACGCTCGACGCACGCATCGTCGATCTCGTGCAGAACATGGATGACGCGGCCGTGCGCCGCGACGAATCCGACATTCACGACGCGCTCAACACCATCGGCGGCGGATACCCGCAAGTCGCCGCGGTGTCGATCTTCGGCGCGAGCGGCAAGTTGCTCGCGAACAGCCTTTACTATCCGGCACCCTACGCGTCGATCGCGAACCGCGACGACTTCGTCGGCATTCGCGACGGCAAGGTCATCGAACATGTCTCGCGTCTGATGCCGGGACCGCAGCGGCTCGCGGACACGCCCGTGTTCAACACGGGCGTCGCGCGCCGGGACAGCGACGGCCGATTCGCCGGCATGGTGACGATCGCGCTGAAGTCCTCTTATTTCAACGCGTTCTACCGCAACCTGCTCGGCGGCGCACAAACGCCGATGACGATGGCGCTGGCCCGCACCGACGGCGCGGTGCTCGCGTCGTATCCGCCCACGCCGGCCGCCGCGCAGTCCGATCCCGCGATGCGGTTCGGCGGCGAGCGCCGCGACGCACGCGCGGGCGTCGTTCGCGTGCGTCACGATGCGGACAGCGAGATCGTCGCGTACCGCCAGGTCGGCAGCTATCCGGTCTATGTGTGGTGCGCCTATCGCACGTCGGCGATCTGGCGCGCGTGGTACGAGCATCTCAGCGTACTGTTCCTGTCGATGTTCGCGCCATCGGTCGCGCTGTGGTGCGTGATCTGGCTGTCGCTCAAGCGGCTCAAGACGGAAGAGGCGGCGTGGGATCGCTGGCAGGCGGAAGCGTCGATGCGGCGTTCGATCGAATCGGCATACCGGCAGTCGCGCAAGATGCAGGCGCTCGGCAATCTCGTCGGCAGCGTCGCGCACGATTTCAACAACCTGCTGATGATCATCTCGAGCAACGTGCAGATCGTGCGGCGCCGCGGCGTCGCGCATCTCGACGCCGAGCTGGGCGCAATCGAGCGCGCGCTGAAGAACGGGCAGTCGCTGACGCGTCAGCTGCTCGGCGTCGCACGCAAGCAGCCGTTGCACAGCGAGGCGATCGACGTCGCGCAATGGATCGGCACCTGTCGTGAATTGCTCAAGACCTCGCTCGGCTCGAAGTCGTCGCTGATCGTCGATATCGAGCCGGGCGTATGGCCGATTCGCGTCGACGTCGCGGAACTGGAACTCGCCGTCATCAATCTCGCCGTCAATGCGCGCGATGCGATGCCGACCGGCGGCCGCTTCACAGTCGGCGCGCGCAACATGACGTTCCGCCGTGAGGACGGCTTTCCGCTGACCGGCGATTTCGTGCAGCTCTCACTCGACGACACCGGCTCGGGCATGGCGGCCGAGGTGCTCGCACGCGCGTTTGAGCCGCTGTTTACGACAAAAGGGAAGGGGATGGGCACGGGGCTCGGGCTGCCGCAGGTGTTCGCGTTCTCCGAACGCTCGGGCGGCCTCGCGACGATCGACAGTGCGGTCGGCGCCGGCACGTCGGTGCGTCTCTACCTGCCGCGCGCGCAGGATCTGGCCGCGCGCCCGTCAGCCCGTGCCGTCGATTCCCCGCAGCCGCACGACGCGGCCGTGCCGGAGGGCCTGCATGTGCTGCTCGTCGAGGACAACAGCGACGTCGCCGCGGGGACCGAAGCGCTGCTCACGCTGCTTGGACATCGGGTGACGTACTCGGCAAGCGCCGACGATGCGCTCCGCGTGATCGAGGCCACGCCTGCGGACGACGCTTTCGATCTCGTGATCTCGGACATTCACATGCCGGGCCGCCTCAACGGCATCGATCTTGCCGAGGCGCTCGAGCAGCGGCCGGACGGGCCGCCCGTCATCCTTGTGACGGGTTACGCAGCGGAACTCGACCGCACGCGCGACGTCAATGCGCGCGTGCTGTCGAAGCCGTTCGATATCGCGCTGCTCGACGAGATCCTGCAACGTATACGCGATGCGCGTGACGCCCGCGCGCAAGCCCGTATGTAGCACGAGCCCGCGCCGGCCGCCGCGGCAAAGTCAGATCGCCTTGTAATCCCGCACCCATTCGGCGAAGCGATCGACGAAATGCTGCAGGAACTTTCGCGTGTCTTCGTCGACGATCCGGCCTTGATCGTCGATGCGCGCCGGGTCGTGCCTGATGAACATCTCCGGCTGCGCGAGCGTCGCGACATCGAGATACGCAAGCACGTTACGCAGATGCTGCTGCGCGAGCGCCGTGCCGGTCGCACCCGGCGACGTCCCGAGCATCGCACCCGGCTTGCGTGCCCACGAGTTGGTTCCCCACGGACGCGAACCCCAGTCGAGTGCATTCTTCAGCACGCCGGGAATCGAGCGGTTGTATTCCGGCGTCACGAACAGCAGCCCGTCGACCGCTTCGATCGACTGCTTGAAGCGGCGGGCGACTTCCGGAAAATCCGCGTCGTAATCCTGGTTGTACAGCGGCAGATTGCCGATCTCGATAAACTCGAAAGAAAAATCCGCCGGCGCGAGCGAAATGACCGCATGCGCGAGTGCCCGATTCCATGATTCGCGGCGCAGACTGCCGACGACGACCGCAATGCGATATGCCATGAGGTTCTCCTTTCGTGAGGTGAGACATCCAGTCGATTGCCCCGAAGCACGCAACAAAGGTCTGTTTATAGGCAGCCCAGCCCGCGAGCCGTCCCACGGGGCCTCGCGGCCGACTTTCCACAAGGTTTTCCACAGAAACTGTGGATAAGTCGGCCGCCCCGTTCCGTACCGACCGAATGACCGCTGCCGTGCCTGTGCGAGGCCGTTTGCGCGTCGTGCGCATGTCGGCAAGCATAGCTCAGCGCGCCGGCGGCGTTGGGGCGATATGCGACGGTGCACGCATTGCAGACCGAAGCGTGGCCCGGTAAGCTGCTCGCACCTTGCGTCGTACGTCGCGCGGCGACCGCACGACACCCCACAGGAAAACGCCCGTTCATGCCCTCTGCGTACGACGATCCGGCCTATCTGTCGCAATTGCGGCGCGATCTGCTGCGTTTCGCCCGCCTGCAGCTGCGCGACGCCGACGCGGCCGAGGACGCAGTGCAGGAGGCGCTGACCGCCGCCTGGACCCATGCGGGCGAGTTCGCGGGACGGTCGGCGCACAAGACGTGGGTATTCGGCATCCTGCGCAACAAGCTGATCGACCAGCTACGCGCACGGCAACGCACGGTGCCGCTGTCGGCACTCGACGCCCAGCTCGACGGCGAATCCGTCCTCGATCGCGAACTCTTCAAGGAAAACGGACACTGGACCGCGCATGCGAAACCACGTCCGTGGCCGCGCCCCGAAACGTTGCTGCAACAACAACAGTTCTGGACATTGTTCGAGCGATGTCTGGATCACCTGCCGGAACAGATCGGCCGCGTGTTCATGATGCGCGAGTTTCTCGATTTCGCGATCGCGGACATCTGCCGCGAATTAACGTTGACGACGAATCATTGCAGCGTGCTGCTGTATCGCGCGCGTACGCGTTTGCGCACGTGCCTGACCGAGAGGGGGCTGACGGCCGAAGATGCTACCTGGGACATGTAAAGCGGTGACGCGCTTGCTGTCGGATGCGCTCGACCGTCCATTGACGATTCACGAACGCATGCAGGTGCACGTGCATCTGCCGACGTGCAGCGGTTGCCGGCAATACCGCAAGCAGATCGCACTGCTGCGCGAGGCGGCACGGATCGCTGGCGGTCGAGACGAGAGCGGCGGGGGAGGGGGCGCGTGACGCGCTTTGGGCTCGGGGATTCCATGATGCACGGCATCGTACTCGACGTGCCGGACATCATCCAATAAGAAAAATACACGCAATCGAACTTAATCGAACAACGCACGTACCGATTCCGGCGGCCGCCCGATGATCGCCTTGTCGTTGTAAACGACGATCGGCCGCTGCAGCAGGATCGGATACGCAGCGATCGCTTCATAAGCTTGCGTATCCGTCAGTTCGGCACGGGCGAGGCCGAGGATCTTGTAAGGCTCCTCGTTGTCGCGAAGCAACTCGCGCACCGGTCGGCCGAGCTGGCGATGCAGCGTTTTCAATTCGTTGACCGTCGGGGGCGTATTCAAATACTCGATGACATTCAGCGGCGCGCCGCGCGTATTGAGCGTTTCGACAAGCGCCAATGTCTCGCGCGACTTCGAGCATCGGGGATTGTGGTAGATCGTGATCATCATTCTGCCTGGGTTTGTGGTGCCTCGTATTGTATCGAGTCTGCGCGGTACGCCAGTCATTCATGAATGATGCCCACGCGAGAATCGGTGCGCAGATGGGGCAGGCGCATTGAACACGGACGCGCCCGAGCGCTGGACGCCGGATCACGCCACGAATGATGGGGAAGGCCGATGTCCACACCGCTGGGTTTATGCGCATAAACCCAGCGGGTGCCTTGCAACAAAGCTGTTTTGCCTCGCTGCCCCTTAACCGAAAGCGGTGCCGCAATGTCCCGATGTCCTTCACGCAGGCTTCCGATCGGAGACCGCTCGACGGATTTATGCGCATAAATCCGCCGGCGGCACGCAATCGATCACTGACCGCCCGTTCCCGCATACGTCGCCTGCAGTCGATGCTTCAATGGCGATGACCGGCCAAATTGAGACGCTGGCTCGCTCGACACACATTGGCGACGAGTAGGGGAGGGGGCTGCGGACGCGCTTCGTGTGCCGGTCGTCCCGACGCGATCATCGTCATCAGCCCACATCGGGCCACTTTATGCGCATAAAGTGATCGGCCGAACGGCCAACGCGTAGGTAGCAAGCAACAATTTCATTGAAATATGAATATCGTCCTGTAAAATTCCAACGATCAAAAACAGGAGTGAAAATTGGCCGCAGAAATCATTGCAGTCACTCAACAAAAAGGCGGCGTCGGCAAAAGCACGATCGCCATGCACCTCGGCGCTGCATTTCACGAATTAGGAAAGCGCGTCCTCATCGTCGACGCTGACGGCCAAAACACACTGGTTCACTGGTCAAGCGCATCCGGTGACAGCGAAACGGGCATTCCATTCCCGGTCATCAATCTCGCCGAGGCCGGCGGCCAGATCCATCGAGAGATCAAGAAATTCATCAACGACTACGACATCATCGTCGTAGACTGCCCGCCGTCGATTACCGAGAAGGTTTCCGGCGTCGTCCTGCTGGCCGCGTCGATCGCCGTCATTCCGACTTCGTCGTCGCCGGCGGATTATTGGTCGAGCGTGGGCCTTGTCAAACTGATCCAGCAAGCGCAAGTCATGAATGAAGACCTGCGTGCCGTATTTTTGCTGAACAAGACCGAAGAGAAGCGCATGTTGACCCGCGAACTGAAGCGGGCGCTCGAGGAACTCGGCTTTCCGCTGCTCAAGACGCAAATTCCGACACGGGAAGCGTACAAGCAGGCGATGGCGCTCGGGCAAACCGTTCTGCAAATGAACGATCGTGGCGCGAAGCTCGCCGCTGCGGAAATTCGTGCATGCGCCGACGAGATCGTCGCAATGCTGCCCTGACTTTATGCGCATAAAGGACTCGCATGAAACCCTCACAATTCGCTAAAGGATTCCAAGCGCGGCCAGACATGACGACGAGCGAAAAACGCACGGCACTCGATCGCCTCAACGCGATCGACGGCTTCGTCAAGACAGAAACGCCCGCACCTGCGCCCACCGTTCCGAAAACCGTCAAGAAGGACTCTGCGCCCCCGATGCCGGAAGTCGTCATCGATGCGGACGCCGACGAATCGTCGTATTACCGCGCATGGCGTCTCGAGAACCGCTATGCGCCGGGGCAGGTGATCGAGCTTCCGCTGAAGGCGATCAAGCACAGCCCGTTCAACCCGCGGCACTTCTATTTGAAGTCGTCGATTGCCGAGCTGGCCGTCAACCTCGCGAAGCAGGGGCAGCAGCAGGCGATTCATGTGATTCCCGACTACGACAATCCGGGAACGTACTTCGTCAGCGACGGCGGCCGCCGTGTCCGCGCACTGAAGGAAGCGAACAAGGACACGGTCAAGGCAGTCGTGATCGATCTGCCAATCGGCATCCAGAGCTACAAGCTCGGCTACGACCTCAACGTCCAGCGCGATTCGCAAACGGTATTCGACAACGCGGTCGTGTGGCGACGCTTCCTCGACGAGGCGCATTTCCAGAGCCAGAAAGAATTGGCGGAGCATCTTGGTCTCGACGAGTCGACGGTTGCCTTCGCATTGTCGATCGGCAAGTTGCCGGAGGCGATCATGCAGGAAATGGTCGCCCGGCCCGATCGTTTCGGCTCGAACATGGCGTATCAGGTCGGGCGCTATCACAGCGCACGCGGTACCGATGCCACGCTGCGCCTGATCAACAAGATCGTGTCCGACGATCTGAGCACGCGTCAGGTGTCCGACATCGTGAAGGGCAGGGCCGCCGGCCAGGAAAGCCCGAAACCCGCGAGCCGCCAGCGTTACGCGCAACGGCTCGAGATCAAGCTGGGTGGCATGTCGGTCGGCGACCTGAAGTCGTACGGCGACGATCGCATCGAATTGCGGTTGCGCGGACTTCCGAAGGAAAAGCGCGACGCGATCCTCGAGCAACTCGAGCGGATGCTGCTGTCGAAGTGATTGAAGGCGGCAGGCGCCCGGCCATGCCGGCGCCGCCGCAAACTGGATCGGCGGCTCAGGCCGCCCGGGACTGGTTCAGCGTAAAGGCGAGCAGGTCGCCGTCGGTCGGCTCGCCCCAGGTCTTCTGGGCCAACCAGTCGAAGAAGGCCGTTTCGGCCAGCTTGGATTCGAGGCCGCGCTTGCGCCAGTCGTCACGCAGATGCGAGCCCATCGTCGGCAATGCCTCCGATTCGAACGACTCGCGCGCCACCTCACGCTCCGCCTCACCCTGCTCGTCGTACAGCGCCTTCGCTTCCTTGCGCCGGTACGCCGCATATTCGCTCAGCAGGCGTGCCTTCAGATCGTCGGGCTGCTGCACCGTGGCGCCCTTGCCCGCGGTGCCGGCCGGCAATGCCTCGACCGTCTCCACCGGAGGCGCGTAGCCCTTCTTCAGCGCGTCCTTGAACAGCGCCGCGGCGCTGCGCACCGGCGGCAGCGTCGTGCTGCGCATCCGCTGCTCAGTCATCTGCAGCGCCGCGCGGATGCGATTTTCCTCGCTGTCCGCATATAACGTCTGCGCTTCCTTCAGCGGGATACCGAGCTTCACCATCCGGTCGACCAGCGTGCTGTCGAACACATTCGGATGTTCGTCGAGCGCGAGCATCGGCTGCTTGCGTTCCGTGACACGGAACTGGATTTCCGCGACCCGCCGCCCTTCGCGATGCTCGATCAGCTCGACGAAGATATTGGTCACCGCATTGACTTCCGCGATCGCCGGACGCAGGTAGTCGCGCTTGAAGTACTTGTATTCGCGTTTCGCCTCGTCGCCGGCCTCGGTGTCCGGCGTGCCCGACAGGATCGGGCGCCACCATTCCCAAGGCTCGCGCATCGTCAGATGGCTCGGGTTCGTCAGGTAACGCACACAGATCTCGTAGAGCGCAAGACCCGCGCTGCTGCGCAGCTGGCTCTGGAACTGCAGGCTCAGGCGCGCATACTGAACCGGATCGAGCAGCTTCTTCTTGATCTTCGGCGCGAACGAGAATTCGACCCACACACGCCGTGTGGCCGGATCTTCGAGAATTTCCGCGTCCGCGATCAGCGTCGAAATACCCCACTTGCGGCCCGGCTTCTGGCTCGACGTGCCCGTGCTCCATTCGACCTGCACCGACACCATGCGGCGCAGATGTTCCTTCACCAGTGCGGTGTCGTTGGAGTCGAAGGCGGAGTTCGCGACGATATCCGACAACAATGCGCGATAGGTATCGCCCGAGTCGTCGGCCTGCTGCGCCACGGCCAGCAGGACATTGAACAGCTTGCGAGTC
>NZ_JAHACR010000473.1 GCF_018375725.1 Burkholderia sp. | reverse complement strand
CGGACAGTGTTGGGGTTGGCGGCATGTCGGTGGGCATGCCGCTCTTTTCGAGGTTCTTCACGGGCGTCCGTGGAGAACCTTTTTTTATGTGCGCGCCGCGGTCATGCCTTGTCGTGCCGGAACCGCATCGCGGTGCCTTCGCGCGTGATGCGCTCCCACACCGCGCGTTTTTCGTCTTCGCTCATGAAGACCCAGTTCGAGACTTCGCCGGCCGTGCGGCCGCAGCCCTTGCAGACTTCGTCGAAGAGGGTCGAGCAGACACCGATGCACGGGCTGTCGGGCAGGTCGTGAAGATTGGAGGCCATCGGGAAGGTCGGGCAGAGTGAAACGGCAAGGCGCCATTTTAATGTATCGGCCGGCGCATCCGCCGGATGCCGGCAAACGGCCGCACGCGGCACATTTTTTCCGGCTGGACAGCAGGCGGCCGATCCGGTCATATTCGCGGGAATCATTCGCGGCGCGCACGCCGGCCGAGCCGGTTGCAACACGATTCTGTTCCGTTTGCGCGACACCGGCATGTTTTTTTTGTGACGGATCGCGAATGATGATAGCGTTCGGGGTTTTCAAGGGGCGGCGCGTGATTCGCGCACCGCAATGGCGAGGCAGACGACAGCCGGACGCGGGTCCGGACTGAGGGAGGACGGGATGAAAGCAAAGGTGGCAGGCCGGTTCGCAGCGCTTGCGCTGTGCGTGGGCGCATCGGCGGCAGCGGCGAAGGATACGCAGCTCAATGTCTACAACTGGTCGGACTACATTGCGAAGGACACGATCCCGAACTTCGAGAAGCAGACGGGCGTCAAGGTCCGCTACGACAACTACGACAGCGACGACACGCTGCAGGCAAAACTCCTGACCGGCAGCTCCGGCTACGACATCGTCGTGCCGACCAGCAACTACGCGGGCAAGCAGATCTCGGCCGGCATCTTCGCGCCGCTCGACAAGTCGAAGCTGCCGAACCTGAAGTATCTCGATCCGCAACTGATGGCGCTCGTCGCCGGCGCCGATCCGGGCAACAAGTTCACGGTGCCCTGGGCATACGGCACGACGGGCCTCGGGTACAACGTCAACAAGGCCCAGCAGCTCCTCGGCAAGGCGCCGCTCGACAGCTGGGACATCCTGTTCAAGCCGGAAAACATCTCGAAGCTGAAGACGTGCGGCGTATCGGTGCTCGACGCGCCCGACCAGATGTTCGCGGCGACGCTGCATTACATCGGCAAGGATCCGATGAGCACGAATCCGGCCGACTATCAGGCCGCGATGCAGGTGCTGAAGAAAATCCGTCCGTACATCACGCAGTTCAACTCGTCGGGCTACATCAACGATCTCGTCGGCGGTGACGTCTGCTTCGCATTCGGCTGGTCGGGCGACGTCGTGATCGCGAAGCACCGCACGATCGAGGCGAAGAAGCCGTACAAGGTCGAGTACTACATTCCGAAGGGCGGCGCGCCGGTCTGGTTCGACGTGATGGCGATCCCGAAGGATGCGAAGGACAAGGAAGCCGCGCATCAGTGGATCAACTACATCGAGGATCCGAAGGTCCACGCGGCGATCACCAACGCGGTCTACTACCCGAGCGCGAACGCGGAAGCGCGCAAGTACGTGAAGCCGGACGTCGCGAACGACCCGGCCGTCTACCCGCCGGCCGATGTCGTCAAGACGCTGTTCCTGCTCAAGCCGCTGCCGCCGGAAATCCAGCGTCTGCAGACGCGTCTCTGGACGGAGTTGAAGTCGGGACGCTGATGCGCATCGAGGCACCGCAAGCAGTCATGAAGCCCCTGGTATCCCCGGGGGCTTTGTTCGTCAAACGCAGGAGAGAAGCAGCACATCATGAATAGCCAGTCGAGCGCGCCGGTTGCAGGCGTGCCGTCCTTCGTTCCCTCGTCCGGCGCCGATCCGCGCGCCGAGAACTTTGTCCAGATCATCGACGTCGTCAAGAAATTCGGCGAGACCGAAGCGGTGCGCAGCGTCAACCTGACGGTGCGCAAGGGCGAGCTGTTCGCGCTGCTCGGCAGCTCGGGCTGCGGCA
>NZ_JAHACR010000003.1 GCF_018375725.1 Burkholderia sp. | reverse complement strand
GAGTACGCGTACGACACGATCGAGGCGATCCTCGAGGCCGCCAGCCGCGCGCCATCGGGCACCAACATCCAGCCGTGGCGCGTCTATGTCGCGACGGGCGCCACGCGCGACGCGCTCGCCGCCGCGCTCACCGCCGCGCATGACGATCCCGAGCGCGACACGAAATACGTCGCCGAATACGACTACTATCCGCGCGAATGGATCTCGCCGTATATCGACCGCCGGCGCAAGGTTGGCTGGGATCTGTACAGCCTGCTGAACATCCGCCGCGAAGAAAAGGAACGCATGCATGCGCAGCACGCGCGCAATTTCCGCTTCTTCGATGCGCCGGTCGCGCTGTTCTTCACGATCGATCGCGTGATGGCGCAAGGCGCATGGCTGGATTGCGGCATGTTCCTGCAAGGCGTGATGACCGCGGCCCGCGCACGCGGCCTCGATACCTGTCCGCAAGCTGCGTTCGTGCCGTTTCACCGGATCGTTGCCGAACATCTCGGCATGCCCGGCAACGAACAGCTGGTGTGCGGGATGTCGCTCGGTTATGCGGATCCCGACGCGATCGAGAACCAGCTCGTCACCGAACGCGCGCCCGTCGCCGAGTTCGCGCGCTTTTTTGCTTGAAAACCCGCGGCGCGCACTTACCTTTCAAGCATGGCCGCGTGGCGCGCCGGGCTCGCCTTGCCGCTGCCGGCCCACCGCACCGTTCCATTTCGATCGAGCGTAAGATGTGCGTCCGTTCCCCGCTATCGCGCGTTTCCGGAGAGGCTTCATGCTGAAACACAGCCTGGCCGTTGTGCTGACGAGCGTCGCGCTCGCCGCCCACGCGCAGAGTACGGCGCCGGCCGTCGTCGCCTGGGAAATCCAGGTCGTGAGCAACGGCCAGACGGTCGACACGTTCCAGCAGAAAACCACCGTGGGCCAGACGCGCACCGACACGCACCGCTATCCGTCCGCCGTGCCGGTCGGCTGCGGCGACAAGGCACGCGTCGTCCCGACCGAGCGCTCGCGGTCGGTGACCGTCGCGCCGCTATATGTCGACGACGACGTCGTATCGCTCGCAATCGACGCGCAGGAAACGCTCGACGATTCCGACGCGGCGCAGCGCGACCCGTGCCTGCCTGCCTCGCCGCGACAGATCATCGCGAGCCATCCGGGGCTTTCCGTCGGCAGCACGAACTGGACCGACTGGACACTCATCGACCAGCAACCGAAACTCGTCTACCGCGTGCGTGCGCGCATCGTGAAGGACTGAACCCGCCATGCCAGCGTCCGACGCCCTCCCGTTGCCCTTTGCCGAGCCGCACGCCGCGCCCGGCGAAATCACCGCCGTGAGCTGGAACCTGCACAAGGGCCGCTCGCCGCTCGGCTTCACCGCATGGAACGCGATGCGCGACTGGATGCAGTCCACGCACGCCGACGTCTACTTCCTGCAGGAAGCGATGGCGCGCCGGGTGCCGCGCCCGTTGCTCGAGACCGGCTTTGGCGCGCCGATCGACGACACGCTCGACGACGTGTGGCATTGCCAGGCGACGGAAATCGCCAGCACACTCGACTGGCAGATCGCGCTCGGTCCCAACGTGTTCAAGCCGTCGTGGCGGCACGGCAACGCGATCCTGTCGCCGCACCCGCTCGACCTCGGCGGCCGCTGGGACATTTCCGCGCACCGCTTCGAACGGCGCGGCCTGCTGGTCGCGCGGGCCACGCTCGCCGGCGCCCGCGCCGTCACGCTGCTGTGCGCGCATCTCGCGCTGACGCGCGCGGCGCGGCTGCGCCAGATGCACTGGATCGCGCACTGGATCGTGCGCAACGCGAAAGACGGCCCGCTCGTGCTCGCCGGCGACTTCAACGATTGGCGCAACGATTCGATTCCGCTGTTCGCGGAGATCGGCATGTCCGAAGTCGCGACGCTGCTCGGCGAATCGGGACGCACGTTCCCCGCGTTCTCGCCCGCGCTCGCCCTCGACAAGATGTTCGTGCGCGGCCTCACGCCGCTCGAATGGAGCGCGCCGTCGAGCGAGACCGCGTGGCTGTCGGATCACCTGCCGTACATCGCACGCCTGCGGCTCGACCCGCCGTAAGCGCCGCGGCATGCTGCGCGCGGCCGTTTCGCGCTGGCATCCGGCCCGCCGCGTCGCACCCGCCGGCGCCTTGCCTGCGGCAAATCGTCGCCACCTGGCGCGACGCGCACGCCCGCGGCAACGCCGAACGCCGCCATGACCTCGAGATGCCCGCTTGCCCCGGCGCGGCGACCGTTTTCATGCTTCGTCCGCGCGCCCCGGTTTCCGGATCCGGCCCGCCGGCCTCGAGGCGAGGCACGCCCGCCCGACGGCAAGATGGTTGAAAGGTTTTGTTGCACGAAACCCGCGCCATGTCCGAGGTCAAGCCCGCGATCCGCGCAAGCAGGGTAAAATAGCCGTTTATTCAATCATCTGTCATCGAGAAGGCGCGTGTCAGGCGCGCCGGCCGGCCGATCCGCGGATCGGGCCGACGCCCTCGTTTTTCGCCCGTTACACGCGTCCGTTTTCGAAGTCATGAGCAAATTCGACACCGCTACCGTTCAATCCGTCCACCACTGGACCGATACGCTTTTCAGCTTCACCTGCACCCGTGAGCCGAGCCTGCGCTTCAACAACGGCGAATTCACGATGGTCGGCCTCGAGGTCGACGGCAAGCCGCTCACGCGCGCATACAGCATCGTCAGCCCGAACTACGAAGAGCATCTCGAGTTCTTCAGCATCAAGGTCCAGGACGGCCCGCTGACGTCGCGCCTGCAACACCTGAAGGTGGGCGACACCGTGCTGATCGGCAAGAAGCCGACCGGCACGCTCGTCGCCGACAACCTGCTGCCCGGCAAGACACTGTGGATGCTGTCGACCGGCACGGGCCTCGCGCCGTTCATGTCGATCATCCGCGACCCGGACATCTACGACCGTTTCGACAAGGTGATCCTGACGCACACGTGCCGCCTGAAGGGCGAACTCGCGTACATGGACTTCATCAAGCACGACCTGCCGGGCCACGAGTACCTCGGCGAAGTGATCAAGGACAAGCTCGTCTACTACCCGACCGTCACGCGCGAGGAGTTCGAGAACGAAGGCCGGATCACCGACCTGATCTCGTCGGGCAAGCTGTTCTCGGATCTGGACGTCCCGCCGTTCTCGCCGGAACACGATCGCGTGATGCTGTGCGGCAGCACCGCGATGCTGAAGGACACGACCGAGCTGCTGAAGAAGGCCGGCCTGGTCGAAGGCAAGAACAGCGCGCCGGGCCACTACGTGATCGAACGCGCATTCGTGGACTGATCAGCCCCCAAAATTTGATCGCCATCAGGAACCGGAGCGAAAGCTCCGGTTTTTTTTTGCGCGCGCCTGGCGAATTCGTAACAATCGTTGATCACCCGATCTCAAAATAGTTACATTTGGATACAGCGATGCCTGCCGTTTGTCTGTCAGTGTTTTTCCTACACCGGTCTCACTCGGATTATTAACATTTGCCTTCAAACGACCGTCCGACATGACTTTTTCCAAATTTTTGAGATATGATGCGCGGCGCACGCATCCCATTTGGATGGGCATGGAAGAGTCCGACCAGCATGTAACAAGATGTAAGTATTGTTACTTTTGCACATCGAGATTCTCTTGCAGCCGCGGTCATTGCGGCTGCATTCGAGGGGCGCCACCGAGTGGCGCCTGAATTGCTTTCTGACAGCAGGGAGAGTCATGGATACGACGCTTAACGCGCCCGAAGGCGCCGACGCCCCGTTCCCATCGCAGCAGCACGCACTGGACTATGCCCCCGCCGCCAGACCGTCCTGTTTGCAGCCCGCGACGAACCGTGATGCGCTCGTCGCGCGGATTGCAGAACTGTCCGCCGAGCTCTTCGCCGCCGACGAAGCCGCTCGCCGCCATTTGGCCGGCGAGCTGCACGACGGCCTGGGGGCCGAGCTCACCGCCGCGCGTTTCGCGCTCGCGAACGTCGATACGTGGCTGCCGGCCAACGCGCCCGACGGCTGCCGGCGCGCGCTCGATCTCGCGCAACAGGCACTCGAAGCCGCATTGGATGCGAATCGCCGGCTGATCGCCGAGCAGGAATCGCCGGTGCTCGACGCGGGCCTCGTCAACGCGCTGTCCGCGTGGGTCGACAGCTATGCGGCACGCACCGGCCTGCGCACGAGCTTCGTCTGCGCAGCCGATGCGCGGCTGCCGAAACTCGCGGGGCCGGGTGCGCTCGCGATCTTCCGCGTCGCCCAGGAAGCGTTGTCGAACATCGCAAAACATGCGCGCGCGTCATCGGCCGGCGTGCGCATCGAAACGGACAGTGCATATCTGTCGCTGACCGTCGACGACGACGGCGCCGGCTTCACGCGCGCCAGCCGCCGCGGTTACGGGCTCGCGGGCATGCGCGCCCGCTGCGAAGCCTTCGACGGCAGCTTCGAGCTGGCCACGCCCGCCGCCGGCCGCGGCACCCGGCTTCAGGCGCGCTTCGCGTGGCATGCACTCTTCGCGACGCCGGCAACGGCGTGCCGCGCATCGCTTTCGTGAGGTCGCCATGAGCCTGGACATCCTGCTCGTCGACGATCATGCGATCGTCCGGCAAGGCATCCGCCAGTTGCTGATCGACCGCAGCATCGCGCGCGACGTCGCCGAGGCCGAGACCGGCGTCGAGGCGATCGCGGCCGCCGACAAGAAAAATTTCGACGTGATCCTGCTCGACATCTCGCTGACCGACATGAACGGCATCGAAGTGCTCAAGCGGATCAAGCGCAAGCTGCCACGCACGCCGGTGCTGATGTTTTCGATGTACCGCGAGGATCAGTACGCCGTGCGCGCGCTGAAGGCCGGCGCGGCCGGCTACCTGTCGAAAACGGTCAACGCCGCCCAGATGGTCTCCGCCATCCAGCAGGTCGCCGCGGGCCGCAAGTACGTGAGCCCGGCGATGGCCGAGGCGCTCGCCGAATACGTATCGTTCGAGAACGAGCCGTTGCCGCACGAAAAGCTGTCCGACCGCGAATACCAGACGCTTTGCATGCTCGCGTCCGGCAAGCGGCTCACCGATATCGCGAACACGCTGTCGCTGTCGGTGAAGACGGTCAGCGTCTACCGCTCACGGCTGCTCGAGAAGATGAAGCTGTCGAACAACGCGGAGCTGACCTTCTATGTGATGAGCAACCGTCTCGTGGACATGACGCCCGTATCGGGCGCCTGACGGCCGCGCGGCGCGGCCGCTCCCGCGCGCCAAGCAATTGTTTTGATTAGACGATTTGCCGCTGCGCCGCTGCGGGTGGTTCCGCCCAAATCGGCTAAAATTGCGCGTTTCCAATCAGCTCGCTCCCCCGCGCTCGCGCGTCGGCACTTCATCCGCAATGTCTCTCCTTCGCAAGAAAAACGTCGATCACATGATCGCCGGCGCACAAGCCGCCGGACTCAAGAAAGCGCTGGGCGCCATCGACCTCACCTTCCTCGGCATCGGCGCCATCATCGGCACCGGCATCTTCGTGCTGACCGGCACCGGCGCGGTCCAGGCCGGCCCGGCGCTAATGCTCTCGTTCGTGATCGCCGCCATCGCGTGCGGCCTCGCAGCGCTGTCGTATGCCGAATTCTCGTCGACGATTCCCGTCGCCGGCTCGATCTATACGTATTCGTATGCGGCGCTCGGCGAAGTCGTCGCGTGGATCATCGGCTGGGACCTGATGCTCGAATACGGCCTCGCCTCATCCGCGGTGTCGGTCGGCTGGTCGGGCTACCTGCAATCGCTGCTGCAAGGCTTCGGCCTCACGCTGCCGACCGTGCTGACCGCTGCCCCGGGCGCGATTCCGGGCACCGTCACGTGGTTCAACCTGCCGGCGTTCCTCGTGATGATCGCGATCACGACCCTGCTGTCGATCGGCATCCGTGAGTCGACCCGCATCAACAACGTCATGGTGTTCATCAAGGTCTCGTTCGTGCTGCTCGTGATCGCGGTCGGCGTGTTCCACGTCACGCCCGCGAACTGGAAGCCGTTCATGCCGAATGGCTGGCACGGCGTGTTCGGCGCGGCGGCCGTGATGTTCTTCGCATTTATCGGCTTCGACGCGGTGTCGTCGGCTGCCGAGGAAGTGAAGGATCCGAAGCGCGACCTGCCGATCGGCATCATCGCGTCGCTCGCCGTGTGCACGATCCTGTACGTCGCCGTCGCCGCCGTGGCGACCGGCATCGTGCCGGCTGCGCATTACGCGAACGTCTCGCACCCGATCTCGTACGCGCTGCAGGTCGCCGGCGCGAACTGGGTCGCGGGCTTCATCGATCTCGGCGCGGTGCTCGGCATGCTGACCGTGATCCTCGTGATGAGCTACGGCCAGACCCGCATCGTCTTCGCGATGTCGCGCGACGGCCTGCTCCCGGCCGTGCTGTCGAGCGTGCATCCGCGTTTCTCGACGCCGTTCCTGACGACCTGGCTCGTCGGCCTGTTCTTCGGCCTGATCGCCGCGCTCGTGCCGCTCAACGTGCTCGCTGAACTGATCAACATCGGCACGCTGGCCGCGTTTTCGATGGTGTCGATCGCGGTGCTCGTGCTGCGCCGCACGCACCCGCACCTGCCGCGCGCATTCCGCTGCCCCGGCGTGCCGGTCGTGCCGCTCCTCGCGGTGGGCGCGTGCGTGTTCCTGATGCTCAACCTGCAGGCAGTCACGTGGCTCGCGTTCGGCGCGTGGCTCGTGATCGGCCTCGTGCTCTACTTCGCGTACTCGCGCCGCCACTCGAAGCTCGCACACGGCAACCCGACGCACTGAATGCCGCCGTGCCGCGCGCGAACACCGCGCGGCACCGCCCTTCCTCCCGCCCGCCTCTGCATCGCCGCCCGCGCACCCGCGCCGCGGATCCGCCGCTGCACGATTCGCAACGATCCGCCCGCCCGTTTTATTTCTTTCCGGCCGTGCTTTCAAAAGCCCGTTCATTCGATGTGCCGGCATCAATGAATCGACGCATCGTTCATGAAAATTAAATCAAGAAAAATGGACCAAAAATAATCCTCACATCCACATTGAACTATTGCGATCGCGACACTAGTATTCAGACCGTTCATCGCCGAAATCCCAAGCCCGGCAAGGCGCCATGGCAAGCCGTCGCCTGCGCCGCGCGAAGCCGGGACGGCGATTGCCGGGAGACCATTCATTCAATCACGCGCATTCACGACGCTATTTTCGAAATCGTATTTGCAGACCCCATTTCCCGATTAAATGAAAATCGGCGGATTCGCACACCCGTATTGAATTGCCTCGACCGCGAGGCATGTCGCAGCACCTGTCCGAAGTTCAACAAGAACCTGAGAGGCACGTCATGAACAACACGCTGGTCAATGTCACTGCGAAAACCGAGATCAACGCAGCCAACCGCACGATCACCGAACTCAAGGACTATCAGAGCAGGAACTGGGCCATCGGCATGAACGGGGATACGCTGGCGCCGGACGGCTTCCTGTCGTTCTTCACCGAGCGCAACCTGCCGTTCAGCTATTACGTGCGCGCACGGGGCGTCGCGGTCGGCGAACCGAGCGCCTACGGGGCGAACATCGACACGCTGGCGCAGCATATCGCCGCGATCCGCGCCGCCGAAACGAACGCCGTCAATGCAACGATCCGCGATCTCGAACTGTACAAGTCGCGGAACTGGGCAATCGGGCTGAACGGCACGACACTGCAGCCGGACAATTTCCTGCCGTTCTTCGGCACGCGCTCCGTGCCGTTCGATTACTACGTGCGCAGCGGCGGCGTCGAGCTCGGTTCGCCGAGCGCGTACGACAACAACATCCGCAACCTGAAGCAGTATCTGAACACGCTCTGACGCGCGGTTTCGCTGTCCTGCCGGGTCGAGGCGCTCGCCCGGCGGGCGGCATCTGCGCCATGCCACGCGTATCAATCAGCCTAAGCGGCACGCCATATGCAGTGCCGCCGCCGTGCTCGCCTGCGCATTGCAGGAACAATACGTCACGATCGCCCGCCCGACCTGTCCATCGCACCTTCGCACCTTCGCACTTTCTCTATCCGCACAGCCTTCTGCACGCTTGCGCCAGGCGGTTCATAATCCCGCCATCTAACGACGGTCCCGACCGGCCGGGACCACTCCGCAACGGGGATGGGATGATGGAAAGCGTCGATCTCGATGTACTGAAAACGAGTGCGCGCTGGCTCGAAGCCGGCCGCCGCGCCCTGCTCGTGACGGTCGTGAAGACGTGGGGCTCGTCGCCGCGCCCCGAAGGCGCGATGCTCGCGGTGCGCGACGACGGGCTCGTCGTCGGCTCGGTATCCGGCGGCTGCATCGAGGACGACCTGATCGCCCGCGTGCATGCGAACGGCATCGCGACCGACGCGCGCCCGGAAGCGCTGAAGTACGGCGTGACCGCCGAGGAGGCACATCGCTTCGGGCTACCGTGCGGGGGCACGATCCAGCTCGTGCTGGAGCCGCTGACCCGCGCAAGCGGCATCGCCGCGCTGTACGCGGAAGTCGAGGCCGGCCGTCTCGTCGTCCGCACGCTGGATCTCGCGACCGGCCGGGCAACGCTGTCGCCGGCACAGGCGGCCGACGGCCTCGCGTTCGACGGCGAGCGGCTCGTGACGATTCACGGGCCGCGCTACCGGATGCTCGTGATCGGCGCCGGGCAGTTGTCACGCTATCTGTGCCAGATCGCAGCCGGACTCGACTACCAGGTGACGGTCTGCGATCCACGCGAGACATACACGGATGCGTGGGACGTGCCCGGCACGCGCATCGCCCGCGCGATGCCGGACGACACGGTGCTCGACATGAAGCTCGATGCGCGTTCGGCGGTGATCGCGCTCACGCACGATCCGAAGCTCGACGATCTGGCCTTGATGGAAGCGCTGAAAACGCCGGCGTTCTATGTCGGCGCGCTCGGCTCGCGGCGCAACAACGCGGCGCGGCGCGAGCGGCTGCGTGAATTCGATCTGAGCGAAGCGGAATTGGCGCGGCTGCACGGGCCGGCCGGCATTTACATCGGCAGCCGCACGCCGCCGGAAATCGCGATTTCGATCCTCGCCGAAGTCACGGCCGCGAAAAACAGCGTGTCGCTGCCGACGATCCTGCAGGTCGAGGGAGCAAAGGCCTCGCGCGAGATGGCCGCGCGCGGCGGCGAGGCCTGCCGCGTCTAAGCCGGCGCGCGCCGGCCGGCGTCAGGCCAGGCCGGCCGCGAGCGCCGCGGCGATCGAGCCCGCCACCAGCACGACGCCGACCGTGCGTCGCTTGTTCAGCTCCGTCCACAGCAGCACGCCGGTCAGCGACAGCAGGATCAGCGACCCTGCGATCGTATCCATCAGCAGCACCCAGAACAGGTTCATGCCGACGCCGCGATGCAGGTTGTTCAGCGTCGTGAGGAACGTGTTGCCGGTGCGCTTCACCGACACGAAGCCGTTCCCAACCCAGTAATCGGCCTGTACGTTATTGCGCGGCCCGAAAATCCCGAGTTGCCAGTGCTCCGGCTGCATCATCCGCTGCCCGCCCCAGGCGACCGGCTGCGCCGGATCCTTGCGCACCCGGCCCGGCTTGCCGTCGACATGCAGCTCGCGCTGCAGCCATTTCGTCATCGCGGCCGGCGTCGCCGGCGCGGGGCTCGGCAACGCAAGCTGCAATTCCTCGACCTGCGGCTCGCCGGTCGGGATCCTCAGCGGTGCCGCGCGGTGATTCAGCACCACGCCCGTCACGCCGAACAGCAGCCCGAGCGTCGCGCCCCACAGGCCGATCCAGCCGTGCATCTTGCGCAGCCACTTGATGAAGGTCGCACGGCGCGCGCGCTGCCGACGTGCGGCGAGCGCGTCGCCGGTAAGGGGGCGTGCCTTCGGATGCAGCACGGTGATGCCCGCGAGGGGCTTGTCGATCGTTTCGGGCGCGTTCAAGCGAATCTTTCCGTTCGTTCAAAACAACGGGCGGCGCACTGACTCCGTGCGCCGCCCCGATTTAAATGCGAATGGATATCATTACATAGATTGCTGCGCCGCTCAATCCTGCGCCGCGCCCATGCGGAAGAAGCGCAACACGCGGCGTGCGACGCTCAGCGCACCGGCGGAAGCGGAAAGCGCGGCGGGGCGCCGCCCGACGGAGCGCCGGGCGTCTCGCCGCTGGTGCGTTCGAGCGCATACAGCCACGCCAGCAGATCCGCGACCGCCCGATACAGCTGCGGCGGGATACGGTCGTCGAGATCGACCTGCATCAGCAGCGACACCATTTCCGGCGCGGTGTGCACATACAGGCCCGCCTCGCGCGCCCGCGCGACGATCATCTCGGCGACCGCGCCATAACCCTTCGCGATCACGCGCGGCGCGGCATCGCCGCCCTTCGCGTCGTAGACGAGCGCGGCCGCGCGCTTGCGGGACGATCCGCTCATCGCAACGCCCAATCGTCGGCGCCATCGATGGCGGCGACGCCCGGCACGACGGCCGCCGCGCCTGAGGCGCCGCGCGCATACGCGGCCGCGGCCATGTGCGCGGCGGCCGCGTCGAAGCCGTCCGGCACGCTGTCGACCCCGCGGATCGACAAACCGCCCAGCTGCAGTCCGGATGCCTGCAAGCGTTGCCGCAACGCGGCCTCGTGCCGGGTGAGCTGACCCGCCCCGGCCTGGTTCGCACGCAAGCGCGCGACGACCTGCTCGCCTTTCAGCACCAGTTCCGCATCCACCGTGCCGAGCGACGGCAGTGTCAGCGTCAGCCGCGTGCGCCACGCGCCCCCCTCGTCAGCGTCGCGCGGCACATGCGCGCCCGCGCTGTCGGGCTCGATCGTCCAGTCGAGCCGCGCGCCCGGCCATGCTTCGCCGATCCAGCGGAACTGGTCGGTTGCAAGCACGTCGAGTTGCTGGCGCACGAGCTGGACCGCCTCCGGATGCAGCTGCGCGGGTGGCGAAGCCGTCGCATCGGGCGGCGCGTCCGCGAGCGCTGCGCGGGCGTGCGTCGTCCACGCTGCATCGTCGATGGTGTGTGCATTGCCCGCCATGCCGCCCGGATACGACGGCATGGCATCGGACGCGATGAAGGGACGTGGCGCCGATGCCGAGGGCACGTGCGCCGCGCCGGATCGGAAAGTTTGCGCACCCTGTGCCGGTAATGGCGGCACGGTGCGCGCCGTCGGCGTCGGCGTCGGCGTCGGCGTCGGCAATCGTGCGGCGAGCAGATCGTCGAGCGCCGTGTCGCGCCCCGGCTCGGCGGCATCGGCCGGCGTCGCCGACGAGGCCAGCCGCGCCTGCGGCTCGCGCGCGAGCGCGGCGAGCGACCGTTGTCCCGTCAGCCATTGCGCAACGTGGGATTCGTAGAACAGACCGCTTTCGCCAACCGCCTGCGCGAGCGCCGTCCGCAGCGCCGCGATCGGGGCGGCCGCCGCCGGATCCTGCGCCGCTTGTATAGCTGACGTGTTCGGGGAATTCAGCTGTTCCGCGGCGGTTCGGGTCGCGTCTTGCGCCGCGGCCGGATTCGCACCTCCGGCCATCGCCGTCTGCGGTACGACATCGGCGAGCAATATGGAAGGATCGGCGAGCAGCGGCGCGCGCCCCGCGACAGCCGGTGCCGCGTCGCCGCCGTAGCGCGAAATCGCGTCGAGCGCGAGCCCGACATCGGATAGCGCCGTTTGTGCGGAAGCCTGCGGCGCCGTGGCGGCCGATGCCGCCGGCGTTGCCGCAGACGTATCCGGTGTACCGGCCGCTGGCGTGCCGACCTGCGCGGCAGCAGCCCCGCCTGCCGCCGGCAGCACGGTGCCGTTCAGCAAGCTGTCGAGGCGGCTCGCCAACAATGCGGCGGCAACGGAGTCGATTCCGGTCATGGTCAGGGCCTGATCATTTATGCAACGTCCATCCGAAGGCCCGAACCGGCCCCACGTCCGGAACCGGCCTGCCGCATGCGCAGCGCGTCGCCGCGCCGTCAGATGCGCGCCTGATACCGGTCCTTCAGCACCTTCGTCGAGCGCCGCGCGTCGAACAGCACGGACAGCCGCGCGATATCCGGACTGGCGAGATCGCGGATCGCCGCGTCGTCGGCGAGGATGCGGCGAATCAGGCCGAGCTTGTGGCCAAGTTCGGCGTCGTCGAGCGTGACGCCGACCTCGGCTTCCTTCAACTCGTCGACGAGCCGCCGGTATTCTTCCTGCAACGCCGGCAACGCGCTCCAGTCGGCGCGGCGCGCGGCGCGCAGCATCGTGCCGGACACCGTCGCGATCGCCTCGTAGCGGGCGAGATACTCGGCCTTGCGATTCATCGCGCCTGTTCCGCGGCCTGCTGGGCAGCCATCCGCGCGACCTCCGGACCGATGCCGGTCCAGGCTTTCTCGAGCGTCGCGAGCAGCCGGTCGACTTCGATCAGGAGTTCCTCGCTGCCCTGCAGGTTCGCTTCCAGCAAACGCCTGCAGATGTAGCTGTACAGCGAATCGAGCCGTGCGGCGAGTTCGCCGCCGACGTCGCGGTTCAGCGACTGCTGCAGACCGCTCTCGACGATGCGGATCGCCTTGCCGATCGCCTCACCGCGCGCGGGAACGTTGCTCTGCTGCATGTGCATCCGCGCGAGCGCGACGGCTTGCCGCGCGCCCTGGTAGAGCATCGCGATCAGCCGATGCGGCGACGCGCTCATCACCCCTGTCTCGACGCCGACGCGCGCGTACGCGCTGGCTCCAGCGTGTCCTGGGGAAAACATGCGCTTCTCCTTGTTGGTGCGTGTGATTCGGGCAGCGCGGCCGTACGGCGCAGGACGCGGCCTCTACCCCGAGTTATCGGAAAGGAAATGAAAAGCTTTAGCGGGACTGGGCGCGGCGATCCCGGGTGGCCGGCCGCGGATGACTGCATCGCGAATGGCCGCTCCCCAGTTCGCCAGCCGTCACACCGACATCTGCATGATGTCGTTGTACGCGCTCACCAGCTTGTTGCGGACCTGCAGCCCGAACTGGAACCCGATGTTCGCCTTCTGCATGTCGACCATCACGTCGTTCAGCGAGATGTTCGCCGCGCCGACCTCGAACGCCTGCGCCTCGCCGAGCGCCTTTTGCTGGTCGCCGCTGATCTTGTCGAGCGACGCCTTCATCGCGCTCGCGAACGTGCTGGCCGTCGCCGCGCCGGAACCGGCGAGGGCCGCCGCCGGGCTGGACACGCCGCCCGTCGCCTGCGCCGCCATGGCCTGCATCTGTTGCAATACCGAACCGATTCCGCTGACGTTCGCCGTCATGTCGTCTCCAAAAAAAGGGCCTGTTGGCGCCGGGCCGGGCGGCCGGCCTGTGCGGCGCCGTGCGGGCGCCATACCGGATCGCGATGAAGCATAGCAGCGCACCGTACGGCAAAGCCGCGAAAGTACGGGGGAAACCCGGCTCTTTTCGGGCGATCGGATGCGGGCCGCTGTCACGATAATCGCATCGTGTCATTGTCCGTCCGCTCGCCCGAGCGGCTCAGTCGTCCCGCTCCGGAGAACCTCGACGCATGGATTCGCAGGCCAATTCGCTGATCAATCCCGACGCCCGCACGGGCCTCGCCACGCCGGCGCCAGGCGCTGCGGCGGCCGCGGCGCTGCCGGGCGCGGGCGGCGCAGGCGTGGATTTCGGACTCGGCGGCTTCGCGGAACGCATTCCCGGTATCGCGCGGATGAAGGGCAACCCGAAGCTGCCGCTCATCGTCGCCGCCGCATTCGCGATCGCCGTGATCGCCGCGCTGGTGCTGTGGAGCCGCGCGCCCGACTATCGCGTGCTGTACAGCAACCTGTCCGACCGCGACGGCGGCGCGATCATTACCGCGCTCCAGCAGGCAAACGTTCCCTACAAGTTCGCCGATGCCGGCGGCGCGATCCTCGTCCCGGCCGCCCAGGTGCACGAAACGCGCCTGCGACTCGCGTCGATGGGGCTGCCGAAGGGCGGCTCGGTCGGCTTCGAGCTGATGGACAACCAGAAATTCGGCATCAGCGAGTTCGCCGAGCAGGTCAACTACCAGCGCGCGCTCGAAGGCGAGTTGCAGCGCACGATCGAATCGATCAACGCGGTGCGCGCGGCGCGCGTGCATCTCGCGATCCCGAAGCCGTCGGTTTTCGTGCGCGACCGCGAGGCGCCTTCGGCGTCCGTGTTCGTCGATCTGTATCCGGGCCGCGTGCTCGACGAAGGGCAGGTCCAGGCCATCACGCGGATGGTGTCCTCCGGCGTGCCCGACATGCCCGCGAAAAACGTCACGATCGTCGACCAGGACGGCAACCTGCTGACGCAGCCCGCGTCGGCGACCGGCCTCGACGCGAGCCAGCTGAAGTACGTGCAGCAGGTCGAGCACAACACGCAAAAACGCATCGATGCGATCCTCGCGCCGATCTTCGGCACCGGCAACGCACGTTCGCAGGTCAGCGCCGACATCGACTTCTCGAAGCTCGAACAGACGTCGGAAAGCTTCGGCCCGAACGGCACGCCGCAGCAAAGCGCGATCCGCAGCCAGCAGACCAGCACCGCGACCGAGCTGGCCACGGGCGGCGCGTCGGGCGTGCCGGGCGCACTGTCGAATACGCCGCCGCAGCCGGCCTCCGCGCCGATCGTCGCGGCCAACGGCCAGAACGCGCCGCAGACGACGCCGGTCAGCGATCGCAAGGACCAGACGACCAACTACGAGCTCGACAAGACGATCCGCCACGTCGAGCAGGCGATGGGCAGCGTGAAGCGGCTGTCGGTCGCGGTCGTCGTCAACTACCAGCCGGTCGCCGACGCGAAGGGCCACGTGACGATGCAGCCGCTGCCGCCGGCGAAGCTCGCGCAGATCGAGCAGCTCGTGAAGGACGCGATGGGCTACGACGCCAAGCGCGGCGACTCCGTCAACGTCGTCAACAGCGCATTCTCGAACGCGGGCGACCCGTTCGCCGACCTGCCGTGGTGGCGCCAGCCGGACATGATCGCGCTCGCGAAGGAAGCCGCGAAGTGGCTCGGCATCGCAGCGGTCGCCGCCGCCCTGTACTTCATGTTCGTGCGACCGGCGATGCGCCGGGCGTTCCCGCCGCCTGAGCCGGTCGCGGCCGCGCTGCCGTCGCCGGACGATCCGGTGCTGCTCGACGGCCTGCCGGCGCCGGAAAAGACCGCGGCGGAAGAAGCCGAATCCGACGTCGCCCTGCTCGCATTCGAAAGCGACAAGAACCGCTACGAACGCAACCTCGAATTCGCGCGCACGATCGCGCGCCAGGATCCGAAGGTCGTCGCAACCGTCGTGAAGAACTGGGTGTCCGATGAACGCTGAAGGCTTGACCAAGAGCGCGCTGCTGCTGATGTCGATCGGCGAGGAAGAGGCCGCGCAGGTATTCAAATTCCTCGCGCCGCGCGAAGTGCAGAAGATCGGCGCGGCCATGGCCGCGCTGAAGAGCGTGACGCGTGAACAGGTCGACAACGTGCTGCAGGATTTCGTGAAAAGCGCCGAGCAGCATACCGGGCTGTCGCTCGATTCGAGCGAATACATCCGCTCGGTGCTGATGAAGGCGCTCGGCGAGGACAAGGCCGGCGTGCTGATCGACCGCATCCTGCAGGGCAGCGATACGAGCGGCATCGAAGGTCTCAAGTGGATGGACTCGAGCGCCGTCGCCGAGCTGATCAAGAACGAGCATCCGCAGATCATCGCGACGATCCTCGTGCACCTCGACCGCGACCAGGCATCCGAGATCGCCTCGTGCTTCACCGAGCGCCTGCGCAACGACGTGCTGCTGCGGATCGCGACGCTCGACGGCATCCAGCCCGCCGCGCTGCGCGAACTCGACGACGTGCTGACCGGCCTGCTGTCCGGCAGCGACAACCTGAAGCGCAGCCCGATGGGCGGCATCCGCACCGCGGCCGAGATCCTGAACTTCATGACGAGCGTGCACGAGGAAGGCGTGCTCCAGAACATCCGCCAATACGATACGGATCTCGCGCAGAAGATCGTCGACCAGATGTTCGTGTTCGAGAACCTGCTCGATCTGGAGGACCGCGCGATCCAGCTGCTGCTCAAGGAAGTCGAGTCGGAAACGCTGATCGTCGCGCTGAAGGGCGCGCAGCCCGCGCTGCGCCAGAAATTCCTGTCGAACATGTCGCAGCGTGCGGCCGAACTGCTCGCCGAGGATCTCGACGCGCGCGGCCCGGTACGCGTGTCCGAAGTCGAGACCGAACAGCGCCGGATCCTGCAGATCGTGCGCAACCTGGCCGAGAGCGGCCAGATCGTGATCGGCGGCAAGGCGGAAGACGCCTATGTCTGATCCGGCGAGCGACCGCACGGCAACCCTCACTGCGTACCAGCGGTGGGAAATGGCGTCGTTCGACCCGCCGCCGCCGCCGCCGCCGCCCGACCAGACGGCCGCGGCCGCAGCCGCGCTCGCCGAGGAACTGCAGCGCGTGCGCGACGCCGCGCATGCGGAAGGCATGTCGGCCGGCCACGTCGAAGGCCAGGCGCTCGGCTATCAGGCCGGCTACGAACAGGGCCGCCAGCAAGGCTTCGAGGCCGGCCTCGCGGACGTGCACGCGCAGGCGGCGCAACTCGCGGCGCTCGCCGCCTCGTTCGGGGAAGCGCTCGCCGCCGTCGAACACGATCTCGCCGACGACGTCGCGCAGCTCGCACTCGATATCGCGCAGCAGGTCGTGCGCCAGCATGTAAAGCACGATCCGGCCGCGCTCGTCGCCGCCGTGCGCGAAGTGCTCGCGGCCGAACCGGCGCTGTCCGGCTCGCCGCATGTCGCGGTGAATCCGGCCGACTTGCCGATCGTCGAAGCGTATCTCCAGGAAGAACTCGACGCGCTCGGCTGGAGCGTCCGCACCGATGCGGCGATCGAGCGCGGCGGCTGCCGCGCGCATGCCGCGACGGGCGAAGTCGACGCGACCTTGCCGACCCGCTGGCAACGCGTCGCCGCCGCCATCGGCAAGGTCAGCGCATGGTGACGCCCCCGGCCGTGCCGTTGACGCCTGACGACGGCATGACGCCGCTCGAGCGTGAACTCGCGCTGGCGTCGTTCGGCCCGGAAACGGCACACGGCACGCCGCACGACGTGCCGGCCCACGCACCGCATAATCCCCATCTTGCGCACTGGCGCGCGCACCTGAACGGCCTGCGTGCACAGAGCGCCCGCGCACTGCCGCTGCGCCCGTGCGGCCGCCTGACCCGCGCCGCCGGCCTCGTGCTCGAAGCAATCGGACTGCGCCTGTCGGTCGGCGCCGAATGCACGATCGAACTGCCGCCGGGCAGCACGCTGCCGGCCGCGGAAGCGGAAGTCGTCGGCTTCTCCGGCGATCGCCTGTTCCTGATGCAGACCACCGACGTCGCGGGCGTGCTGCCCGGCGCGCGCGTGTGGCCGCTCGAAAGTGCGCCGGTCGCCGATCCGCTCGCGGGTGCGAAGCGGCTGCCGGTCGGCTGGGAAATGCTCGGGCGCGTCGTCGATGCGTCGGGCCGCCCGCTCGACAATCTCGGCCCGCTGGCGTCGAAAGTCGATGCGCCGCTGTCCGCGCCGACGATCAACCCGCTCGACCGCGAACCGATCCATCACGTGCTCGACGTCGGCGTCCGCGCGATCAACGGCCTGCTCACCGTCGGACGCGGCCAGCGGATGGGCCTCTTCGCCGGCTCCGGCGTCGGCAAATCGGTGCTGCTCGGCACGATGGACCGCTATACGAGCGCCGAAGTGATCGTGATCGGCCTGATCGGCGAACGTGGCCGCGAAGTGAAGGAATTCATCGAGCAGATCCTCGGCGAGGACGGGCTCGCACGCTCGGTCGTCGTCGCCGCGCCGGCCGACGTGTCGCCGCTCCTGCGGATGCAGGGCGCCGCCTACGCGACGTCGCTCGCGGAATATTTCCGCGACCAGGGCAAGCACGTGCTGCTGCTGATGGATTCGCTGACGCGCTACGCGATGGCGCAGCGCGAGATCGCGCTCGCGATCGGCGAACCGCCCGCGACCAAGGGTTATCCGCCGTCGGTGTTCGCGAAGCTGCCGGCGCTCGTCGAGCGCACCGGCAACGGCCCGGCGGGCGGCGGCTCGATCACCGCGTTCTATACCGTGCTGACCGAAGGCGACGACCAGCAGGATCCGATCGCGGATTCCGCGCGCGCGATCCTCGACGGCCACATCGTGCTGTCGCGCGCGCTCGCGGAAGCCGGCCACTATCCGGCAATCGATATCGAAGCGTCGATCAGCCGCGCGATGACGGCGCTGATCGACGATGCGCATCTCGACCGCGTGCGTCAGTTCAAGCAGATGCTGTCGCGCTACCAGCGCAACCGGGACCTGATCGCGGTGGGCGCGTACGCGCCGGGCCGCGACGCGCAGCTCGACCGCGCGATTGCCCTTTATCCGCGCATCGAAGCGTTCCTGCAGCAGGGCTTC
Source organism: Burkholderia sp. (assembly GCF_018375725.1). Lineage (GTDB taxonomy): Bacteria > Pseudomonadota > Gammaproteobacteria > Burkholderiales > Burkholderiaceae > Burkholderia. The sequence continues at coordinate 74,834 of NZ_JAHACR010000003.1, read as the reverse complement.
CGCGAATGCGCGCCGTTCGCGGCCAGCCTCGCCGGGCTCGACGCCCTGTTCAACGCCCACGGAGGCTGACGCACATGGCTCAAGGTTTTCCCCTGCAATTCCTGCTCGATCGCGCGCAGGAAGATCTCGACGCGGCGGCCAAGCAACTCGGCGTCGCCCAGCGCGAACGCACCGAAGCCGCCGGCCAGCTCGATGCCCTGCTGCGCTATCGCGACGAATATCACGTGCGCTTCACGCAGTCCGCGCAACAGGGCATGCCCGCGGGCAACTGGCGCAATTTCCAGGCATTCATCGACACGCTCGAGGCGGCGATCGGACAGCAGCGCCGCGTGCTCGCCGCCGCCGAAGCCCGTATCGACGAGGCACGCCCGCACTGGCAACAGAAGAAACGCGCCGTCGGCTCGTACGAGATCCTGCAGGCGCGCGGCGTTGCGCAAGCCGCGCAGCGCACCGCGAAGCGCGAACAGCGCGAAGCCGACGAACACGCCGCCAAGGTCCTGCGCATGCGGGCCGACGCGATGAAATCGACGTAACCGCCCCCGTTTTCGAACGAGAGATACGCCATGCCTCCACTGCCCCTTATCGGTGTGCTGCTCGATACCGCCGGCGCCGCACTCAAGGCCGTCCGCCACGCGGGCGCCAAGGATGCGTCCGCCGCGGCCATCCCGACCGGCGACGCCCCGCAGCCGTTCGCCCGGACGCTGCAGCAAAGCGTCGCAGCACAGCAGCCGGCCGTTTCGGCGAACGCACCGTCCAGCGCAGCGTCCGCTGCCTCGCCCACCGCTTCATCCGCCGCATCGGGTTCCACATCGGGTTCCGCGTCGACGCTCGCGAGCAGCACGGTACCGTCGAATCGCACCAGACCGCAGGCCAGCGCTGACGACAAGACGCACGACGACAGCACCACCGTCAATCCGGACGCCGCCGCGCTCGCCGCTGCCGCGGCCGTGCAGGCGCAATTGCTGGCGCGGCCGGACGCTGCACCGCCGGCCACGGCGTCCGTCAACGGCGATCCCGCGAACACCGCACAGCAAACGCTGGCCGGACAGGCCGCGACCGCGCTCGCCGTGACCGCGAACGCGACCAAGGACGCCGTGCAGCCGGGCGCCGCCGCACCGGCGACGAGCCGCGATGCACTGCACGCGGCGCTCGACAAGCTTTCAGGCAGTGCGAATGTCCTCGCTGCGCCCGCCACGGGTATCGCGGCGCCGCAAGACAGCACCACGCCGGCCGCCACGCCGCTCACGTCGCCCACGCCGAAGGCGCCGACCTTCGACAAGACGCTCGCCGACGCAAAAAGCGCGCTCACCGCCTCGTCGGCGCAGACGCCTGCGCAAGCGCCTGCCGCACCGCCGCTGCAAGCGGACGTTGCAAAGACGGATACCCCGCATGCACTCGCCGCGACGCAGGACGCCACCGACGCGGCACGCGCAACGCTCGCCGCCGCGACGGCCGCCGCGACGGCCGCCGCGCAGCCGAGCCTGCTGACATCGGCGGCCGCCGGCGCCGCGGCCCATGCACACGCGCTCGCACCGCACGTCGGCACCGCCGACTGGACGGAGGCGTTGAGCCAGAAGGTCGTGTTCCTGTCGAACGCGCATCAGCAGAGCGCGGAACTGACGCTCAATCCGCCGGATCTCGGCCCGCTGCAGGTCGTGCTGCGCGTCGCGGACAATCACGCGCACGCGCTGTTCATGTCGCAGCACGCGCAGGTGCGCGAAGCGGTCGAAGCCGCGCTGCCGAAGCTGCGCGACGCGATGGAAGCCGGCGGCCTCGGACTGGGCAGCGCGACCGTCAGCGACGGCGGCTTTTCCTCGCCGCAACAGCAGAACCCGCAACAGACCTTCGCCGGCGGGCAGCCGTCTCGGCGCGGCAGCGGCGCACCGTCAACCGGCAGCGCACCGGTCGACGTCGCGCGATCCGCCGCAACCGTTGCCACGTCAGGCCGCGCGGGCCTCGTCGATACGTTCGCCTGAGCATCGCCGCGCGGCGCTCAGCAGTCGAGCGTCGCCGCGTTGCGCCGCCCTGCCCCCGCCTTGCGCGTGGCCGCGATGAATGCTGCCGCGCGCTCGCCGATCATCACCGACGGCGCGTTCGTGTTGCCGCCGATCAGCGTCGGCATGACGGACGCATCCACCACGCGCAATCCTTCCACCCCGCGTACGCGCAATTGCGGATCGACGACCGCGCGGACATCCGAGCCCATCCGGCAGGTGCCGACCGGGTGATAGATCGTATCCGCATGCTCGACGATCGCGGCGCGCAGTTCGGCCTCGGTCTGGCCCGGATGCGTGTACAGCTCGCGGCCGCCCTGCGACGCGAGCGGCGTCTGCGACAGAATCCGGCGCATCGCCTGCGCACCGCGCACGAGCAGATCGAGATCGCGCGCATCGCTGAAGAAACGCGGATCGATCAGCGGCGCATCGCGCATGTCGCCGCTGGCGAGCGTCACCGTGCCGCGGCTGAACGGCCGCAGCGCGCATACGTGCAGCGAGTAGCCGAAGCCCCAGTGCATCTTGCGGTTGTGGTCGTCGACCAGCGCCGTGCAGAAATGCAGCTGCAGATCGGGCCGCTCGAGCGTCGGATCGCTCTTGATGAAGCCGCCCGCCTCCGCGACGTTGCTCGTCATCATGCCCGTGCGGCTCGACCGGTAGCGCATGAACGCGGGCACCATCTTCGCGATTCCGCGCAGGCAGATGCCGACCAGCTCCGACGCGTTCACGCGCGTGTTGATGATGAAGTCGATGTGGTCGATCAGGTTCGCGCCGACATCCGGCGCATCGTGCACGACCGGGATGCCGAACCGGCGCAGCTGGTCGGCCGGGCCGATCCCCGAGCACATCAGCAGTTGCGGCGAGTTGAACGCGCCCGCCGACAGCACCACTTCCGCCCGCGCGCCGAGCGTCTCGATCCGGCCGTTGCGCGACACCACCACGCCGACCGCGCGCTTGCCATCGAAGCCGACGCGCAGCACGGTCGCATCGGTCATCACGTGCAGGTTCGGGCGATCGTGGCCGTAGAGATAGGCACGCGCGACACTGCAACGCGAGCCGTCGCGATGCGTGACCTGATAGAAGCCGACGCCTTCCTGCGTGGCGCCGTTGAAATCGTCGTTGAGCGGATAGCCGGCCGCATGCGCGGCCTGGATGAATCGTTCGGAAAACGGATTGCGAAAGCGCAGATCCGACACGGTGAGCGGGCCGTCCGCGCCATGCCAGGCGTCCGCGCCGCGCTGGTTGCCCTCCGCCCGCCGGAAATACGGCAGCACGTCCTGCCAGCCCCAGCCGGTGCAGCCGAGCTGCGCCCATTCGTCGTAGTCGAGCGGATGACCGCGCGTATAGATCATCGCGTTGATCGCACTCGAGCCGCCCATCCCGCGTCCGCGCGGCTGGTAGCCGCGGCGTCCGCCGAGACCCGGCTGCGGCACGGTCTCGTAGCCGTAGTTGGTGCCCAGCTTGAACGGCACGAGCGCCGCAATGCCGACCGGCATGTTCACGAGCAGATTGCGATCGGTGTGCGCGCCGGCCTCGATCAATGCAATCGTCGCGTCGGGGCATGCATCGGCAAGCCGGGCCGCGAGGCTCGCGCCTCCGGATCCTGCGCCGACGATGATGTAGTCGTATTGCATGTCATGTCTCCTTTGTCGCGTGAATGGCGGCCGGATCGTTCTTGTCGTGTTTTTGTACCCGGGCATTGTAGAAACGCATGCTTGCGCGCGGCACAAGGATTCAAGAGCGATTCCTCTAAACGCACACGTGAACTAAATTTAAGATGCGTGGATTCGTTCGGGGCGACATCGCCGGCCAAAAGAAGCCGATCTGTCGCGAAATGGGATAAACAGGCATGCAGCGACACGTTCCGGAGGCGGTACGCCACCCCGGTCTTCCGGTTGCGGCGCACGTACGCCGCACATCGTTTGAAACAGGCACGCGGGCGGGCGCGGGCGTCGTCCTGCGCGCCGTGCACCGGAATCGAACGGCGCGCATGCCGACAGGCCGCATGCATGGCACACGCAATCGCCCCTATTGCACAACACGGCCCGTCGCAACGCGGGCGCCTGCGGCGTGACTGCCGGCCGATACGCCACGCTCAACTGGAGGAGACGACATGAAGAATGATCTGCCCGAACTCGCCCCGCGGCCCGAGGCCGCCGCTTTCCCGGGGACACAGGAACGTCCTGCCGCCGATACGCTGACGTCGCTGCTGCACGATCAGCGCGCCGCCTACCTGCGCGCGCCGTATCCCGACTGGGACACGCGCGCGACGCACCTGCGCGCGCTGCGCACGATGCTGCTCGACCATGCCGATGCGCTCGCCGAAGCGATCAGCGCCGATTTCGGCCATCGTGCGAAGCAGGAAGTGCTGCTGTCGGAAATCTGGATGGCGAAGGAGGAGATCGACGAGGCGCTCAGGCACGGCAGGCGCTGGATGAAGCCGATCCGCAAGCCGATGAACAAGTGGCTGCGTCCCGCGCGCGCCAAGGTGATCCCGCAGCCGCTCGGCGTGGTCGGCATCGTCGTGCCGTGGAACTATCCGGTGCTGCTCGCGGCGGGCCCGCTGATCTGCGCGCTCGCGGCCGGCAATCGGGCGATCATCAAGATGTCCGAACTGACGCCGCGCACGTCCGCGCTGTTCGAACAACTGATTGCGAAGACCTTCGCGCGCGATCACGTCGCGGTGGTCAACGGCGATGCGGAAGTCGGCGCTGCGTTCAGCGCACTGCCGCTCGACCATCTGCTGTTCACCGGCTCGACGCAGGTCGGCCGTCACGTGATGCGCGCGGCAGCCGAGCATCTGACGCCGGTCACGCTCGAGCTGGGCGGCAAGTCGCCGGCGATCATCGGACCGAACGCACGCTTCGACGCGGCGGTCGACGCGATCGTCGCGGGCAAGACGCTGAACGCGGGCCAGACCTGCATCGCACCCGACTACGTGCTGCTGCCGCGCGGCATGGAAGCGGCCTTCATCGAACGCGCCCGCGCGCGGCTCGACAAGATGTATCCCGATTTCGCAGACAACACCGACTACACGTCGATCGCAACCGAGCGCCACTTCGCGCGGCTGCAACGGCTGGCGAGCGAGGCGCAGGCGGCCGGCGCGCAGCTGCACCCGCTCGCCGACGCGTCGTCCGACCCGGCGTCGCGCCGCTTCGTGCCGTGCGCAGTCACGCAGGCGAGCGGCGCGTCACGGCTGATGCAGGAGGAGATCTTCGGGCCGCTGCTGCCGCTCGTGCCGTACGAACGGCTCGACGAAGCGATCGCATACGTGAATGCGCGGCCACGGCCGCTCGCGCTGTATCTGTTCGACGAAGACAGCGGCACGGTCGACCGCGTGATGCGCGAGACGATCTCGGGCGGCGTATCGGTCAACGAAACGCTGATGCACATTGCGTGCGGCAGCCTGCCGTTCGGCGGCGTCGGGGCGAGCGGCATGGGCGCGTACCACGGCTACGACGGCTTCGTGACGTTCTCGAAAATGAAGCCCGTGCTGACACAGGCGCGCTTCAACGCGCGCAACCTGCTCGCGCCGCCGTACGGCAAGCGCTTCGCCGCGTTGATCAAGCTGATGATGAAGCTCTGAGCGCCGCCCGCGGCGGCGCCATGCGATGCGATGTGCCGCGCGGCATCGCGCCGGCGCGGATCCGTCACACGGGCCAGAGCGGCCCTTCCTGCATCGCGCCGATCTGCTCGCGCAGTTCGAGCACGCGCGCTTCCCAGTAGCGGTGCGTGTTGAACCACGGAAACGCGGCGGGGAATGCCGGATCGTCCCAGCGCCGCGCGAGCCACGCCGCGTAGTGAATCAGACGCAACGTACGCAGCGCCTCGATCAGGTGCAGCTCGCGCGGATCGAACGCATGGAAATCCTCGTAGCCGGCCAGCAGATCGGCCAGCGCGCGTGACGCGCCCGCGCGATCGCCGGGCAGCAGCAGCCACAGATCCTGGATCGCCGGCGCCATCCGGCTGTCGTCGAAATCGACGAAATGCGGCCCCGCGTCGGTCCACAGCACGTTGCTCGGATGACAGTCGCCATGGGTACGCAGCAGGCGAATCTCGCCCGCGCGCGCGTACGCGGCCTCGACGCCTTCGAGCGCCAGCGAGACGGCGGCTTCATACGCGGGCCGCACGTCGTCCGGGATGAAGTCGTGCGAGAGGAGATAGTCGCGCGGCTCGTAGCCGAACGTGCGAATGTCGAGCGTCGGACGCGCGACGTAGGCCTCGGTCGCGCCGACCGCATGAATGCGGCCGATGAAACGTCCGAGCCATTCGAGCGTATCGCGGCGATCGAGATCGGGCGCGCGTCCGCCGCGCCGGTCGAAGATCGAAAAACGGAAGCCGTCGAACGCATGCAGCGTGCGGCCTTCGAGGACGCGCGCGGGCACGGCCGGGATCTCGCGTGCGACGAGTTCGGCGACGAATGCGTGCTCTTCGAGGATCGCGTCGTCGGACCAGCGCGCCGGACGATAGAACTTCGCGACGATCGGCGGCCCGTCTTCGATACCGACCTGATAGACGCGGTTTTCGTAACTGTTGAGGGCGAGGAGGCGCCCGTCGGTGCGCATGCCGGCCGGCATCAGCACGCTGTCGAGCGCGTCGAGCACGCACTCGGGCGTGAGACCGGCGAAGGGCGGCCCGGCCGGGGAAGCGGAGGCGGTAGTGACTTCGTTCATGCCTCGCATTGTGCCGCCAGCCGGGCCGAAAGACGAGCGCTCAGTGCAACGCCGCACCCGCCGGCAGCACGGATTCGCCGGTGTCGATCAGATCCTCGAGAAAGAACGGCTCGGTGTTGAGTTCTTTCGACTCGCCCGGCACGCCAGCGTACCAGGTGACCATGGCCATGTCGCCCAGAATGCGCTGGACGATGCCGCGCGCGCCCTTCGGCACCGCGATATGGGTAGTGCAGACAATCGACCCGACATGCATGATGTTTCCCCACTCTTGAAACTTGAAACCCGGCCGCAACGGCATGGCCGGCAAATGCGCGATCCGCGCCGCCGCTACAGGGGCGGCAGCGCGTATCCCATTGTTCACGGTTTATCGCAGCGCGAAAAGAAGAAGAAGCGGCCAAGGTGCCGCGATTTCGCTGAATTGTCTCCAATCAACCACTGCGCCGCCCGCGCGCTTGCGCCGGCGACGCCCCCATCATACCCTGTCGCCCGTCACAGCCCGCCGTTCCCGGCCATCGGCCCGGCAGGCGACGCGATTTCCGCAACCGGCGTATCGTTGACGCCTTTCTTCCCCGTTGCTCCGGAGATTTCGCGTGACTGCCCCATCCGGGACGGCGTCGTCCACGCCACACCCCGCCTCGACACCTTCCGCCTCGACATCCGGCGCCTATCTCGAACGCGGCTCGCGCAGCTACTGGCGCGCGAGCGTCGCGCTGCTGTTTGCCGGCTACGCGACGTTCTCGCTGCTGTATTACGTGCAGCCGCTGCTGCCGGAATTCTCGAAAACGTTCGGCGTCAGTCCTGCGCAAAGCAGCCTCGCACTGTCGTTCTCGACCGCGACGCTCGCGCTCGCGGTGTTCGTCGCCGGTTTCGTGTCGGAAAGCCTGAGCCGTCACCGGCTGATGACCGTGTCGCTGACGCTGTCGTCGCTGCTCACGATCGGCGCCGCGTTCGCGCCGCACTGGCATCAGATGCTGGTGCTGCGCGCGCTCGTCGGCCTGGCGCTCGGCGGCGTGCCTGCGGTCGCGATGGCGTATCTCGCCGAGGAAGTGCATCCGGGCGGTCTCGGCCTCGCGATGGGACTTTACGTCGGCGGCACCGCGATCGGCGGCATGGCCGGACGCGTGATCACCGGCGTGCTCGCCGACCTGTTCACGTGGCGCGTCGCAGTCGGCGCGATCGGCGTGCTCGGACTCGCGTCGACGCTCGCGTTTCGCGCGCTGCTGCCGCCGTCGCGCCATTTCACGCCACGCCGCGGCCTCGACCTGGCGCATCATCGCGCGTCGCTCGCTCGACACCTGACCGGCCGCCGCGAACTGCCGGTCCTGTTCGCGATGGCGTTCCTGCTGATGGGCAGTTTCGTCACGCTTTACAACTACATCGGCTATCGCCTGCTCGCGCCGCCGTATTCGATGAGCCAGGCGACGATCGCGCGATCTTCGTCGTCTATCTGGCCGGCGTCGTCGCGTCGCCTTGGTCCGGGCGGATGGCCGATTCGATCGGCCGCGGCCGCATGCTGGTCGCGAGCGTCTGCATCATGCTCGCAGGCGTCGCGTTGACGCTGCTGCAGCCGGTCGCCGTGATCGCGCTCGGCATCGCATGCGTGACGTTCGGCTTCTTCGCCGGTCACTCGGTGGCAAGCGGCTGGGTCGGGCGGCTCGCGCAGCAAGGAAAGGGACAGGCCGCCGCGCTGTACCTGCTCGCGTACTACCTCGGATCGAGCCTGGTCGGCTCGTTCGGCGGACACTTCTGGAGCGCGCGGGGCTGGCCGGGCGTCGCCGGCCTCGTCGCATTGCTGCTGGTCGCAGCCCTCGCCGCATCGGCGTGGCTGCGCGCACGCGAGCGCGCCGGCGCGGCATGACGGCTCGCCATGCACGGCATACGCCGTGCGCGCGTCACGCGAAAGGCCGACGAAAGCAACACGAAAGACATTCGTCGCATGGAAAGCGCATGTGTGCGCGTTGCCGTGTTTTCGCCTGATCTTTAATGGTTCGGATAGCGAAAAACGGAGTGCCGTTTCCTATACTCGGAGTAACGGCTCCGCCCGTCATCGGGTCGGACCGGCACGAAAAACAGGAGACACGCATGACGACTTATTTCACGATCGGCGATTTCGTCCTGCTGATTCCGCTCGCGTTTGCCGGCGCGCTGTTCCTCGGCGCGATTCCGTGTTCGACCCAATTCCGCCATAACCTGCTTCGCGTGCTGGGCGCGCTGCTCGGCGTCGGTGTCGCGATGCTGCTGGTCGAAGGATTGCCTGCGCTGATCTAGCCGCGGCGATGCTTCCGCACGGCGCGTCGCAATCGCGCGCGCCGTGCCCGTCACCGGTCAGATCGCCTGATCGGTGGACGGCTTTTCCCACAGATTGATGCCGCCTTCCGTCGCATACCGGTCGATCTCGGCGATCTCCTCCGCCGAAAATTCGAGGTTCTTCAACGCACCGACGTTTTCACGCACCTGTTCCGCGCGGCTCGCGCCGATCAGTGCGGACGTCACGCGCCCGTTACGCAGCACCCACGCGAGCGCCATTTGCGCGAGACTCTGGCCGCGCCGTTCGGCGATCCCATTCAACTTGCGCACCTGCTCGAGATTGTCCGCGCTCAGGTGAGCGTCCTGCAGCGAACCGCCGCCCGGCTTGTTGACGCGCGCGTCGGCCGGCACGCCGTTCAGATACTTCGACGTCAGCAGTCCCTGCGCGAGCGGCGTAAAGGCGATGCTGCCGGTGCCGAGCTCGTCGAGCGTATCGAGCAATTCCCGCTCGACCCAGCGGTTCAGCAGGTTGTACGAGGGCTGGTGAATCAGCAGCGGCACCTTGTACTGCGCGAGCAGCGCGGCCATTTCACGCGTCTTCGCCGCCGAGTACGACGAAATGCCGACATACAGCGCCTTGCCCTGCTGCACCGCCGTCGCCAGCGCGCCGGCCGTTTCCTCGAGCGGCGTATGCGCATCGAAACGGTGCGAATAGAAGATGTCGACGTAGTCGAGTCCCATCCGCTTCAGGCTCTGGTCGAGGCTCGCCAGCACGTACTTGCGCGAGCCGCCGCCGCTGCCGTACGGCCCCGGCCACATGTCCCAGCCCGCCTTCGTCGAGATCAGCAGCTCGTCGCGATACGGCCTGAAGTCCTCCTTCAGCAAACGCCCGAAGTTGGTCTCGGCGCTGCCGTACAGCGGCCCGTAATTGTTTGCGAGGTCGAAGTGCGTGATGCCGAGATCGAATGCGGTGCGCAGAATCTCGCGCTGCGTCGCGATCGGCGTCGTGTCGCCGAAGTTGTGCCACAGGCCGAGCGACAAGGCCGGCAGTTTGAGCCCGGACTTGCCGCACACGCGGTACTGCATGTCGGAATAACGTTCGGAAGCTGCTTCGTAAGCCATGGGTATTCCCGTCAGGACATCGGATGAAGCGCGCCGGCCATGCGCATGGCGCGGCGGCGGTGGAGGAAGCGCAGCACGCTATGGTAGCGAACGCGATGTATGCGTGCATGCACGGCAATGGACGCGGCTTGGGCGCTCGCCTACACTGCGGCGTCTCGATCTACCGTTTCAGCGAGGTTTGTATGACCCGGGCCCTCTCGGTTGCGTTGCTCGTCGGCGGCATTGTGCTGCTGTACTTCGGCGGGCAGTCGTTCCATTCGATCAACGACCATGTCGCGCGTTTCTTCACCGGCTCCCCGGCGACCAAGACGATCCTGCTGATCGCGGGCGGCGCCGTCGCGATGCTGGCGGGCCTGATCGGGCTGTCGATGCCGGGCGGCAAACGCTGACGCCCGGCCGCGCCGGATGCTCATCGCGCGCGCATGGCGCGCCGCGGCGCCTCAGAACGGCACTTCCGGCTTCGACGCGGAACGCGACCCGGCGATCGGCCGGTTGCTCTCGCCGTGATAGGTGAACACGAGCGAGAACTTCACCTGATCCGAGCGGTTCTGCCCCGCCGAATGCAGCGTGTTGCAGTGGAAGAACACCACGTCGCCGGCGTTGAGCGGCGGACACACCGCCGCATCGATCATCTTCCGGTTCTCCGGCAAATCGCTGCGGAAGAATTTCGCGGCATCGAACGCTTCCGGCCCGAAGGTCGCGCTGTGCGAACCCGGCACCAGCCATAGCGCGCCGTTCTCGTCGGTTTCCTGTCCGAGCGCGAGCCAGACCGACACCAGGTCGGGCCGCTCGAACGACCAGTAGCGCACATCGCGATGCCAGCCGGTCAGGCTGCCGTACGCGGGGTGCTTCGTCATCATGCAGTTGTGATGCGCGCGCGACAGCACCGGCTGCTCGCCGAAGTACGCGCGCATCCACGCAGCGATTTCCGGCGCGGTCGCACGCTCGGCGAACAACGGATCGCGTTCGTATGCATCGAGCAACCGCCGCACCGTATGGCCGCCCGGCGCATGCTTCGATTCCGGCGCGCCCGGATAACGCAGGTCGGCCTCGAATTCGATCGGCTGGGCCGCTTCCTGCAACTGCCGCTCGGCGGTGCGTTTCAGTGCCGCACACTGTTCCGCGCCGACGAGGCCGCGGGCGACGACGAAGCCGCGTTCGCGCAGTTCTGCGACCTGCGCGCGAATCGATTCCGACTGCAATGAAGACATGGGACGCTCGATGTATTTCTTGTGAATGTTGCGATTGTAAAGCGGCGTCCGATCGCACGCGCAGCACCCGCGTCGTGCAAAGGGAACGGGCGGCGGTCGATTTGATCTGACGCAAGGAAGCGGCCGGTCGCGAAATCGTCGTCACCGGCCGTCGCAGGCACTGCGCGCACCTTGCGGCACAAGGGTTATCCGCGACTTTTGCGCGTCATGAATCCCCTGTAGCCTGAGCGCGCCTGTCAATTCTGGCGGGTGCCGGGCGCGGCTGCATTCGGTAACATCCGCTGCGTCATACGAGGCCGTTCGTATTGTTGCGCGCCCGAGGGCGTCATTATTCCAAGCAAGCATCATTCACATGCCATTCCGACTGACTTCCCGTCTGAGCCGCGCTGCAAAGCGCATTGTGCCCTCCGCCTCCCTGCGGACGACACGCACGCTGCGCCATCATGGCGCACGGGCGCGGGCGATCGCCGAGCAGGCACAGCACGTCCGGCTCGACGGCATCCGCGCGTGGTTCCACGCGTTTCTCTCGATGATGAGCGCGCAGGCGATCGCGCGCCGCGCCGGCCTGCGCTCGCTGCTGCAAAAGCCGTCGTCGCTGCGCGCGCTCGCGCTCCGGCGGGCCAGCGGGCCGCAACGCCGGGTCAACCTCCCGCGCCGGCTGGGCGCCGCCAGCACCGGCTGGTTCGGGTTCGGCGCGCGCTAGACGGCCGCCGCGCGGCCAGGCGCCGCACGTGTGGCCATGCACGCCACGCTATAAGCAAAAAAACCCCGGCGAGCCGGGGTTTTTCATTGCAGACGAACGACGCTTACGCGACGCGCACCGCAGGCTCGACGCCAGCCGCTTCCGCGAGGGCGAGCGCCTTGTCGGTCGCTTCCCACGAGAATTCCGGCTCTTCACGGCCGAAGTGACCGTACGCTGCCGTCTTCTCGTAGATCGGGCGCAGCAGGTCGAGCATCTTGATGATGCCCTTCGGACGCAGGTCGAAGTGCTCACGCACGAGCTTCGTGATCGTCGCATCCGACACGCGGCCCGTGCCGAACGTGTTGACCATCACCGAGGTCGGCTCGGCGACGCCGATCGCATACGACACCTGGATCAGCGCACGCGACGCGAGCCCCGCCGCGACGATGTTCTTCGCCACGTAGCGACCGGCGTAGGCGGCCGAGCGGTCGACCTTCGACGGATCCTTGCCCGAGAATGCGCCGCCGCCGTGCGGCGCTGCGCCGCCGTACGTATCGACGATGATCTTGCGGCCCGTCAGGCCGCAGTCGCCCTGCGGGCCGCCGATAACGAACCGGCCGGTCGGGTTCACGAGGAACTTGATGTCGCCCTTGATCAGTTCGGCAGGCAGCGTCGGCTTGATGATTTCCTCGATCACGGCCTCGCGCAGCGCCGACAGCTCGATGTCCGGCGCATGCTGGGTCGACAGCACGACGGTGTCGATCGAATCCGGCTTGCCGTCGACGTAGCGGACCGTCACCTGCGACTTCGCGTCCGGGCGCAGCCACGGCAGGCGGCCGTCGCGGCGCAGGCTGGCCTGGCGCTCGACGAGACGGTGCGACAAGTGGATCGGCAGCGGCATCAGCTCGGACGTTTCGTCGCATGCGTAGCCGAACATCAGGCCCTGGTCGCCCGCGCCCTGGTCGAGGTTGTCGTCGTGCGCGCGGTCGACGCCTTGCGCGATGTCCGGCGACTGCTTGTCGTACGCGACGAGCACCGCGCAACCCTTGTAGTCGATACCGTAGTCGGTGTTGTCGTAGCCGATGCGCTTGATGGTGTCGCGCGCGATCTGGATGTAGTCGATGTTGGCCGTCGTGGTGATTTCACCGGCCAGCACGACGAGACCCGTGTTGCACAGCGTTTCGGCGGCAACGCGGGAATATTTGTCCTGCGCGAGGATGGCGTCGAGAATCGCGTCCGAGATTTGGTCCGCGACCTTGTCCGGATGACCTTCGGAGACGGATTCGGACGTAAAGAGATAATCGTTGGCCACTTTGTTCAGGCTCCTTTGTGGTTACGGTACGTTTCACGTAGCCAGCTCCGGTGAGCCTGAAGCGGCGACGCTTTAGCGGATTACCAATACCGGGCAGTGCGTCTGGCACTGGCCGGCTTCGCCCCGCAAGTTGTCAGTTAACTCGGCGAAGCCCGTATTATAGCGGCTTTCCAGATTTGTCACAGAGTGCCGCCCGTGCCGCATTGCCCGCTGTCCTTCAACCCCGTTCGCAACATGCCGGCCCGCCGGATTTCCGGAGGTTCCGCATGCTAGGCCGCCTCGGCACGCATCTCGCCATCGGCCTCCTGAAGCTGATCGCGCTCCTGCCGTACGGCCTGACCGCACGCCTCGGAGACGGCCTCGGCTGGTTGCTCTATCAGATCCCCAGCCGGCGAAAGCGCATCGTACACACCAACCTGAAACTCTGCTTTCCCGACTGGAGCGACGCGCGCCGCGAGGAAGTCGCCGGGCTGCACTTCCGCCACGCGATCCGCAGCTACGTCGAGCGCAGCGTGCAGTGGTTCGGCTCCGCGAAGAAGCTCGAAAAACTGATCCAGATCGACAGCGCCATCGACCTCACCGATCCGAACCTCCCGCCGACGCTGTTCCTCGGCATGCACTTCGTCGGCATCGAAGCCGGTTCGATCTGGCTCAACCATGCGCTGCAGCGCCGCTGCGGCTCGCTGTACCAGCCGTTCTCGAACACGATTCTCGAAGCCGAGGCGAAAAAGGCGCGCGGACGCTTCGACGCGGAGATGGTCGGCCGCGCCGACAGCGCGCGCGTCGTGCTGCGCTGGCTGCGCGACCGCAAGCCGGTGATGCTCGGCGCGGACATGGACTACGGCCAGCGCAACTCGACGTTCGTGCCGTTTTTCGGCGTGCCGGCCTGCACGCTGACGGCGGTCGGCCGGCTCGCGAAGACCGGCCACGCGCAGGTCGTGCCGTTCATCGGCGAGGTGCTGCCGAACTACAAGGGCTATCGTCTGAAGGTATTCAAGCCGTGGGACCAGTACCCGACCGGCGACGACGACCTCGATGCGCGCCGGATGAACGCGTTCCTCGAAGAGCAGATCCCGCTGATGCCCGAGCAATACTATTGGGTTCACAAGCGTTTCAAAACCCGCCCGGAGGGCGAGCCGAGCTTCTACTGAGGCCGCTTTCGCCCGCACGGCGCCGGCGAAAGCGAACGGCGCATGCCCGCGCCGTTCGGTCATCGCACCCCGCGGCGCCGGCGCGCCGAACCGGGGACGCCCCCGACCGCTGCATGTATCATTCGCGCTTGGGCCAGCGTGAAAACAGCGATCCGGCGCCGCAACATCCGGTCCACTCACGCTGCGCGTCTCAATTGCCAAGGAATTGCGGGACAAAGTGAAACTCTCGTTCACGAAGATGCACGGCGCGGGCAACGACTTCGTCGTGCTCGACGGCTACTCCAGCGCGCTGCCGCCGCTCAGCGAAGCACAGGTGCGCGCGCTGGCCGATCGCCATTTCGGCATCGGCGCCGATCAACTGCTGCTCGTCGAGCGGCCGACCGTCGACGGCGCGGACTTCAAATACCGGATCTTCAACTGCGACGGCGGCGAGGTCGAGCACTGCGGCAACGGCGCGCGCTGCTTCGTCAAGTTCGTGGTCGACCGGAAGCTGACCGCCAAGCGCAGCGTGCGCGTCGAGGTGATGAAGGGACTGATCACGCTGACGATGCAGGACAACGGCGAAGTCGTCGTCGACATGGGCGCGCCCGTGTTCGAGCCCGCGCAGGTGCCGTTCGACGCGTCGGGTCTCGAAGGGCGCCCGGAAGCCCGCGACACGCTCTGGCCGCTCGACGTGAACGGCGCGACGCGCTGGATCTCCGCCGTCTCGATGGGCAATCCGCACGCGGTGCAGGTCGTCGACGATGCGGAAGCGTACCCGGTCCTCGAAGAAGGCCCGTTCGTCGAGCGCCATCCGCGCTTCCCGCAGCGGGTCAATGCCGGTTTCATGCAGATCGTGTCGCGCAACGAAGTGAAGCTGCGTGTCTACGAGCGCGGCGCAGGCGAAACGCTCGCGTGCGGCACCGGCGCGTGCGCGGCGGTTGCGGCCGGCATCCGGCGCGGCCTGCTCGATTCGCCGGTCACGGTGCACACGCACGGCGGCACGCTGACCATCCGCTGGGACGGCGCGCGCGACGAAACGGCGCCGCTGATGATGGCCGGGCCCGCGGCCACCGTCTTCGAAGGCGAGATCGACCTGTAAGTCTGACCCTCACATTGTCCTGATGGAACGCTCCCGTCACATGAACGATCGCGAAGTCGCCGACTATCTGCTCGCCAACCCCGAATTCTTCGGCCAGCACGCCGAGCTGCTCGCCACGATCCGCCTCGCGAATCCGCACGGCAAGGCGGCCATTTCGCTGCAGGAGCGGCAAATGGAGATGCTGCGCGACAAGAACAAGCATCTCGAGCGCCGTCTCGCGGAACTGCTGCGCTACGGGCACGAAAACGACGGTCTGTCGGCGAAGTTCAACCGCTGGACCGCGCGCGTGATCGCCGAACGCGATCCGTACGCGCTGCCGCGCACGATCGCCGACGGCCTCGCCGACGTGTTCGATGTGCCGCAGACCGCGCTGCGTGTCTGGGACGTCGCGGACACCTATGCGCAGGCGGATTTCGCGCGCCAGGTCGGCGAGGAAGTGCGCCTGTTCACGAGCAGCCTCGCCACGCCGTACTGCGGCGCGAACACCGGCTTCGAGGCCGCGCAGTGGCTCGCGCCCGCGGTCGCCGCGCCGGCCGCGAACGCTACCGACGGCGCCGATGCGCAACGCGCCGGCGACGGCTAGGCCGCATCGGTCGCGCTGCTCGCCTTGCGCGCGCCGCAGGCCGGCGCCGATGCACCCGCGTTCGGGCTGCTCGTGCTCGGTTCACCCGACCCGCGCCGCTTCCATGACGGCATGGCGACCGACTTCCTCACGCAGATCGCGACACTCGCAAGCGCCGCCTTGACGCGCCTGCTGCCGCACTGATCTTCCGCGCCCGATGACCGACGATCCGATCGCTGCCTACCTGTCGAACCTGAAGCACGTCAGGAAGCTGTCGGATCACACGCTGCGCGCGTACGCGCATGAGCTCGACGAACTGAAAAAGCTCGCGAACGGCCGTCCGCTCGACACGCTGACCGCCGCCGACATGCGCGGCGCCGTCGCCCGGGCGCACGCAGGCGGCCTGTCGGCGCGGTCGATCTCGCACCGGCTGTCCGCGTGGCGCGCGTTCTACCGCTGGCTCGCGCAGCGCATCGAGATGCCCGCGAACCCGGTCGCCACGGTGCGCGCGCCGAAGCGCGCGAAGACGTTGCCGAAGGCGCTGTCGGTCGACGACGCATTCATGCTGATGGACGCGCCGCTTCCCGACACGACCGAAGGCTTGCGCGACCATGCGATCCTCGAGTTGTTCTATTCGTCGGGGCTGCGCCTCGCCGAGCTGGTCGGGCTCGACGCCGCCTACGCGAATGCCGACGGCTACCGCTCCGAAGGCTGGATCGACCTCGCCGAAGCCGAGGTGACCGTGCGCGGCAAAGGCAACAAGGAACGCAAGGTGCCGGTCGGCCGCAAGGCGATCGACGCGCTCAACGCATGGCTCGCCGTGCGCGGCGAGTTCGTGAGACGCGATCCGCATCCGCTGTTCCTGTCGGTGCGCGGCAACCGGATGTCGCCGGGCGTCGTGCGCGAGCGCGTGAAGCGTGCCGCGCTCGCTGCGGGCATTCCGGCGCACGTCCATCCGCACGTGCTGCGCCATTCGTTCGCGACGCACGTGCTGCAATCGAGCGGCGACCTGCGCGCGGTGCAGGAACTGCTCGGCCACGCGAGCGTCGCCGCGACGCAGGTGTATACGTCGCTCGACTTCCAGCACCTCGCGAAGATTTACGACAGCGCGCATCCACGCGCCAAAAAGCGCGACTGACGCGCTTCCCCGATTTTGTTTGCCGCGCACACACGCGGCCCTTTTCGATCAAGCCATGCAAACCGTCACACTCAAACCGTCCAAGGAAAAATCGCTGCTGCGCCGCCATCCGTGGATCTACGCCAACGCGATCGACCGGGTCGACGGCAAGCCCGCGTCCGGCGCGACCGTCATCGTGCGCGCACACGACGGCCGCTTCCTCGCGCGCGGCGCATACAGCCCGCAATCGCAGATCCGCGTGCGCGTCTGGAGCTTCGACGAGAACGAACCGATCGACCACGCGTTCTTCAAGCGGCGCGTGCAGCGCGCGGTCGCGCATCGCAAGACGATGGTCACCGGCACCGGCGCGGTGCGGCTCGTGTTCGGCGAGGCGGACGGGCTGCCGGGGCTCATCGTCGATCATTACGTGGCAGACACCGCCGAGGCATCGCCGCGCGGCCAGCTCGTCTGCCAGTTCATGGCGGCCGGCGTCGAAGCGTGGAAGGACGCGATCGTCGCCGCGCTGGTCGGCGCGACCGGCTGCCCGAACGTCTATGAACGCTCGGACGTGTCGATCCGCGAGAAGGAAGGCCTCGAGCAGACGACCGGCGTGCTCGCCGGCGATCCGCCGCCCGACACGCTGATCACGAACGAGAACGGCGTGCGCTACCACGTCGACGTGCCGAACGGCCACAAGACCGGCTTCTACATCGACCAGCGCGACAACCGCGCGCTCGTTGCGCAATACGCGGGCGAGCGCGACGTGCTGAACTGCTTCTGCTATACCGGCGGCTTCTCGCTCGCGGCGATGAAGGGCGGCGCCAAGCGGGTCGTGTCGATCGACTCGTCGGGCGAGGCGCTGGCGCTCGCGCAGCAGAATGTCGTCGCGAACGGCTTCGATGCGACGCGCGCGGCCTGGCTCGACGCCGACGCGTTCAAGACGCTGCGCCGCCTCGTCGACGAAGGCGAGCGCTTCGACCTGATCGTGCTCGACCCGCCGAAGTTCGCGCCGACACGCGACAGCGTCGATCGCGCCGCGCGCGCCTACAAGGACATCAACCTGAGCGGTTTCAAGCTGCTGCGTCCGGGCGGCCTGCTGTTCACCTATTCGTGCTCCGGCGCGATCGACATGGATCTGTTCCAGAAGATCGTCGCGAGCGCGGCCGCCGACGCGAAGGTCGATGCGCGCATCCTGAAGCGGCTCGGCGCGGGCGTCGACCATCCGCTCCTGGCCGCCTTCCCGGAAGGCGAATATCTGAAGGGCCTGCTGTTGCAAATCGTCTGATCGCCCCGATCTGGGCGGCCAGCCGCGCCTGCCCGTCGTCCGGACGAAAGGCGGCAGCCGGATAGATATGTTTCAATGGATGATTCTGCGCCCCACCGAGGGCGCGAACTCATCCTGGTTTTGACCCCGATTCACGAACCACAGGCGACCGACATGGCCATTCCCGTCACCATCCTCACCGGCTTCCTGGGCAGCGGCAAGACAACGCTGCTCAAGCGCATCCTGAACGAACAGCACGGCATGAAGATCGCCGTGATCGAGAACGAGTTCGGCGAAGAGAACATCGACAACGAGATCCTCGTGCAGGACACGCAGGAACAGATCATCCAGATGAGCAACGGCTGCATCTGCTGCACGATCCGCGGCGACCTCGCACGCGCGCTCGGCGAGCTGGCCGCGAAGAAGCGCGACGGCAAGCTCGACTTCGACCGCGTCGTGATCGAAACGACCGGCCTCGCGAACCCGGGCCCGGTCGCGCAGACGTTCTTCATCGACAGCGAGATCGCCGACGACTTCCTGCTCGACGCGATCATCACGCTCGTCGACGCGAAGCACGCCGACGCGCAGCTCGACGAGCACGAAGTCGTGCAGCGCCAGGTCGGTTTCGCCGATCGCCTGTTCATCACGAAATCGGATCTCGTCGACGACCAGACGCTCGCCGACCTTAAACACCGCCTCATGCACATGAACCCGCGCGCGACGATCAAGGTCGTCAACTTCGGCGACGCGGACATCAAGGAGATCTTCGACCTGCGCGGCTTCAACCTGAACGCGAAGCTCGAGATCGATCCGGATTTCCTCGCCGAGGACGACCACGCGCATCACGGCCACGATCACGACCATGCGCACTGCGATCACGACCACGGTCATTGCGACCACGACCACGATCACGCGCACGGCCATCACCACGCGCATCACGACGACAAGATCAAGTCGTTCGTCTACCGCAACGACCGCCCGTTCGATCCGAACAAGCTCGAGGACTTCCTCGGCGGCATCCTGCAGATCTACGGCGAACGGATGCTGCGTTACAAGGGCGTGCTGTACATGAAGGGCGTCGACCGCAAGGTCGTGTTCCAGGGCGTGCACCAGATGATGGGCAGCGATCTCGCCGCGAAGTGGCTGCCGGCCGAGAAAAAGACCAGCAAGATGGTGTTCATCGGCGTCGATCTGCCGCAAGACCTGATCAGCGACGGCCTCGACGCCTGCCTCGCCTGACGACGCGTATCCGGCGCGTTTCGCCGCCGGCCGCCGTACAAGCGTCGGCGGCGGCATGCCATTTCGGACGCGGGTTTTGGCGTCATCGCTTTTTCGCGCTTTGCGGGTTATATTTTTAAGATATCGGCGCTGCCGACGGGGATCGACCTGATACGGCGCAGACTTGCGATTCAGTTACAATACGTGCCCGCTGGAGTATGGCAAAACAGGGCTGGTTCTAGCAGAACGCATAACAGGCAATCGCAAACGCCCCGAATCGGGCCCGGCCGCGACCGATGCGACCTGCCACGCAGCACACCGGTTAGCCGCGCGCGCAAGTTGGCGCCAGGCATATTCTGGTATTTGAGAACCGGTTTTCCAGAGGCTTTCGGCCCCGCATCGGCAAATCGCAAATGATTGCAAGTGCAGTTGCGGGTAATCCCAAAGTGCAGGCAATATGTTTGGTTTGCCGCACATTGAAGAAGCAAGCAGATGACGAAGAAACTCTTGACCGAAGCCGAAATCCTGAAGATGAGCGACAAGGATTACATGAATGAGGATCAGCTCGCCTTCTTCAAAGCTCGGCTCGAACAATTGCAGGCGGAAATTCTCCACAACGCGGGCCAGACGACCGAGAACCTCCGTGAGACGGTGATCGTGCCGGATCCTGCCGATCGCGCGACGATCGAAGAGGAGCACGCGCTCGAATTGCGCACGCGCGATCGCGAGCGCAAGCTGCTCAAGAAGGTTCAGCAGTCGCTCGCCCGCATCGAGTCCGGCGAATACGGCTGGTGCGAAGAAACCGGCGAGCCGATCGGCATTCCGCGCCTGCTCGCGCGGCCGACCGCCACACTGTCGCTCGAAGCGCAAGAGCGCCGCGAGCTGCGCCAGAAGCTGTTCGGCGACTAAGCAGAAGGCGCTCCGCCAAGACACGCTGCTTCACGAAAGCGCGCGGCCTGCCGCGCGCTTTCTTTTTTTCCGGCCGGACGAATTCCCGGCCGCGCCCTTGATATCCCCGCGCCCGCCCTAAAATAAAACGAACGCGCGCCGGGCCGCTCCCCGGCGCACCGCGAATCACGCGGCGACGCGGCGCGTCGCCGCCTCTTCCCCGTTTTTCTCAAGGAACGAAGATGGAGCAATTTCACGGCACGACCATCGTGTCCGTCCGGCGCGGCGACAAGGTTGCGCTCGGCGGCGACGGCCAGGTGACGCTCGGCAATATCGTCATGAAGGGCGGCGCGCGGAAAGTGCGACGGATCTACAACAATCAGGTGCTGGTCGGTTTTGCCGGCGGCACCGCCGATGCGTTCTCGCTGCTCGACCGCTTCGAGGCGAAGCTCGAGAAGCACCAGGGCAACCTGACGCGCGCGGCCGTGGAACTCGCAAAGAACTGGCGCACCGACCGGATGCTGCGCCGCCTCGAAGCGATGCTGATCGCGGCCGACGCGACCACGACGCTCGTCATCACCGGCAACGGCGACGTGCTCGATCCCGAAGGCGGCATCTGCGCGATCGGCTCGGGCGGCTCGTACGCGCAGGCTGCGGCCCGCGCGCTCGCGGAGAACACCGACCTGTCGCCGCGCGAGATCGTCGAAAAATCGCTCGAAATCGCCGGCGACATGTGCATCTACACGAATCACAACCGCATCATCGAGACCATCGAGTGAGGATCCCGCAATGAGCACCATGACCCCCGCCGAGATCGTCTCGGAACTCGACAAGCACATCATCGGCCAGAACAACGCGAAGAAGGCGGTCGCGGTCGCGCTGCGCAACCGCTGGCGCCGCCAGCAGGTCGCCGATCCGCTGCGCCAGGAAATCACGCCGAAGAACATCCTGATGATCGGGCCGACAGGCGTCGGCAAGACCGAAATCGCACGGCGTCTCGCCAAGCTCGCGGATGCACCGTTCATCAAGATCGAAGCGACCAAGTTCACCGAAGTCGGCTATGTCGGCCGCGACGTCGACAGCATCGTGCGCGACCTGATCGAGATCTCGGTCAAGCAGACGCGCGAAGCGGAAATGCGCAAGGTGCGCAGCAAGGCGGTCGACCAGGCCGAGGACCGCGTTCTCGACATCCTGCTGCCGCAGCCGCGCGCGGTCGGCTTCGGCGCGAACGCCGATCATGCGAACGACGACAACAACGCGACGCGCCAGACGTTCCGCAAGCGCCTGCGCGAAGGCCAGCTCGACGACAAGGACATCGAACTCGACCTCGAGCAGCCGACGATGGGCATGGACATCATGTCGCCGCCCGGCATGGAAGAGATGACCGAGCAGATCCGCTCGATGTTCTCGAACCTCGGCGGCGGCAAGAAAACGCGCCGCAAGGTGAAGATCAAGGAAGCGCTGAAGCTGCTCACCGACGAGGAAGCGGCCAAGATGGTCAACGAAGAGGAAATCAAGACGAAGGCCGTGCAGAACTGCGAGCAGAACGGCATCGTGTTCCTCGACGAGATCGACAAGATCACGTCGCGCAACAACGAAGGCAGCGGCGGCGAAGTGTCCCGCCAGGGCGTTCAGCGCGACCTGCTGCCGCTCGTCGAAGGCACGACGATCAACACGAAGTACGGGATGGTGAAGACCGATCACATCCTGTTCATCGCGAGCGGTGCGTTCCATCTCGCGAAGCCGAGCGACCTGATTCCGGAGCTGCAGGGCCGCTTCCCGATCCGCGTCGAACTGGATTCGCTGTCGGTGAAGGATTTCGAAGCGATCCTCGTCGCGACCGACGCGAGCCTCGTCAAGCAGTATCAGGCGCTGCTCGCGACCGAGGACGTGCAGCTCGAATTCGCCGAAGACGGCATTCGCCGACTGGCGGAGATCGCCTATGCGGTCAACGAGAAGACCGAGAACATCGGCGCGCGGCGCCTGTACACGGTCATCGAGAAGCTGCTCGAGGAAGTGTCGTTCGCGGCGGGCAATCACGCCGGCGAGTGCGTGACGATCGATGCGAAGTATGTCGATCGTGCGCTCGGCGAAGTGTCGCAGGACGAGGACCTGTCGCGCTACGTGCTGTAACGCGGCGCGCAGCGTCAAGAAAAAATGGGCGGCTCCACCGATGGAGCCGCCCATTTTTTTCATCGATGCCTGGAAGCGAGGCCGGCGCGCGTCGGCCTCATCCGTTCAGGCGTGCCCGTCACCGGTCATATTCGACCGACGTGGTGAACAACATGTCGAACGGATCCGTCCAGGACAGACTGGCGTACGAGAAATCCGTGCTGCCCGTCCAGCCCGCCACCGAAGGAAATGCCACGCCCTGATCGCCCGGCACGTCGAGCGTCACCGTCGCGCCCGGCTGCGTCGGCGCAGGCCGCGCGGAACCGCTGACGAAAACGGCCGACGGCTGGCCCGACGCCGTCGCGCGAACCTGCACATTGGCATGTCTGACGAACGGCACGCCGGCTTGCGACGTCCAGCTCAACGGGAAGGTCGCGCCGCCCGCAAACGTGCTGGCCGTCCCCGGCGACAGCCGGTCGCGTGATGCCTGCGCGGGCTGCTGCCATTGATACTGGCGCAGTTGTTCCGGTGCGGGCGATGGGGTGCGCAGCCGCACCGTATAGTGCTTCGCCGGTGCCGCGGTATTGCCGTTCTGGTAGATGTCGACCGTATAGGCGCTGAACGGCTTGATGTCCGCCAGCTCGGTCGCGCTCAACTGCGGCTTCGCCCATGCGGTGTTGTTGCGCGGCGCATCGCCGGGCCACGTGAATGCGCCCTCGTTGGCCGGATCCTGCGCGACGCCTGCCAGGCGATAGTTGTTGCGGCACTGGTTGCTCTTCGTCAATGCGGCAAGCTGGGCCGGCGTCTGCCCGCTCGCGATCTGCGCACGAATGTTGAGCGTGTCGCACGTGCCCGCCGACGGCTGGAGGAACACGCCGTTGCGCAAGCCCGGGCCATTGACGATCGCGAAGTCCACGGCGACGCCCGCGGCATCGACGACGCCGACCTGCAGGTTCATCGAGTCGACGAACGCGTTGGTGCCAGTGGACTGATTCGCCGGATTCAGCCAGTCCCACCGCTGCGCATTGGCATTCACCTTGCTCAGCACCGCCCGCTGGTTGCCGACCACGCGCCAGCCGGTGTCGCCGCTCGCGCGGCTGCCTGCCTGCACGGCCAGCTGCACGTGCTGCTGCATGCCGTCTCGAATGCCGTCGGTGCGCGTCCACGCCAGCTTGACCCACATCGTGTCGCTCGCCGTGACGCGGATCACCTCCGGCAGGCTGAAGCTGGCGTTGTTCATCGCATTGTCCGCCACGATGCCCGGCGTGCCGCCGGGTGAGGAGCCGAACTCCTGTTCAGCCGACATCCCGTTGTTGAGATAGGTGGACAGCACGCCTGCATTCAATGCGCCGGACGCGACATCGTCGACGAAAATCCCGGCGCAGGCCGGCACGTTGCCGGCCACTCGCGATGCACCGGTCGACCCGGCAAAGCACTGATTGAGGGCGGTCTGCAACCCGGCCAGATCGCTCGCGCTCGGCAGGTTCGATACCGCGACGCCATTGATGGTGGCGACGGCCGGCAGGCTCGCCTTGTCGCTGGCCTGCGGCGCGACGCCGGGTGCCAGCTGAAGCTGCGCAGGCGTATCGCTGGACGCACCCGCCACCGAACTGATCTGCACCCCGCCGTCCGGCAGCACGTTGATCTTCAACTGATCGAGCAACTTGTCGAGTCCCGGCCCGCCCGCTGTGAGCGGGCCCGAAATCAGGTCGACACCCGTGTTGCCGGTCGCAGCCAGCAAATCGGCCAGCGCGGCAGCGTAGGCCTGTTCGGTGCCGGCCACGGCCTGCGTCGTGACCTTGGTTTGCAGCAACCCGGTGTTACCCATCAATTTCGTGGGGTTATCGCCGATGAGGGTGGCCGCGATCGCATTCGTGATCGGCGTGATGTTGATCGTCTGCGTCCCGCCAGTCGCGCTGACCGCGATCAGCGTCGCCTGCGAATCGGCGACGTTGCCGAACGCGGACAGTGCGAACGGTGCGGTCATGCCGGTCACCGTGCAATGGAATGCGCCGGTCGTGGCATCGGCGGGACAGTCGACGGATTTGCCCGCCGCGTCGACCAGGGTCACCGTCGCGCCCTGCATGGCCGCGCCGGTCGCCGCGACGCCGCTGACGGTCTGCGCGGCGGGCGGCGCGCTCCCGCCCGACGACGAACTGCTGCCACCTCCGCAGGCAGACAACGCCAGCGCGGTCATACCGAGCACGACAGGTGCGAGCTTCATTTTTCATCCCCCGAAGACACTTCTGGTTAGTGCGTGACACCTGAGGCAGATGCACGCTGAATGGGCGGATTCTCGCAATGCCGATTTGCCCGCGCATCATCCAGGTGGATGAAAATCGGGAAAATGCAGAGCGTTTTCGGTCATTGACCTGTGATAGCCTGCACAACACTTCGCGGTTCGAATCAAAAACATTGGTCTGACAAAAAGCTCCCGGCAACTGACTCGTCATGCTTCGAGGAGAACCACAGTGTCACGCGATCAACTTATCGGGAATCTGTACGAAGCCGCGTTTCACCCCGAACGCTTTCTCGACGTCTTCCACGAAGTTATCGAAACGCTGGGCGCAAACGTTTTTCACATGTTCAGTTGGGATACGGCGCGCAATGCGCCGCAGTTCTCGATCTATTCCCCGCATGCCGAACTGGACGACATCATCGCCCGCTACGATCAGTACTACGGTGCACTCGATCCGCGTCGCAGCTTCGTCGAGAACGCGCCGATCGGCCAGTTCGTCTGCTGCCAGGATTACCTGACCGAAGAGGACGTCGCACGCAGCGAGTTCTTTCAGGATTTCCAGATCCCGTCCGGCATTCGCTATCTGATGGGCGTACGCTTCGCGCGGCCCGGCGGCGCCGACATCCTGCTCGGATTACTCCGGTCCCATGGCAGGACACCTTATTCATCCGACGAACGCGCCGCCATGGAAGGCATGACGGGACACCTGCAGCGCGCGATCAACCTCTGGCAGGACGCCAGCGTGCTGCATCGCGACGCCGCGCTCGGCGCCGAATTGATGGCGGATCTCGGGCTCGCCGTCTTCGCGCTGGATCGGCATTCGCGCGTCGTCTCCGTCAACCAGAGCGCCGAATCGATGCTGCGCTCGACGAGCTGTCTCAAGCTGGAGCACGGACATCTGAGCGCGGCGGTTGCGGCTCAGAACGACGCGCTGAAAGCGGCCATGGCGCGCGTGGCGAAAACCCGGAAAGGCGAAAGTCTGGCGTTGCAGCAATCACTGAATCACGCCCACGACGTTTTTCTCAGCATCTTTACGCTGTCCGGACAATCGATGCAGACGGCGTTTGGCGGTGAGAAGCTGATGATCACGGCGCGGCGGCGCAGCGCGCGCCCGCTCGTTGCCGCGCAACAGATCCGGCAGGCGTTCGGCCTGTCGAGCGCCGAAGCGGCGGTCGCGGAAGCCTTGATCAGCGGCAAGACACCCGACGAGTGCGCCGCTGCCGCGGGGGTATCGCTCGCCACCATCCGCACCCAATTGCGAGCGATCTATGAGAAAACCCGCTCGCGAACCCAGGCCGAGGCGGTGGCGACGATGCTCTGGGTCTTGCCACGCGATCCGCACAACGATTGAGCATCGCGGCACGGACGTCGTATCGCGAACGGCGCACCGGCGGCGCCGTCCGCGCAGCAGGATGCCGCTTACTGCCGCACCGGCTTCTTCGCCAGCTTGCGCTGCAGCGTGCGGCGGTGCATGTTCAGCGCGCGTGCGGTCGCCGAGATGTTGTTGCTGTTCTCCGCGAGGACGCGCTGGATGTGCTCCCATTCGAGCCGGTCGACCGACAGCACGACCGGATGCTCGAGCGCTTCGTCGGCCTGCACCTCGCTCGCGTTGGTCTGCAGCGCCGCGAGGATCGACTCGACGTTCGCCGGCTTCGCCAGATAGTTGTCCGCGCCTTCCTTCACCGCCTGGACCGCCGTCGCGATGCTCGCGTAACCGGTCAGCACGAGAATCCGCGCATCCGGCTGCAGATCGCACAGCGGCGCAATCAGACTCAGCCCCGAATCGTTGCCGAGATGCAGGTCGACGGTGATGAACTGGAATTTTTCCGCCGCCGCAAGCTTGAGCGCGGCCTCCTTGTCATGGGCCTGCTGGACGACGTAGCCGCGGCGCTCGAGGCCGCGCGCCAGCGTGCCCGCAAACACCGTGTTGTCGTCGATCACCAGGAAGTTGTTGTCGCTCATGAGATTTCTCCGTCTAGGTGTTGGGTGAGGCCTTGGTCCAGGCTTCGGGGCGCGCGATCGGCAGACGCAGTACGGCACGCGTGCCGCGCCTGAAATCGGTGTCCGCGGAACGCGCGCCCGCGGGGCGCGGCTTCGCGTCGGACAGCTCGATTTTTCCGCCGAGCCGCGCCGTCGCGCTGAATGCCAGGTACAGGCCTACCCCGTGCCCGCCCTGGGTGCTGTCGACCGGCATCTTGCCGAGCGTGTCGCGCAGCGTGACCGGAATGCCCGGACCGTCGTCGCATACTTCGAATTCGATATCTTTCCCTGCGCCGTCGCGCGTGATCTTGGCGGTGAGCGTCACATACTGCGGGCTCGCGCGCGCGGCATTGTCGAGCAGGATCGTCAGGATCTGGCCAGCCGCAACGGGATCATGAAGCTCGGCCCCCGCCGGCCGCGCACCGAGCAGTTCGAACTGCACGTGCGGATGCCGCAGCCGCCAGTGCTCGACGAACGTGTCGAGCCAGTCGTCGACCGGCTGGCGGCTCGGCGGCGCACTGGCGCGGCTGCGCAGCCGCGCGAGCGCCGACGTGCACAGCATCATCTGCTCCTCCAGCACCTTCAGATCGGCTTCGTAGCGGCCGAGTCCCGCGTCGGTGCGCGCGGCGTCGCGCAGTTCCTCGGTCAGCATCGCGATCGTCGACAGCGGCGTTCCCATCTCGTGCGCGACGGTCGCCGCCTGCACGCCGAGCGCCACCGCCCGCTCGTCGCGCAACAGGTGCTGCTGCGCCTCGCCGAGCGCGGCGTCGCGCTGGCGCAGTGCGCTCGACATGCGCGCGACGAACCACGCGATCAGGCCGACGCTGACCATGAAGTTCACCCACATCCCCGCGCGATAGTAGTCGAACAGGTTCGCCGGATTGTCCAGGTTGAGCGGCACCGAATCGAAACCCAGCGCCGCATAGCACGTGACGGCGAACGCCGAGAGCCAGATCATCATGTGCCACGGCAGCACCGCCGCGGCGATCGCGAGCGACGGCAGGTACAGCGACACGAACGGATTCGTCGTGCCGCCCGACAGGAACAGCAGCGCGGACAGCGCGCCCAGATCCACCCACAGCTGGCCGAGCAGCTCGATATCGGTCTCCGGCCGCGCGCGCAGCACGCGCACCCATGTCAGCCCGTTGAACACGATCTCGAGCGCGATGATCATCAGCATCGCCGGCAACGGCAGATGCACGCCGAAATAGGTCTCGACGACGCCGATCGTCACGAGCTGGCCGATGATCGCCAGATTGCGCAGCCAGAAAAGGTGGCCCAGATTGACGCGGCCCGTAGTGGTAATTCGTTGCATGCGCGCAGTTTACCTGTTTAACCGGGGCGCCAAGCCGAAGTGCCTAGCCATGCGCCCCCGATTGACCGTCTTTTTCACGGTCTGCCGCGACGTGCCGGACAATATCGTCCGCGAGACATTCCGGGCACAGGCAACGCGCGCCGCGCGCCGGCTGCGCGCCGGGCGGCATCGCCGGCATCGACGCGCACCAGCAGTCGAACGGGCGCGTATGCGCGCCGCAGTCGAAACTGCGGCCACAGCGCGGGCAACGGGCGCGGCCCGGATCGGGCCGGCGGTCGTCGGTGGATTCGGTCATGGAGAAACAGGGGACGGCGGGCGCTGCGGCGCCCAACGGTTCAAGGATAGCGCGACGGCCGGATCCTGCAGGGCAGGCCCGCCTGACTGCGCCGGGCGCGGGCGGCAATCATCGTCAATCGCCGGCAGGTGCTCGCCGGGCGTGCCTGCCGGCCGTCCCAAAATCCCGATGCTGCGCTTCGCCACTCCTGTACAATTCGCCGTGTTTCAACCGTTCCCAGCCAGAGCCGCCGTCATGTCCGAGCCTATCGACCTCTCGCAGATCGCCCCCACGCTGAAAGCCGAAATCCTCGCGGAGGCGCTGCCGTACATCCGCCGTTACCACGGCAAGACCGTGGTCATCAAATACGGCGGCAACGCGATGACGGAAGAGCGGCTCAAGCAAGGCTTCGCCCGCGACGTGATCCTGCTGAAACTGGTCGGCATCAACCCGGTGATCGTCCACGGCGGCGGCCCGCAGATCGACCAGGCGCTGAAGAAGATCGGCAAGCAGGGCACCTTCATCCAGGGCATGCGCGTCACCGACGAAGAAACGATGGAAGTCGTCGAGTGGGTGCTGGGCGGCGAGGTCCAGCAGGACATCGTGATGCTGATCAACCACTTCGGCGGCCACGCGGTCGGCCTGACGGGCAAGGACGGCGGCCTGATCCATGCGCGCAAGCTGCTGATGCCGGACCGCGAGAATCCGGGCGAGTATATCGACATCGGCCAGGTCGGCGAGGTCGATGCGATCAATCCGGCGGTCGTGAAGGCGCTTCAGGACGACGCGTTCATTCCGGTGATCTCGCCGATCGGCTTCGGCGCCGACGGCCTGTCGTACAACATCAATGCCGACCTGGTCGCCGGCAAGCTCGCCACGGTGCTGAACGCCGAAAAGCTGCTGATGATGACCAACATCCCGGGCGTGATGGACAAGGACGGCAACCTGCTCACCGATCTGTCGGCACGCGAGATCGACGCACTGTTCGCGGACGGCACGATCTCGGGCGGCATGCTGCCGAAGATCTCGTCGGCGCTCGACGCCGCGAAGAGCGGCGTGAAGTCGGTGCACATCGTCGACGGCCGCATCGAGCATTCGGTGCTGCTCGAGATCCTCACCGACCAGCCGTTCGGCACGATGATCCGCTCGCATTGAACACCCGCCGCCCGCCCTCCGCGCCAGGCCAGCAGCATCCGACGCTGCGCCGGCGCGTGTCGCGCAGCCGGCCCCGCGCCGGCGCGCCGGTGTGGCTCTTCGATCTCGACAACACCCTCCACCACGCATCGCACGCGGTCTTTCCCGAGATCAACCGTGCGATGACGCAATACATCATCGACGCGCTCAAGGTCGAGCGCGCCGAAGCCGACCGGCTGCGCACCGGCTATACGCAGCGCTACGGCGCGGCGCTCCTCGGCCTCACGCGCCATCACCCGATCGATCCGCACGATTTCCTGCGCGCCGTCCACACGTTCGACGACCTGCCCGCGATACTGCGCGCCGAGCGCGGCCTGGCGCGCCTCGTCGCCGCGCTGCCCGGCCGCAAGTTCGTGCTGACCAACGCGCCCGAGGACTACGCGCGCGCGGTGCTGCGCGAGCTGCGCATCGAGCGGCTGTTCGAGCGCGTGATCGCGATCGAGCACATGCGCGACCGCCGCGCATGGCGCGCGAAGCCGGACAGGACGATGCTGCGCCGGACGCTGCGCGCCGCCAATGCGCGGCTGGCCGACGCGATCCTCGTCGAGGATACGCGCAGCCACCTGAAGCGCTACAAGCAGCTCGGCATCGGCACGATCTGGATCACCGGGCATCTGCCGGGCCATTTGCCGGGCACCGGCCGCCCGCACTATGTCGACCAGCGCATTCGTTCGCTAAAATCGCTGCGACTGGGCACTCGATCGGGGCGACAGAAATGCAGCCGACTCACTCGCAGGACCAAGCCGTAACGGAAAGCCAGACAACGCCCACCCGGGCGCGGGCGCGCCCGAAGCCGGGCGAGCGCCGCATGCATATCCTGCAGACGCTCGCGTCGATGCTCGAGGCGCCGAAGCGGGAGAAGATCACGACGGCCGCGCTCGCGGCCCGGCTCGACGTATCGGAAGCGGCACTCTACCGCCACTTCGCGAGCAAGGCCCAGATGTTCGAGGGGCTGATCGAGTTCATCGAGGAAACGTTCTTCGGCCTGATCAACCAGATCGCCACCAAGGAGCCCGACGGCGTGCAGCAGGCGCGCGCGATCGCGCTGATGCTGCTCAATTTCGCGGCGAAGAATCCCGGCATGACGCGGGTGCTGACTGGAGAAGCGCTCGTCGGCGAGCACGAACGGCTCGCCGAACGCGTCGACCGGATGCTGGAGCGGATCGAGGCGTCGGTGCGGCAATGCCTGCGCGTCGGGCTGCTCGAGCGCAATGCGGCCGGCCCCGGCGGCGCCGGGCCCCTCCCGGACGGCTACGACCCGGCCGTGCGCGCGAGCCTGCTCGTCGGCTACGTGCTCGGCGCATGGCAGCGCTACACGCGCAGCGGCTTCACGAAACCGCCCGGCGAACGCGCCGACGAGAAACTGCAACTGATCCTGCAGTAACGCACGCCGCACGGCGGCCACGCACCGTCGTGCCGTCGTGCCGGCGTGCTGTCGTGCCGGCGTGCCGGCGTGGCGATGACCCGCCGCCACGCGTCGCACGCGACCGCTGCCGATCTCGCCCGCGCGATGACGCGGCATTTCATCGACACCCTGCAGACCTAGCACGCACCGGGCCACGCAAGCGGGCATGCCGCTCGCCTGACCGCCATACCGCCTCGCGACACCGTCGCCGCGCCTTCCTCTCGCCGATCCTCACAGCGTCCCATTCCCGGTCGCATGCTCTGCGTCCGCGGCCGGCATACCGTGCGCGCATCCCCATTATCAAAAAATAACTGCGCGATTATCTTCAAATAAACAAATCAAGATAACTCAGCTCAATCAATCAGAACATCGAATAAGACCTATTCATTCAAAATTTTTCGTACTCGACCAATTGATTAGATCACGTTGATCCGGTGATGATTTCCCAGAAATTTTTCTTTCATTTTGAAAATTCCGGAGCACTCGAATGAAAAATGATTGAAACATTTCAAATTCGCTCATAACCAACTTGTGAGATTCAGAATGATGGGTCAATTTTCGTCAAAACAATTATCCCGGGCGCTGCGCGCCGCCTTGCTGACGGCCGGCATCTGCGCATTGCCGGCCGTGCATGCCGCTGACGGCACCATTTCGCTGGCGGGAGAAATTTCCGGCCAGACGTGCTCGATTTCCGGCAATGGCGGCGGCAAGGATTTCACCGTGAAGCTGCCCGACATCGTCGCTTCGTCGCTCGGCTCCGACGGTGCGACGACCGGCGCCACCGCCTTCGACATCACGCTGTCGAACTGCACGCCGGGCTCGGGCAACGTGTCGACCTACTTCGAGCCCGGCACGACGATCAACACGGCAACCGGCCAGCTGAAGAACACCTCGGGCACGGCGGCGAACGTCGAAATCGGCCTGCTCAACAAGGACAAGAGCGCGATCAAGCTGGGCTCCGCGCATCCGGCGCAAAACTCCAAATATGTGCCGATCGCGTCGGGCTCGGCGAAGCTCGAGTACTACGCGCAATACGTCGCTTCGGGCGGCGGCGCCGGCTCAGGCACCGTCAATACATCCGTCCTTTATTCGCTCATTTACCAATAAACGTCGGCAGATCGCGGCGATCGGATTCGCTCATCTCGAATATTCCGGTCGCCGAATTTCCCCCAGCCAGTCATTCCGTTCGACCCAAATGCAGATGACAAGAAAATCCCGAAAATGGAAAGCGTGGATGCTCGCCACAGTAGCGACGGCGTTGCTCGGCGCCGGAAACGGTCACGCGAGCGTCGTCATCGGCACCACGCGCGTGATCTACCAGGAAAAGGACCGCGAAGTCACGGTCAGACTGACCAATGACGGGAAGCACCCGGCGCTGGTTCAGGCATGGATCGACTCGGGCAATCCGAACGCGTTGCCTGACGACACCAAGACGCCCTTCATCCTGACGCCGCCCCTTTTCCGCATCGATCCCAACCAGGGCCAGAGCCTGCGCCTGCTCTACACGAAAGAGCCGCTCGCACAGGACACGGAATCGTTGTTCTGGCTCAACGTGCTGGAAGTGCCGCCTCAGGTGGAAAGCGACGAAGCACAGCCGAACGCGCTGCAGCTTGCGTTCCGCACGCGCATCAAGCTGTTCTTCAGGCCCGCCGCGCTGCAAGGCGAAGTGGCCGACGCGCCGTCGCAAGTGACCTGGAAGCTCGCGCGCATCGACGGCGGCCGTTATGGCCTCGAGGCACACAACCCCACGCGTTACCACGTCACGTTCAGCCGCGTCGCGATCAAGACGCGTGACGCCGTTCGGACGAATTCGGTCGGCGGCATGATCGCCCCCGGCGCGACCGCCACGTTCGGCATCGACGGCCTGACGGCCGTGCCGGCCGGTCCGCTCGAGGTCGACTACACGTTTCTCGACGATTACGGCACGGGCGTGACAGGCCACGCGACGCCGCAACCCTCCCGATAGATCGCGCCCACCCGACGGGTCACCACGCAGTCGAACACACGGAAATTCATCACCAACGGGGTCCTCGACAGGATGCGCAAGTCAATCAAGTCGCGCGCGCGATTGCAGTCCGCGCTCAAGCCGAGTCACGCATGCGTGCTGGCGGCGCTCGGCAGTCTCGCCGCCATGGATGCCGGTTCGGCGGCCGCGTCGGAGGCATCGCCGGCCACCGAAGTGCGCTTCAGCGATGCGCTGCTGCTGAAAGGCAAGGACCAACGCATCGACCTATCGCGGTTCGCGCGCGGCAACCCGGTCGCGCCCGGCGAATACCTGGTGGATATCGTGCTGAACGACAACTGGATCGGTCGCTCGACCGTCCGGTTCGTCGGCCAGCCTGGCAGCGACAGCGCGTCGCTGTGTGTCGACGCATCGCTCGCGACGCGTTTCGCGCTGTCCGACACCGCGCTGTCCGACACCGGCCGCGCCGAACTGGCAAGGATCCGCGCCGGTGAGTGCGGCGATCTCTCCCGGCTCACCGAGGGCGCGTCATACCGTTTCGACATGGCCGATTTCCGGCTCGAGCTCACCATTCCGCAAGTCGCGTTGCAGCGCAATCCACGCGGGTATGTCAGCCCCGAGCTGTGGGACGCGGGGATTCCATCGGCCACGCTCAAGTACAACTTCAACGCCTATCGCTCGTCGTCCTCCGGCTATACGAACGAGCAGGTCTATCTTGGCCTGAACGGCGGGATCAATGTGGCCGGCTGGCATCTGCGGCACAGCGGATCGTATGCGTGGAGTTCAGGCAGCGCCGCCAGCTACCGAACCGTCGCGACCTACGTTCAGCGCGACTTGCCGGCGCTGCGCAGCCAGATCACGCTCGGCGAGGTATTCACCGATGGCTCGATCTTCGACAGCATCGGCATCCGGGGCGTCACGATCGCCAGCGACGACCGCATGCTTCCCGACTCGCAGCGCGGCTACGCGCCGCTGATTCGCGGCGTGGCCAACAGCAACGCGCACGTGAAGGTTTCACAGAACGGCAACACGCTGTATGAAACCAACGTGCCGCCCGGCGCATTCGAAATCAACGACCTCTACCCGACCGGCTACGGCGGCAACCTGCTGGTGACGATCACCGAGGCGAACGGCAGCACCCGCAGCTTCACCGTGCCGTATGCGTCCGTTGCGCAGTCCCTGCGGGCGGGCATCACGCGTTTCAGCGCTGCGCTCGGCCAAGTGCGCGAGGATCCGATCGACGCGCACCCGAACCTCGCGCAGGCCACGATCCAGCACGGTTTCAGCAATCTTTTCACCGGCTACGCGGGCGCGATCGCCGCACGCGGCTATGTGGCCGGGCTGGTCGGCACCGCGCTCAATACGCCGTGGGGCGCATTTGCCGTCGATTTCACCCAGGCGAAGGCCGAGATTCCCGGGGCGTCCGCCACGAGCGGCCAGAGCGTTCGGCTCACCTACAGCAAACTGGTGCCGTCGACCGACACCAATATCGCCATCGCCGCGTACCGCTATTCGTCGCGCGGCTTCTGGACGGCCCGCAACGCGATGTATGCGCGCAGCCGCGTGTCGTCCGGCGCCCGCGCGGACGATCTCAATCGCGAACGCAGCCAGATCCAGCTGACGCTGAATCAGAATCTCGGCACGCGCTGGGGCAGCGCGTACGCGATCGGCTCGATGCACAACTACTGGAATCGCCAGGGCACGTCGGCCGAACTTCAGCTCGGCTACAACAATACGCTGAGGATCGCGGGTCACGACCTGAACTACAACCTGTCGTTTTCACGGCAGCGTGACGGGTTTTCGCGCGACTTCAACAACCAGATCTACGCCAACCTGTCTATTCCGCTCGGCAGGCGTGCGAATGCGCCGACCCTGTCGGCGTCGCTGTCGCAGGATACTCGCGGCGGCGCATCCCAGCGGATCGGACTGACAGGCTCCGCCGGCGAGAACAGCGAATTCTCGTATGGCGTGACGGTCAATCGCACGTCCGGCTCGCGCGACGGCAGCGGAACCGTGCAGTACCGCAGCCCGTATGCGAGCTTGTCCGCGAGTGCGACGGCGGGCGTCGGTCAATCGCAGTTCTCGGCGGGGTTGTCCGGCGCATTCGTCGCGCATTCCGGCGGCGTGACGCTGGCCAACGACCTCGGCGATACGGCCGGCCTCGTCGAGGCCAAGGATGCGAAAGGCGCATCCATCACGAACGCCGCGGGCGTACGCATCGACGGCCGCGGTTACGCGATCGTTCCGAATCTGTCGCCGTACACGATCAATACGATCAACATCGACCCGAAGGGCATGCCGCTCGACGTCGAACTGGAATCGACCAGCCGCCAGGTCGTGCCGCGCGCGAATACCCTGGTGGCGGTGCGCTTCGCGACGGCCACCGGCCGCGCGGCGCTCATCACACCACGCCTTCCGAATGGCAAGCCGCTCCCGTTCGGCGCCAGCGTGGTCGACAGCAACGGCACGAACGTCGGTGTGATCGCCCAAAGCAGCTACCTGTTCGTCAGGGGCATTCCGGATGCCGGCGTCCTGACGGCGAAATGGGGTAACGGTCCTCAGGATGCCTGCTCATTTTCCTACCGGCTTCCGTCCGCACCGCAGAAAAACACGGGCTACACCCGCATCGATGCGACCTGCGGGCACGGCGCGTTTGCCGACGCGCCGTCATACGCGATCCCGCTGACCGACCGGGTGACCGAAGACGGTGACAGCCATGCCTCCCTTTCGACGCGGCATGCCGACGGCGGCCCATCTCAATTCCAGGATATTTCGCAATGACCCGATCAGCGCAATGCAGACACTTTGTCCTTGGGCTGTGCGCCATGTCGCTGGCCCTGGCATGGGCCGCTCCGGCCAGCGCGCAAGTGGCGACCAACTGCCGCCTCTCGCCGGTACCCGTCTATTTCGGCTTTCCGGCGTCGGTTTCCGTACCGATCGGCGCGCCCAACGGAACCGTGCTGGCCGCGACGACCGTGTCCGTCAGCTATACCTGTCCGGGCATGAGAAGTCCGGCCGGCTGGAGCTTCACCTATCGCGCCCTCTTCAAGCCCTCCCCCGACGTCCAGGGCGATCTGTACTCCTCCACCGGCAATAACGGCCTGGCGATCCGGGTGACCAACCTGAATACCGGCCAGCAAATGAAAAACGATCTGAGCTATGGACTCGCGCAGTGGATGCCACCCATTACGGGATCCGCACCGGTCTCCGGAACGCTGGATGTCAAATTCGAACTCGTGAAACTCAACGACCTGATCTACAACCAGCCATCGGCCGGTTGGCAGGGATCCATACTGTTCGGGGATTTCAGGGTTATCAACAACGGCAACCCCAACTATTACACGTCGTCCAACATCTACTGGACGTCTGTCGGAATGAGTATCAGGCCGGTACCGCGGAGCTGCAGGGTCACGTCGCAAACCACCAACGTGCCGCTGAAGAAAATCTGGACGTCCGAATTGCCGGCGCCCAACACGACGGCGGGCGATACGCCCTTCCATGTCGGCCTGTCCTGCTCGGCCGGGACGAACGTCTTCGTCACGCTGACCGATCTCACGAACCCCGGTAATACGACCGACCAGCTGTCGCTCGCCACGGGCTCCACCGCGTCCGGCGTCCGGCTTCGCCTGTTGAGGCCAAACGGCGTGCCGGTCAGCTTCGGGCCGGACAGCGCCTCGGCCGGCAATCCAAACCAGTGGTACGTCGGTCCATCGTCCAGCACGACGGGCATTCCATTGACAGCCCAGTACATCTCGACCGGCCCCGTGACGGGTGGCGTGGTCAAGGGGCTGGCGTCGTTCACGCTGAACTACCAGTGAACGCCGGCCAGCAGCGGCGCGCGCATCGCGCGCGTCCGGCAAAACGCTCGCCCGGCATCGTTTCCACGCCGGTCGACAACCTGTTTCCGGGCGCTTCCGCTGGAGAAGCATCCGGATGCTCTCGGTGACGCGGATTTCCGGAAACCGGTTCGACCGTGTTCGGAACGCGGAGCCGGCCACTTCGCTTCATTCACTCATCAATATCCATTTGGAGAACATATGAAAGCCACCCTTCGCTCGCTCGTCGCCGTGGCGGCGCTCGCATCGCTCGCCCCGTCGATTTCGCATGCCGCCGACGGCTCGATCACGTTCACGGGCAAGATCGGGGCCCAGACGTGCAAGATCAACGGCAACGGCACGGGCGGCGCTAACTTCCTCGTCACGCTGCCGAAGGTGTCGACGTCGTCACTGGCGCAAGGCGGCACCACGGCCGGCCGCACGCCGTTCTATATCAGCCTGTCGAACTGCACGCCTGCCGCGGGCAACGTGTACACGCACTTCGAGCCCAGCGCGACCATCAACGCGTCCAGCGGCAACCTGCTCAACAAGGAGGGCACTGCATCGAACGTCGAGGTGAGCCTGCTGAACAACCCGGACATGAGCATCATCAAGCTGGGTATGGACGCCGAGAATTCGAAGCCGGTCGCGCTCAACAACGGGGCGGCCACGCTCTCCTATTTCGCCCAATACGTGGCGATGGGCGGCGCGGCGACGACGGGTACGGTCAAGACGTCCGCCCTGTACTCGATCGTGTATCAATAACGATCCAGCTCGACAGCCTGCGCCTGAAGCGATTTGGGCACGCAGGATGCCTGTGAATGGCCTGACGCATGCCGGCAACGTGGCTTGATCACGGACGTTGCCGGCGTACGACGGCAACGTGGAAGAGGCACCGCATCGCTGCCCGGCATCCGGCCGCACTCGATGGCAGCCGCCCCGACCGGGGCACCACTTTTCCGCCTCACGCAGAATCCGTTCGCATCCCTAATCCCTAGATAGTCAACCGACACCGCTTCGGCCTGTGCCATACCGGCGCTCGCGGCGCATCCGTGCGCCGCCTGCCAGCCCGAACCCGGGCATGCAACCCGGTGCGGCCCCGCCCCGCTGCGCGACACCCGCGCATCGCACGCGATTTGCGCACGCCCGACTGCGCCACCGGTTTGCTCCCTTGCCGTCACCGCGCTTCCCGGCACGCGCAAAACAGACGCGTCCTATTGCTCCAAATTATCCCAATACGTTTAATTTTATCTTTCACACTTCCGACCCACACCCATGAATGAATCGAGCCAGCCCAACCGGAAAGCGCATGCCGTAGGACGGCGTGCCAGATTCGGCCCCCGTGCAATGCCCGACATGCGAAGCACGACGCCCCCGGTGCCGAAATCCGCCTGTTCCGCATGGATCCTCGCGATGATGGCACCGCTGTCCGCGGGCGCCCAAGTCGTCAACAACCCGCAGCATGCAATCGGCACGCACCTCGAAATCGCCGCAGGCGATTACGCCACCATCGACCACACGCAGCATGTCCTGAATGCCAGCCAGGGCGGCTTGCTGACAGCCAAAGGGCCGGTGCGCGTGTTCTCGAAGGGGATCGGCGCAAACGGCATGCTGGCCGAAGCCGCGGGCGCCCGCATCGAACTGCACGACAGCGAGATCCACACGACCGGGGATGTCGCCTACGGCATCCGCCTTTTCAACGGCGGGAGCGCGCTGTTCGAGCACTCGACCATCAACACGCTCGGCGAGTACGCCACTGGCGTCTACATTTACGGCCCCGGCGGCCGGATCGACATGTCCGGCGGCTCGATCGACACGCTCGGGAAGGAGGCGCACGGCGTCTACCTCGGCCCCGGCCCGGGATCCTCCATCGCGATCGCCGATACGCGGATCCGCACCGTCGGCCCGTTCGCGCACGGCATCGCGTCCGACTACGACGGAAACCGCTCCACGCTGGACCGGATCGACGTCACGGCGGAAGGCGAATATTCGTCGGCGATCAACCTGTCGGGGAAGAACACGATCGCGATCACCGACTCGACGCTGCGCACGAACGGCAAGATCGCGCCGGGCCTGAACGTGCGCGAAGGCGTCGTGAAGATGGCGCGCACCGACGTGATGACAAGCGGGGAAAGCGGGCACGGTCTCTATGTATTCAAGGAGTACGACAGCCCCGCCTCGGTCGACATGGTCGACTCGAACATTGCCACGTCCGGCTTCGGCGCGGTCGGCGCGTTCGTGCGTATCGGCGCCCGGGTCGCACTGGAACGCGGCGGCATCAAAACCGGCGGCGACAAGGCCATCGGCGTGGTGACCGTCGGCAAGGACACGACCACGCGTATCGTCGACGGCACGGTCGCCACGAAGGGCGCCCGCGCGCACGGCATCTATGCCAGCTACGGCGGCATGCTCGACCTGCGGAATACGGACGTCCGGACGGAAGGCTCGGAAGCGGCGGGCGCAGTCGTCCTCGGCAGCGAGCTGAGCCTCGACGGCGGCTCAATCGTCAGCGCGCAAGGCAATGCGATCATCGCGAACGCGGGCGTCATCCATGCGACGAACGGCGCACGCATCGAAGGCGGCAACGGCACGTTGCTGGCTGTCGACGCCGAGGACGCCCAGCCAGTGCAATTGACGCTCGACCATGCCGCCAGCGCCAGCGGAAACATCGTCAATCTGCCCACCGACGACGGCAGCGTGACACCCGCCGTGACCGACCTGGCGATGTCCCGTGGCGCCGCGTGGCAAGGTGCGACACAAACGGTTAATGCGTTGTCGATGGAGCAGGGCAGCCTGTGGCGCATCACCGGCGACTCGACCGTGCAATCGCTCACGCTCGACGATTCCACGATCGCATTCGCCCCGCCCATCGGCAACACCCACAAGCAGCTCGTCGTTCAGGGCGACTACGCGGCGCACAACGGCAAAGTCGTCCTGCACACGACGTACGGCGACGATCTTTCGCCGACCGACACACTCGTGATCGACGCCGGCCATGCTTCCGGCAATACCGGGCTCATCGTGAAGCGCTCCGGCGGCGAAGGCGCCGCGACGACCATCGGCATTCCGCTCGTCGAAACCCGCAACGGCGGCACGACCGATGCAAAGGCCTTCGTGCTCGATGCCGCGTCCGACGGCTATCGCCAGGATGTCGGCACGATTTCGGCGGGCGGCTACGACTACATGCTGACGCGTGGCGGCCGTGCGGGCCATGCGGACGACTGGTATCTCGTTTCCGCGGCCAAGCCCGTGCCACCCGAACCGATCGAACCCGAGACCGTGCCCCCGTCGCCGCCCACTTTGCGCGCCGTTGCGCCGGAACCGGACGCCTACCTCGCCAACACGGACGCGGCAATCCTGATGCCGATTCATACGCTGCATCAGCGCGAGGATCAGACGCTGCGCACCGAGACGGACGGACAGCGGCTCGACGGCGCCGTCTGGCTGCGTGCGGAAGGACAATCGACTTCGTTCGGCGGCCGCAGCGTCAGCGGCAATGGCCGCCTGATTCACGCGGGCGCGGATCTGCTTCGGTTCGAAGACAGCCGTGGCGGCAGCGTCCGGATCGGCACGATGGGCATGTACGGGAGCAACACGACCTGGTCGACCCGCCCGCTCTGGAATCCGAATGCGCAACGCTACGCATCGGCCACGGCGCGCGGCAGCGTCGACGGCTACAACGTCGGCCTGTACGGAACGTGGTATGGCAACCGGGACATCCTGACCGGCCCCCATGTCGACACCTGGCTGATGTACGGCGCCTACCACAACAGCGTCGGCGGCAGCCTGCCCGGAGACAGCTACCGGTCGAGAACGGTCGCGGCGTCGATCGAGGCCGGCTATTCGTTCGGCATCCACAGCGACGGCAACTCGCGCTTTTTCGTCGAACCCGGCGCGCAGATCGTATACGCCCACTATCATGCGGTCGGGCACCACTCGCCGGGCGGCTACATCGGCGTGCAGCGCTCGAACGACGTGCTGACGCGTCTGGGCGTGCGCGTGCATGGCGTCACGTCGGTCACGCCGACTCAGGAGCTGCGGCCATTCATCGAGGCCAGCTGGTGGCACGGCCCCGGGTCGCACACCCTGACGGTCGACGGCAATCCGTTCGAACTCCGCTTGCCGCGCGATCGCGCCGAAATCAAGGTCGGCGCAA
The DNA here is from genome assembly GCF_018375725.1 of Burkholderia sp. Lineage (GTDB taxonomy): Bacteria > Pseudomonadota > Gammaproteobacteria > Burkholderiales > Burkholderiaceae > Burkholderia. The sequence continues at coordinate 33,859 of NZ_JAHACR010000003.1, read as the reverse complement.
CGGGGCAGCTCACCCGGCATCTGGCCGTCTCGGCCAGTATCGGCGTGCAGTCCAATCTGGCGAACTACGCCGTCTTCAGAGGTCAGCTCGCAGCGAAATATCGCTGGAAATGATCGCCTGCATCGGGCCGCCCCCGGCAGCGGCACCGCCCGCTGCCGGGGGCGGCTGCTTCCCGCGCCGGCATTTTCCGCTATACTCTGCCGACTGCCGCCACCCTGGCGGCATGTCGGAAGCGCGCCGATTTGCTGACTCGATTGCGGGCGCGCGAACCGGCCGGGGCATCGATCCCGGCGGTTCACTACAAATGCGGCTAAAGAGGTCGTCAGCCGCGCTTTTTCGACTCCGCGCATCGCCGACACCATTTAGCCGCCCAGTGACCAAGAGGCGGAACGAATGGAATCGATCGGCATCGTCGCTCCACAGACCATGCATTTCGCCGAACCGCTGCGCCTGCAAAGCGGCAGCGTGATCGGCAACTATCAACTCGTCGTCGAGACATACGGCGAGCTCAATGCCACGCGTTCGAACGCGGTGCTCGTCTGCCACGCGCTCAACGCGTCGCACCACGTCGCCGGCGTCTACGCGGACGATCCGCGCAGCACCGGCTGGTGGGACAACATGGTCGGCCCCGGCAAGCCGCTGGACACCAACCGGTTCTTCGTGATCGGCGTGAACAATCTCGGCTCGTGCTTCGGCTCGACCGGCCCGATGAGCATCGATCCATCCACCGGCAAACCGTACGGCGCGCGCTTTCCCGTCGTGACCGTCGAGGACTGGGTGCACGCGCAGGCGCGCGTCGCCGATGCGTTCGGCATCGAGCGCTTCGCCGCGGTGATGGGCGGCAGTCTCGGCGGCATGCAGGCGCTCGCGTGGAGCCTGATGTATCCGGAGCGCGTCGCGCACTGCATCGACATCGCGTCGACACCGAAGCTGTCCGCGCAGAACATCGCATTCAACGAGGTCGCGCGCTCGTCGATCCTGTCCGATCCCGATTTTCATGGCGGCGACTACTACGCGCATGGCGTGAAGCCGAAGCGCGGCCTGCGTGTCGCGCGGATGATCGGCCACATCACGTATCTGTCCGACGACGACATGGCCGAGAAATTCGGCCGCGCGCTGCGCCGCGCCGACGGTGCGCTCGACGCGTACAACTTCAGCTTCGACGTCGAGTTCGAGGTCGAGTCGTACCTGCGCTACCAGGGCGACAAGTTCGCCGACTACTTCGACGCGAATACCTACCTGCTGATCACGCGCGCGCTCGACTATTTCGATCCGGCGAAGGCATTCGACGGCAACCTGACCGCCGCGCTCGCGCAGACGCAGGCGAAATACCTGATCGCGAGCTTCTCGACCGACTGGCGCTTCGCGCCCGCGCGCTCGCGCGAGATCGTCAAGGCGCTGCTCGACAACAAGCGGACGGTGACCTACGCGGAGATCGACGCGCCGCACGGCCACGACGCGTTCCTGCTCGACGACGCGCGTTATCACAACCTGATCCGCGCCTATTACGACCGGATCGCCAACGAGGTGGGTGCATGAACCAGCAAGCGCTGAACTCCCTGTCCGCGCGCGCGGATTTTCGCGCGATCGCCCGCTGGGTCGAGCCGCGCTCGACGGTGCTCGATCTCGGCTGCGGCGACGGCTCGCTGCTGTCGCTGCTGATGGAGGAACTCGACGTGACCGGCTACGGCGTCGAGCTGAACGATGCCGGCGTGCTCGCGAGCACGAAGAACGGCATCAACGTGATCCAGCAGAACCTTGAGGACGGCCTGCGCCTGTTCGAGGACCACAGCTTCGACTTCGCGATCCTGTCGCAGACGCTGCAGACGATTCACCAGACCGCCGCGATCCTGCGCGAAACGGCGCGCGTCGGCCGCGAATGCATCGTGTCGTTCCCGAATTTCGGCTACTGGGCGCATCGGCTGTCGGTGCTGCGCGGCCGGATGCCGGTGTCGAAGTCGCTGCCGTACCAGTGGCACAACACGCCGAACGTCCGTGTGCTGACGATCAAGGATTTCGAGGCGCTCGCGCCCGAAGTCGGCGTCACGATCCTCGATCGCGTCGTGCTGCATGAAGGCCAGCCGATTCGATGGGGAGCGAACTGGCGTGGTAGTCTTGCTGTCTATCGCGTCAAGCGCAGCTGAGCCGGAAAGCCGTTGACGCACGGCGCCGCTCGCCGCGCGCCGCCCGGGCCGGCGCGGTACGCTGCCGCCCCGCTCCAACGTCAACGCTATCCAGTTCCAGTTCATGTCGAAAACGCCACACGAGGCGCCTGCACTCACCGCTCACGAGGATCACCCCGGCTGGCGAGCCTTCCTGAACACGCACATGCTGATCTGCGTGTTTCTCGGCTTCACGTCCGGGCTGCCCCTTTTCACGCTCGTCTATCTCGTGCAGGCATGGCTGCGCTCGGAAGGCGTGAACCTGAAGGAAATCGGCCTGTTCGCGCTGATCCAGTTCCCGTACACGTGGAAATTCCTGTGGGCGCCGCTGATGGACCGTTACATCCCGCGGCTGCCCGGGTGGCGGCCCGGCCGCCGCCGCGGCTGGATGCTATTGACGCAGGTGCTCGTCGCGGGCGCGATCGCCGCGCTCGGCTTCGTGTCGCCGCGCGATTCGATCTGGACGGTCGCCGCGCTCACCACGCTCGTCGCATTCTTCGGCGCGAGCGCCGACATCGTGATCGACGCGTATCGCCGCGAATTGCTGCGCGACACCGAGCAGGGCCTCGGCAACGCGGTGCACGTCAACGCGTACAAGGTCGCGGCGCTGATTCCCGGCTCGCTGTCGCTGATCCTCTCCGATCACCTGCCGTGGGACGCCGTGTTCGCGTTCACCGCCGCGTTCATGCTGCCGGGCATCGTGATGACGCTCCTCGTGCGCGAGCCGGCCGTGACCGGCGCGCCGCCGCGCAACCTGCGCGACGCAGTCGTGCTGCCCTTCCGCGAATTCATCCAGCGCGACGGCTGGGCCGGCGCACTGCTCGTCATCGCGTTCATCTTCCTGTTCAAGCTCGGCGACACGATGGCGACGACGCTGTCGACGTCGTTCTTCCTCGATATCGGCTTCAACAAGACACAGATCGGCGTGATCGCGAAGACAACCGCATTCTGGGCGAGTCTCGCGGGCGGCATCGTCGGCGGCGTCTGGCTCATGAAGATCGGTATCGCGCGCGGGCTGTGGATTTTCGGCATCCTGCAGATCGTGTCGACGCTCGGCTTCGCATGGCTCGCGAAGGCCGGCGCGCAACCGGTGCTGATGGGCGCGGTGTACGGCTTCGAGACGTTCTCGACGGGCCTCACGCTCGCCGCGTTTACCGCGTACATCGCGAGCACCACCGATCCGCGCTACACGGCGACGCAGTTCGCGCTGTTTACGAGTCTCGCGTCGGTGCCGCGCACGCTCGCATCCGCCGCAAGCGGTTTCATCGTCGCGCAGATCGGCTGGTTCGACTACTTCCTGCTGTGCGCCGCACTCGGCATTCCCGGGATGCTGCTGCTGTTCAAGGTCGCGCCGTGGAACGGCGACGCGCGCAACGACGAGGTCGCCCGTGCGCAATGACGTCCTGCGCCGCGCGGCGCGCGCGGCCGCGGTGCTGGCGTTCGGCGTCGCCACGCTGGGCGCGCCCGTGACCCATGCCGCCGAAGAGGACGCACCGGCTTCGCCCGGCTCGTCCACATCGGTTCCGGCGGGCAATGCCGCGGCAGTGCCCGGCGCCGCGACGCCCGCACAGCCGGGTGCGTCGACGTCGCAACAGGTCCGCCTCGGCAAGGCGATCGCATTCCGTACGCTGATTCCGTCCCCGCTGCTCGAGCAGCTCACGGCGAACGAATACACGCAGATCGTGGAGATCGCCGCGCAGAGCAACCGCCTGCTCCCGGCAAACCAGCCGCGCGTGAAGCGCGTGCGCGAGATCGTCGCGAAACTGGCGCCGTATTCGGTCAAGTGGAACGAGCGCGTCAAGGACTGGACGTGGGCCGTGAACGCGATCCGCTCGCGCGATATCCGCGTGTCGTGCCTGCCCGGCGGCAAGATCCTCGTCTATGGCGGTGTGCTCGACCGCGTCCGCCTGAACGACGACGAACTCGGCGTGCTGCTCGCGCACGGTATCGCGCACGCGCTGCGCGAACATGCGCGCGGCGGCTTCAGCGATCCGTCGCAGACGTCGTTGCGCGCCGCGTCGCTGCCGCCGCTGTTCGGCGTCGGCGATCCGCTGCCGCAGCCGCTCAATCTCGGCAATCGCCTGCAAACGCTGCGCTACGATCCGACCGACGAAACCGAGGCCGACGTGATCGGCGGCGACATCGCCGCGCGCGCCGGCTTCGATCCGCGTGCGGCGCTTACGCTGTGGGACAAGCTCGCAGTCGCGACGCGCAGGAACAAGGACACGGGGTTCATCTACACGCATCCGTACGGCAACGCGCGCCGTCAGGATCTGCTGAACCGCCTGCCGGATCTGATGCCGCTGTACGCGAAGGCGATCGGCAAGCGTCTCGACACGTTGCCGGATTACGCGGGAATCAGCGCGCAGCGGCACAAGATCGCACGGCATTGAGCGTGCGATCGCCAAGCAAAAAGGGCTGAGTCCTGTGCCGCACAGAACTCAGCCCTTGTCGGCCTGACGCCGCTGAACCGTCCCGCTTCAGGGATTCAGCTCACCTCTCAGCCCGTCTTGCATTCGACGTACGCCGCGCACGGCGCGAATCACGTCTTGTAGTCGTAATCCACCGTCAGCGGCGCATGATCGCTGAACTTGATGTCGCGGAAGATCGACGTGCTTTTCGCTGTTTCCGCGATACCCGGCGTCGCGATCTGGTAATCGATCCGCCACCCGACGTTCTTCGCATACGCCTGGCCGCGGTTGCTCCACCACGTGTACTGCTCGGGACGCGGATCGAGCGTGCGGAATACGTCGACATAACCAACGTCGTCGAACAGCTTCGTCAACCACGCGCGCTCCTCCGGCAGGCAGCCCGAATTCTTCTGGTTGCTCTTCCAGTTCTTGATGTCGATTTCCTTGTGGACGATATTCACGTCGCCGCACAGGATCACTTCACGCTTCGCCTTCAGCTCGGCAAGGTGCGGCATGAACGCGTCCATGAAGCGGTATTTCGCCTGCTGCCGCTCGTCGCCGCTCGAACCGGACGGCACATACACCGACACGATCGACAGATTGCCGTAGCGCGCTTCGACGTAGCGTCCCTCGGAATCGAACTCGCTGCTGCCGAAGCCGATGATCACATCGTCCGGCTCGCGGCGGCTGTACAGTCCCGCACCGCTGTAGCCTTTTTTCGCGGCATGGTGAAAGTAGCTCCTGTAGCCGTGCGGTTCGATGAATTCTGCCGGCAGGTCGTCGGCCGACACCTTGATTTCCTGCACGCAGACGCAGTCGGCTTCCTGCTCGCCGAGCCAGTCGAAGAAACCTTTTTTCGCGGCGGAGCGGATGCCGTTCAGGTTGGCGGTAATTACACGCAGCATGTCGATTGGGTTTCCGTTCTGAGTTCGTTGATTCGTATCGTAGCGCCCGGGCGGCCACACCTCGCCGGCCGCACCTCGCCGGCCGCATCCGGGCAGCGCCATCTAGCGGATCTTCACGCCTTCGAGTTCCGGTTTCGGCGGCGGGAATTCCAGCTTCATGTCGGTCATCGTGCGCAGCAGCAACTCGGCGATCATCACGTTGCGGTGCGTCTTCGAGTCCGCCGGGATCACATACCACGGCGCATGTTCGGCCGATGTCGCGGCAAGCGCGTCGCGGTACGCGGCCTGGTACGCATCCCAGTGCCCGCGCGCGTCGAGATCGGCGATGTCGAATTTCCAGTGCTTGGTCGGATCGTCGATACGCGCCTGCAAGCGCTCGCGCTGCTCGTCCTTCGAGATGTGCAGGAAGCACTTGACGATCGTCGTGCCGTTTTCGGCGAGCATGTCCTCGAACTGGCGGATCTGCCGGTAGCGGCGCACGCATTCGGCTTCGTCGATCGTGCCGAGCACGCGCGGCACGAGCACGTCTTCGTAATGACTGCGGTTGAAGATCGCCAGCTCGCCCGCCGCCGGCGCCTGCGCATGCACGCGCCACAGAAAGTCGTGCGCGGCCTCGACCGGCGTCGGCGCCTTGAACGGCACGATACGCAGGCCGAGCGGATCGACGTCGCGGAACACGGCGCGTATCGTGCCGTCCTTGCCGCTCGTGTCCATGCCCTGCAGCACCAGCAGCACGCGCTTTCTCGGCTGGGTATGCAGCCGTTCCTGCTGCATGTCGAGCTCCATCGAGATCACCGACAACCGTTCGCGGTCGGTTTCCTTCGCGCCGGACGAGAACGGCTTCGCGGACGTATCGAATGCATCGAGCCTGAACGCGGCGGCTTCCTTCTCATGCGCGTGGAACGGCACCCGGTAGTCGTCGAGTGACGGTTGCTTCGCCATGCGATCCTCCGTGTGAAAGTGCGACGCGCGCAGCCGCGTTCGCATCAAGTGAAACGGGCCGCCTCGAACTGCGGTTCGGCGGCGGCCCGTCGGCTAAGCGCGGTTCGCGCGCTTAGCCGAGCTTCTTCTTCAGCAGTTCATTGACCTGCTGCGGGTTCGCCTTGCCCTTCGTGGCCTTCATCGCCTGGCCGATCAGCGCGTTGAACGCCTTCTCATTGCCGGCGCGGAACTCCTCGACCGACTTCGCGTTCGCCGCGAGCACCTCGTCGATGATCGCCTCGAGCGCGCCGGTGTCGGAAATCTGCTTCAGGCCCTTCGCGTCGATGATGCGATCGGCTGCCGCGTCGTCGGTCGCTTTCTCGTCCCAGATCGTCGCGAAGATTTCCTTCGCGATCTTGTTCGAGATCGTGCCGTCCGCGATCCGCTGCAGCAGCAGCGCGAGCTGCGCCGCCGACACCGGGCATGCGTCGATGTCGATGCCGTCGCGGTTCAGCTGCGACGACACATCGCCCATCAGCCAGTTCGCCGCGATCTTCGCGTTCGCCGCGCCGGCCTTCGCGACCACGGCCTCGAAGTACGCGGCCATCGCCTTGCTCGACGTCAGCACGCCGGCGTCGTACGCGGACACGCCGTACTGCCCGGCGAAACGCTGCTGCATCGCCGCCGGCAGCTCGGGCATCTCGCCCTTCACGCGCTCGACCCAGTCCGCGCCGATCACGAGCGGCATCAGGTCCGGATCGGGGAAGTAGCGGTAGTCGTGCGCGTCTTCCTTGCTGCGCATCGAGCGCGTCTCGCGCTTGTCCGGGTCGTACAGGCGGGTTTCCTGCACGACTTCGCCGCCGTCCTCGATCAGTTCGATCTGGCGGCGCACTTCGAAGTTGATCGCTTCCTCGAGGAAGCGGAACGAGTTCAGGTTCTTGATCTCGGCGCGCGTGCCGAACTTCTCCTGGCCGACCGGACGCACCGACACGTTCGCGTCGCAGCGGAACGACCCTTCCTGCATGTTGCCGTCGCAGATGCCGAGCCACACGACGAGGCCGTGCAGCGCCTTCGCATACGCGACCGCCTCGGCGGCGCTGCGCATTTCCGGCTCGGTGACGATTTCGAGCAGCGGCGTGCCCGCGCGGTTCAGGTCGATGCCCGTCATCCCCGCGAAGTCTTCGTGCAGCGACTTGCCCGCATCCTCTTCGAGGTGCGCGCGGGTCAGGTTGACCGTCTTCGAATACGCGTCCTTGCCGGCCTTTTCATTGGCGGGCACCTGGATCGTGATCTGGCCGCCCTGCACGACCGGAATCTCGTACTGGCTGATCTGATAGCCCTTCGGGAGATCCGGATAGAAGTAATTCTTGCGCGCGAAGATACTGCGCGGCGCGACGGTCGCGCCGATCGCGAGGCCGAAGCGGATCGCCCGTTCGACCGCGCCGCGGTTCAGCACCGGCAGCACGCCCGGCATCGCGAGATCGACCGGGCAGGCCTGCGTGTTCGGTTCCGCGCCGAACTGCGTCGGCGCGCCCGAGAAGATCTTCGAGACGGTCGACAGCTGCGCGTGCGTCTCGAGACCGATAACAACTTCCCATTGCGTCATGATGCTCATACCTCCCGCCGAGCCGCCTCGAGGGAGGCATGCGCCCCCTCGGGGGGCAACGAACGAAGTGAGTGTGGGGGCTCGACATCTCCCCCCGCCGGAACTTGCTTGTGCCAATCGGTCACGCGCTGGAACGCATCGGCGACCTGCAGCATCCGGGCTTCGTTGAAATAGTTGCCGATGATCTGCAGACCGACCGGGCGCTTTGCGTTCGCGCCCGCGCCGAAGCCGCACGGCACGCTCATGCCGGGCAGGCCGGCGAGGCTCACCGACAGCGTGTAGATATCCGCGAGATACATCTGCACCGGATCGTCGCCCTTCGCGCCGATGTCCCACGCGACGGTCGGCGATGCCGGCCCCATGATCACGTCGCACTGCCTGAACGCTTCCTGGAAGTCCTGCGCGATGATGCGGCGGATCTTCTGCGCCTGCAGGTAGTACGCGTCGTAGTAACCGTGCGACAGCACGTAGGTGCCGACCAGGATGCGGCGCTTGACCTCCGGCCCGAAGCCTTCGGCGCGCGACTTCTTGTACATGTCGAGCAGATCGCGGTATTCCGCCGCGCGATGGCCGTAGCGCACGCCGTCGAAACGCGACAGGTTCGACGACGCCTCGGCCGGCGCGATCACGTAGTAGACCGGGATCGACAGCTCGGTCTTCGGCAGCGACACCGGCACCAGCGTCGCGCCGAGCGCCTCGTACTGCCTGAGCGCCGCGTCGATCGCCGCGCGCACGTCGTCGGCCAGACCGTCGCCGAAGTATTCGTTCGGCAGGCCGATGCGCAGGCCCGCGAGCGGCTTGGCCGCATCGTTGCCCGACGTCCAGGCCTGACCGAGATGGCGCGCGAAGTCTTCGTCCGCCTGCTCGAGGCTCGTCGAGTCACGCTCGTCGAAGCCCGCCATCGCATTCAGCAACAGCGCGCAATCGGCGGCGCTCTGCGCCATCGGGCCGCCCTGGTCGAGCGACGACGCGAACGCGATCATCCCGTAGCGCGACACGCGGCCGTAGGTCGGCTTGATGCCGGTGACGCCGGCGAACGATGCCGGCTGGCGGATCGAGCCGCCGGTGTCGGTGCCGGTCGCAGCCGGCGCGAGACGCGCGGCGACGGCGGCCGAGCTGCCGCCCGAGCTGCCGCCCGGCACCGCGTTCGTGTCCCACGGGTTCTTCACCGGGCCGAACGCGGAGTTCTCGTTCGACGAGCCCATCGCGAACTCGTCCATGTTGGTCTTGCCGAGCGTGACCATGCCGGCCGCCTGCAGGCGGGCGACGACGGTCGCGTCGAACGGGCTCGTGTAGTTCGCGAGCATCTTCGAGCCGGCGGTCGAGCGCCAGCCGCGCGTCACGAACACGTCCTTGTGCGCGATCGGCAGGCCGGTCAGCGGGCCGGCCGCGCCGCGCGCGAGGGCGTCGTCGGCGGCTTGCGCCTGCGCGCGCGTCAGGTCGCCGTCGACATGGACGAATGCGTTCAGGCCGCGTGCGGCGTCGATCCGTTTCAGATAGTGCTGCGCGAGCTCGACGGCCGAGCATTCCTTGGCGTCGAGCGCGGCGCGCAGTTCGGTCAGGCTTTTTGCGTGCATTGAGTGGTTTTCCTGGGAATTCTGGGTCGCGCGCCACGGCCGATGGCCGGCGCGCCGGGTAGCCGGATATTTACTCGATCACCTTCGGCACGAGATAGAGGCCATCCTGCACGGCGGGCGCCGGACGCTGGTTGTCGTCGCGGTTCACCACCTCCGTGACGGCGTCGGCGCGCAGCCGCTGCGCCACTTCCTGGATCTGTTCGATCGGGTGGGCGAGCGGCGCGATGCCGGCGGTGTCGACCGCCTGCATCTGCTCGACGAGGCCGAAGAATTCGTTGAGCTGGCCAAGCGTATGCTCGGCGTCGGCGTCGGCCATTTCGAGCCGCGCAAGGTGCGCGATGCGTTTCACATCGGTCAGGGTCAGGGCCATGCGGTCACCGGAAAAAATCGAGATTGCGCAGCACGGAAAAACCGCTGCTGCCGCAGGGGGTTGGAGGGTGCGATCCCACCCTCAAAAATCGGGTACGAAGCGGGAAAAATACCGTCCGTTTCGATTCAAATACCGAGAAATTATAAGGTATCATTACGCGTTCGACCCAAACCCGGCAGCCTTTTGCCGCACCGTTTCGCCCATTCCGGCAAGCCGTGCGTGCTACGTGCGCCCCCGGTAGATTTCACTCGCAGCTTCGTGCGCCGCGGCGGCCGCTTCCGCCACGATCCGAGGCTGTTATTTTTTCCGCTGCCGCCCCGAGCACTCGCGTCGCAGGGCCGGCCCAGAGCGAAACAGGATTCTGAATGTTCGGTTTTTTGCGCAGCTACTTCTCCAACGATCTGGCGATCGACCTCGGCACCGCAAACACCCTGATCTACATGCGCGGCAAGGGCATCGTGCTCGATGAGCCTTCCGTCGTGTCGATTCGCCAGGAAGGCGGCCCCAACGGCAAGAAGACGATCCAGGCGGTCGGCAAGGAAGCCAAGCAGATGCTCGGCAAGGTGCCCGGCAACATCGAGGCGATCCGCCCGATGAAGGACGGCGTGATCGCCGACTTCACGGTCACCGAGCAGATGATCAAGCAGTTCATCAAGACGGCCCATGAATCGCGCATGTTCTCGCCGTCGCCACGCATCATCATCTGCGTGCCGTGCGGCTCGACCCAGGTCGAGCGCCGCGCGATCAAGGAAGCCGCCCACGGCGCCGGCGCGTCGCAGGTCTACCTGATCGAAGAGCCGATGGCGGCCGCGATCGGCGCAGGCCTGCAGGTGTCGGAAGCGACCGGCTCGATGGTCGTCGACATCGGCGGCGGCACGACCGAAGTCGGCGTGATCTCGCTCGGCGGCATCGTCTACAAGGGCTCGGTGCGCGTCGGCGGCGACAAGTTCGACGAGGCGATCGTCAACTACATCCGCCGCAACTACGGCATGCTGATCGGCGAACAGACCGCCGAGGCGATCAAGAAGGAAATCGGTTCCGCCTTCCCGGGCTCCGAGGTCAAGGAGATGGAAGTGAAGGGCCGCAACCTGTCGGAAGGCATTCCGCGCAGCTTCACGATCTCGAGCAACGAAATCCTCGAAGCGCTGACCGATCCGCTGAACCAGATCGTGTCGTCGGTGAAGATCGCGCTCGAGCAGACGCCGCCGGAACTCGGTGCGGACATCGCCGAGCGCGGCATGATGCTGACAGGCGGTGGCGCACTGCTGCGCGACCTCGATCGCCTGCTCGCGGAAGAAACCGGCCTGCCGGTGCTCGTCGCCGAAGATCCGCTCACCTGCGTGGTGCGCGGTTCGGGCATGGCGCTCGAGCGCATGGACAAGCTCGGCAGCATCTTCTCGTACGAGTGATCGCCTGAGCAGTCCTCATATGGCGCACCCGCGGCGTGGCCGGCTCGCTCGCTCAGAACGAACCGCCGCGCCGTTTGCGCGTCTGAGCATCATTTAACCGATCAAGCGCCCGGCGCCGACCATGGAATACAGTCCGCCGCCCCTCTTCAAGCAAGGCCCTCCCGCGCTCGCGCGGCTCATCTTTTTCGTCGCCGTGGCGATCGCGCTCCTCGTGTCGGACGCGCGCTTCAACACGCTCGAAATCGTCCGCGGCGTGCTCGGCACGGTGCTGTACCCGCTGCAGCGCGTCGCGCTCGTGCCGCGCGACCTGCTCATGGGCGCGGCCGACATCGCGTCGACCGGCGCTTCGCTGCGCCACGAGAACCAGCAATTGCGCACGCGCAACCTGCAGCTGTCGACGCTGGCCAATCAGGCCGCCGTGCTCACGCAGGAAAACGCGCACCTGCGCGCGGTGCTCGAACTGCGCCAGCACATCGCGACACAGGCCACGCCGGTCGAGATCCAGTACGACACCGCCGATCCGTTCACGCAGAAGATCGTGATCGGGCAAGGCTCGCGGCAAGGCATCCAGGACGGTGCGCCCGTCGTCAGCGAGGATGGCGTGGTCGGCCAGGTCACGCGCGTGTTCCCGCTGCAGGCCGAAGTCACGCTGATCACCGACCGCGACCTCGCGATTCCCGTGCAGATGCTGCGCACCGGCCTGCGCAGCGTGATCTACGGCACGCCGAAGGGCGATTCGCTCGACCTGCGCTTCGTGCCGACGAGTTCCGACGTCGTCGTCGGCGACGAGCTCGTCACGAGCGGCCTCGACGGTGTCTATCCGCCCGGCCTGCCGGTCGCGAAAGTCGTGCGGGTCGACAAGCTCGCCGATACCGCGTTCGCGCGCGTGACCTGCGCGCCGATCGCGGCCGTGCGCGGTGCGCGGCAGATGCTGGCGCTCCATTACCGGAACGACGCCCCGCCACGCCCGGCCGAGCCGGATCCGGCCGCCGAAAAGAACGCGAAGGGTGGCAAGAAGGGCGCCAAGGCCGCGGCGAAAGCGGCCGACAAAGCGGACAACGCCAGCGATGCGACGGCCAAGGCCGGCGCGACCCAGCCCGGCGCGAAAGCCGCGCCTGCCGCCGGCCCCGCGCCCGCATCCGCATCGGCGGGCAAACCCGCGCCCGCGGCCAAGCCTGAGCCGGCCAAACCCGCCGCCGCGCCCGCGAAGCCCGCCGCCGCGCAGCCAGGAGCCCAGCGATGAACCGCCCGCAATACATCCTGCAGCCGGTCAATCCCTACTTCATCATCTTCAGCCTCGCCGCCGCGTTCCTGCTGAACCTGATGCCGTGGGGGCGCCTGCCCGGCATCCCCGACTTCGTCGCGCTCGTGCTGCTGTTCTGGAATATCCATCAGCCACGCAAGGTCGGGATCGGCGTCGCGTTCGCGCTCGGCATCCTGATGGACGTGCACGACGCCAGCCTGCTCGGCGAGCACGCGCTCGCCTACACGCTGCTGTCGTACGGCGCGATCACGATCCACCGCCGCGTGCTGTGGATGCCGCTCGGCGTGCAGGTGCTGTACGTGACGCCGCTGCTCGTCGGCGCGCAACTCGTCCCGTTCCTGATCCGCCTGATCATGGGCGCCGCGTTCCCTGGCTGGCGCTATCTGATCGACGGCTTCGTCGAGGCCGCGATGTGGCCGGCGGCGAGCCATCTGCTGCTGATGCCGCAGCGCCGTCCGGTCGACCCGGACGACACGCGCCCCATCTGAGCACCGCCTTGAACCCCGGCCGCCCTTTCGTCCGCCGCGCGCCGCGCCCCGGGGCGGCGCCACACCCGCAAGCGTTCGCCGCGCCCGGATCCGATCGACCGTAACCGCATGACCGAATTCAACGACACTCAACAGCAGCTCTCGAAGTTCCGCCTGCGCGTCGCGGCGGCGGGCGTGTTCGTGTTCGTCTGCTTCGGGCTGCTCGCGAGCCGCTTCTTCTATCTGCAGCTCTGGCAGCATGGCAAGTACGCGCTGCAGGCCGAGGAAAACCGCATCTCGGTCGCGCCGATCGTACCGAACCGCGGCATCATCACCGACCGCAACGGCGTCGTGCTCGCGAAGAATTATTCGGCGTACACGCTCGAAATCACGCCGTCGAAGCTCACCGACACGCTCGAAAACACGATCGACAAGCTGTCCGCGATCGTCCAGATCGATGCGCGCGACCGCCGCCGCTTCAAGAAGCTGCAGGAAGACTCGAAGAACTTCGAAAGCCTGCCGATCCGCACCCGCCTCACCGACGACGAGGTCGCACGCTTCACCGCACAGCGCTTCCGCTTCCCCGGCGTCGACGTGCGCGCCCGACTGTTCCGCCAGTACCCGCTCGGCACGACGGCCGCGCACGTGATCGGCTATATCGGCCGGATCTCGAAGCGCGATCAGGACCGCATCGACGAGATGAGCGACGACAACGACAGCGATCCGGAACACTACGATCCGCGCCGCGACGCGAACAACTACAAGGGCACCGACTACATCGGCAAGATCGGCGTCGAGCAGAGCTATGAAACCGACCTGCACGGCATCACCGGTTTCGAGGAGGTCGAGGTGACGGCGGGCGGCCGGCCGGTGCGCACGCTGTCGCATACGCAGGCGACGCCGGGCAACAACCTCGTGCTGTCGCTCGACATCGGGCTGCAGCAGGTCGCCGAGCAGGCGTTCGCCGGCAAGCGCGGCGCACTCGTCGCGATCGAGCCGAAGACGGGCGACGTGCTCGCGTTCGTGTCGTCGCCGAGCTTCGACCCGAACTCGTTCGTCGACGGCATCGACCAGCAGACCTGGGATGAACTGAACAACTCGTCCGACAAGCCGCTCCTGAACCGTCCGCTGCACGGCACCTACCCGCCCGGCTCGACGTACAAGCCGTTCATGGCGCTCGCGGGCCTGACGCTCGGCAAGCGCACGCCCAGCTGGGGCATCCAGGATCCGGGCTATTTCACGTTCGGCGGCCACACGTTCCGCAACGACGTGCGCTCGGGGCAGGGCTTCGTCGACATGAACAAGGCGATCATGGTGTCGAACGACACATATTTCTACATGCTCGCCCGCGACCTCGGCGTCAACGCGATCGCGAACTTCATGAAGCCGCTCGGCTTCGGCCAGATCACCGGCATCGACATCCCCGGCGAGGCGCGCGGCATCCTGCCGTCGCCGGAATGGAAGCGCAAGACCTTCAAGAAGGCCGCGCAGCAGAAGTGGTTCGACGGCGAGACGATCAGCCTCGGGATCGGCCAGGGCTACAACTCGTTTACGATCCTGCAGCTTGCGCACGCGACCGCGACGCTCGCGAACGACGGCGTCGTGATGAAGCCGCACCTCGTGAAGGAAATCGAGGATCCGATCTCCCGCGGCCGCCGCCTGACCGTGCCGAAGGAAAGCGCCACGATCCCGCTCAAGCAGGCGGACATCGATGTCGTGAAGCGCGGCATGGAAAACGTGATCGAGAACCCGTCCGGCACCGCGTACAAGCTGTTCCGCGGCACGCCGTACACCGCCGCCGGCAAGACCGGCACCGCGCAGGTGTTCTCGCTGCAGGGCGGCAACTACAAGGGCCACCTGCTCGCCGAGCACTTGCGCGACCACGCGCTCTTCATCGCGTATGCGCCCGCCGACCACCCGCAGATCGCGCTCGCGCTGATCGTCGAGAACGGCGGCTGGGGCGCCCAGTCGGCCGCGCCGATCGCGCGCCGCGTGCTCGACTTCTATCTCGTCGATCGCAAGAACGCGTCGAACGAGGCAGCCGCCGTCGCCGCGGCAGCGTCGGCGACCGAGCCGATCAACGCGCCGGTGATCGGTGAAGGCACGAAGAGCATCGCCGTCGCGGCCGGCTTCAAGGCGTTGCCGCAGCCGGTCGTGCCGGCCGCGGCAAGCGCGGCCGATGCGGCGTCCGCGGCTTCCGCCACGAGTGCATCGGCGCCGGCGGCGGGCGCGGCCCAGGCCGCATCGACCAACGTCGCAACGCCCGCCAGCGCCGCGAGCGCGCCGCCCGCGCGCCGCCTGCCGTCGCGCAGGCCGCACCGGTCGCCGGCAAGCGACGCGCAGCCGGTGGCCACCGCACCGCGGGACGACAACCGCACGACGTCCGCCGCGAAGGCCGCGGACGCCGGCACCGCTCAATAACGGAGAAGGGCATGCAATTCGACAAGCGCGCCTGGCTCGACAAGGTCAGGCAGATGTTCGCGGGCTTCGACCGCCCGCTCGCCCTGATCGTGTTCCTGCTGCTGTGCGTGGGCATCGTCACGCTGTACAGCGCGAGCAGCGACATGCCGGGCCGGGTCGAGGACCAGCTGCGCAACATCCTGCTGACATTCGTGCTGATGTGGGGGATTGCGAACATCCCGCCGCAGACGCTGATGCGTTTCGCCGTGCCGCTCTATACGTTCGGCGTCGCCTTGCTGATCGCCGTCGCGCTGTTCGGGATGACGAAGAAGGGTGCGAAACGCTGGCTGAACGTCGGCGTCGTGATCCAGCCGTCGGAGATTCTCAAGATCGCGACGCCGCTGATGCTCGCCTGGTACTACCAGCGCCGCGAAGGCAGCGTGCGCTGGTACGACTTCGTCGCCGCGTTCGCCATCCTGATGGTTCCGGTCGGCCTGATCGCGAAGCAGCCCGACCTCGGCACCGGCGTGCTCGTGTTCGCCGCGGGCATCTTCGTGATCTACCTCGCGGGCTTGTCGTTCAAGCTGATCGTGCCGGTGCTTGTCGCGGGCGTGATCGCGATCGGCTCGATCGCGGTATTCGAAGAGCGGATCTGCCAGCCGGAAGTGCAATGGCCGTTGATGCACGACTACCAGAAGCACCGCGTCTGCACCCTGCTCGACCCGACCTCCGATCCGCTCGGCAAGGGTTTCCACACCATTCAGGCGGTGATCGCGATCGGCTCCGGCGGCGCACTCGGCAAGGGCTACCTGAAAGGCACGCAGGCGCACCTCGAGTTCATTCCGGAAAAACACACCGACTTCATCTTCGCGGTGTTCTCCGAGGAGTTCGGCCTCGCCGGCGGCCTCGTGCTGCTGACGCTGTACATGGCGCTGATCGCGCGCGGCCTCATCATCGCCGCGCAGGGCGCGACGCTGTTCGGGCGGCTGCTCGCCGGGTCGCTCACGCTCGGATTCTTTGTCTATGCGTTCGTCAACATCGGCATGGTGAGCGGCGTGCTGCCTGTCGTCGGCGTGCCGCTGCCGTTCATGAGCTATGGGGGCACCGCACTCGCGACGCTCGGTATCGCAATCGGGATGATCATGAGCGTCGGCCGGCAGAAGCGGCTGATGAAGAGCTGACGTCGGCGGGGCGGCCCGCAGCGGCACGCGGATATCCGCATCCGGCAGTCAATCGAAGCGGCGCCTTGTGCGCCGCTTTTTCATTGCGATGCTGCGCCTGGACTGCTACCGGCCGCGCCGCCCTGGGCCTTCACTCGCTCGCTCAATTCCCTGAACTTCAGGCCGGCGGTCTCGTCGCCCTGGGCCGCCGCGGCTGCGTAATAAGCGCGCGCGATGTTCAGGTTCTGCGCGACACCGTCGCCGCCGCGCTCGTAGAACGACGCGGTCACATATTGCGCGGTCGGCTCGCCCGCGTCAGCGGCCTGCTTGTACCAGACGAAGGCCTGGCGGTTGTCGCGCGGCGTGCCGCGCCCGTCGAGGAACTGGTTCGCGAGCGAGAGTTCCGCCTGTACGTGCCCTTGCCGCGCCGCTTTCAGGAACCAGCGATGCGCTTCGGCCGGATTCCGCGCGACGAACTCGCCATCGTCGAGCATCCGGCCATACACATACTGCGCGTGTGACATGTTCGCGTCCGCCGCGCGCTTCAGCCAGCGCAGCCCTTCGTCCACATTCGCCGTCACGCCCTCGCCCGTGATCAGCATCATCGCGTAATTGAACTGCGCGAGACGATGACCCCGCTCCGCCGCGTCGTGAAACTGCACGAGCGCCGCGCGATAGTTGCCGGCGTTGTAGTCCGCAACCGCCGCTGCCGTCTCGCGCGCCACATCCGGCTGCACCCGCGGAGCCGCCTGCGCGCAGGCCGCGCCGCATGCCGCCATCAGGCCGAGCGCCGCGCCGCTCCTGCGCACCGCGCGCGCGATCGCACCGCAACACGCATCGTCGGTGCCGTTCATGACCGGATCTCCTGCAATGCCTGCCGCGTTGCGCGCAGCAGCCAGCTGACGTCGGCGGACAGCGCGATCATCCGATAGCCGGCGTCGCGATACTGCCGTGCGAGCGCCGTATCGCCCGCGAAGATACCGACCGCGACGCCCGCCTGCAGGCCCGCCGCCAGCACGCGCGCCATGGCAGCCTCGACATCCGGATGCCGTGCGTCGCCCAGATGGCCGAGACTCGCCGCGAGATCGGCCGGACCGACGAACAGGCAGTCGATGCCCGGCGTCGCGGCGATCCGTTCGACCTGATCGACTCCGCGCGCCGACTCGATCTGCACGACGACCGCGATCTGCGCGTTCGCGCTCAGCACGTAGTCGCGCCGCATTCCGAACGCCGCCGCACGCACCATGCCCGCGACGCCGCGCTGTCCGTCCGGCGATTCCGGCGACGGGTAGCGCGTGAGCCGGACCGCATGCGCCGCTTCGTCGGCCGATTCGATGCCCGGAAACATCAGCGTGCGCGCGCCCGCATCGAGCGCCCGCTTCACCAGCCACGGCTCGCGCGCCGGCACGCGCACGACCGGCTCGCTCGGCAGATGCGCGGCAGCGATCGCCCGCAATTGCGACGCGACGTCGTGGCTGTCGTTCGGCGCATGCTCCATGTCGATGCAGAGCCAGTCGTAGCCGGCGTGCGCGAGCGCTTCCGCGGCGGCGTCGCTCGCGAGCGTCAGCCACAGGCCATACAGCGGCTCGCTACCGTCGTGCAGACGTTGTTTGAGGGAATTGGTGAGCGTGCTCATCGAAACGGCCTCCTGGCGGATAGGCAGACGAAAAGGACAAGCAACAGACAGGACAGCGCGCGGCGGATGTCCGGCGGGCAGGCGTTTCGCGTCGCGATGAAACGATCATAGCGCGACGTTGCGCATGGCGTGGCGCGAATGCGGCGACGGAAAGCGGCGGGAAACAGCAGAACGTGGCGGCGAGCCGGCAGCCGCCACGGAAAGACTCAGCGTTCGACGTCGGCCCAGCAGTTCGGGGTCTCGTACAGCCGCACGCGCTCGAGGCGCAGATTGACGCCGTAATGCGCATCGTAGACGTTCGCGAGGATATCGAACGCGATCGCCGCGAGATTTTCGACGGTCGGAATCCGGTCGAGCACGACGGTCTTGTGATCGGCCATCTTCTCGAGGAACCCGCGCACGACCTCGTCGCGCGCATAGACGAGAAACGCGTGATCCCACTTGCTGACCAGATGCTCGACCGCCAGCGCCTTCACGTCGGCGAAATCCATGACCATGCCGCGATCGGGCGCGCCCTCGGTATCGACGAGATCGCCCCGCAACGTGATCTCGAGCACGTAGCGGTGCCCGTGCAGGTTCCGGCACTGGCTGCGGTGATCGGGGATGCGGTGGCCCGCGTCGAATTCGAGTTTTCGGGTAATCAGCACGATGTCAGGAGCCGGAGCTCAGGGAATGTTCAGATATTTGTGGGTTTGCATCGACAGGCGCCACTGCGGATGACGCTTGCACCAGTCGATCGCGAGCTTCGTGTTGAAATCGCGCGACGGGCCGTCCATCGGCTGGACGAGGAAATACTCGAAGTCGAGCTGCGCATAGTCGGCGAGGCGCTGGTTGTCCTGCGGAACCACGACCTTCAGTTCGTTGCCTTTCGTGACGACGAGCGGCGCGTCGGCCTTCGGACTCACGCAGACCCAGTCGATCGACTCGAGCACCGGCAGCGAGCCGTTGGTCTCGATCGCGATCTCGAAGCCGGCCGCGTGCAGCGCATCGACGAGCGGCTCGTCGATCTGCAGCATCGGCTCGCCGCCCGTGCAGACGACGAAGCGATGCGCCTCGCCGTCCGGCCACAGGCTGGCGATCTTCGCGACGAGCGCATCGGCGTCCTTGTATTTGCCGCCGTTCTCGCCGTCGGTGCCGACGAAATCGGTATCGCAGAAGCGGCACACCGCTTCGGCGCGGTCTTCTTCGCGGCCCGACCACAGATTGCAGCCGGCGAACCGGCAGAACACGGCCGGACGACCGGCGTTCGCGCCCTCGCCCTGCAACGTGTAGAAAATTTCCTTGACCGCGTAAGTCATCGTCCTTCGTCCGGCAGTTGCCGCTCGTTGTCGATCAATTCATCCATTGTGCGCCGCTGGCGCAAATGCGTCACAGCGGCGCTTCGGTCACCTGCTCGCCCTTCCGGTACGCCTCGTAGCCGCGCTTGCGCAGCTTGCAGGCCGGGCATTCGCCGCAGCCGAAACCCCAGTCGTGCAATTCGGCACGCTCGCCGACATAGCACGTGTGCGTCTCGACGCGGATCAGCTCGACGAGCTTCGTGCCGCCCAGTTGCTCCGCGAGACGCCAGGTGTCGGCCTTGTCGAGCCACATCAGCGGCGTCTCGAGCACGATGCGCGTATCCATGCCGAGGTTCAGCGCAACCTGCAACGCCTTCATCGTATCGTCGCGGCAATCCGGATAACCCGAGAAATCGGTCTCGCACATCCCGCCGACCAGCACGCGCAACCCGCGGCGGTAGGCGATCGCCGCGGCGATCGTCATGAACAGCAGGTTGCGGCCCGGCACAAACGTGTTCGGCAAGCCGTTCGCCGATGTCTCGATCTCGATCGCGCGCGTCATCGCCGTGTCGCTGATCGCGCCGAGCACCGACAGGTCGATCATGTGATCGTCGCCGAGCCGGTCGGCCCAGGCGGGAAACTGGTGCTTCAGCGCATCGCGCACACTGTCGCGGCACTCCAGTTCGACACGGTGGCGCTGGCCGTAGTCGAAGCCGAGGGTCTCGACTGTCCTGTAGCGTTCGAGCGCCCACGCCACGCACGTGGCCGAGTCCTGCCCGCCGGAAAACAACACGAGCGCGCCATCTTTAGCGTCTGTCCGAATCACCGTGATACTCCGTGAATAGTAGGCTCGCGTCGCGCTGCGACCGGGGCGGCCGATTCGGCCCGGCGGCCCGACACGTGCCGGCATGCGTCGTATGGATGGGCCGCGCCGGCAGCGATGCTCGCCGCGAAGACAGCGGGACGGTCATCCCATCCGTCGCGCGACATCGGCGCGGCGCCAGCACCGCTTGCGCAACGGATGCATTCGCCGCGCCAGCCATCCAACGGCTAAGTCATTGAGCGGGCTCGGATTTTATCATGCCGCTGCGACTGCCACCGCGGCACGGCCATGTCCGCCACAAACGAAAAACCCCAAGAACCTGACGATTCTTGGGGTTGGATACGGCTGGTGGCCTGGGACGGAATCGAACCATCGACACGCGGATTTTCAATCCGCTGCTCTACCAACTGAGCTACCGGGCCAACGAAGAAACAAATTATATCGAGGTTTTCTGAACCACTCAAGCGTTTTCGTAAAATTTTTTACGCAACGCCTTCCGGCGGCTTCTTGCCCAGTTCGACACCGAGCTGCTTGAGCTTGCGATACAGATGCGTGCGCTCGAGACCCGTCTTCTCCGCGACGCGCGTCATGCTGCCATTCTCCCGCGCGAGGTGATACTCGAAGTACGCGCGCTCGAACGCGTCGCGCGCCTCCCGCAACGGGATGTCGAACGGAATGGCGGCGGCCTGTCCCGTGAAGCCGAGGTCGGCGACCATCTCGTCACCGAGCGCCGGCAGCGCCACCGCGGACGCGACCGTCATCGGACCACCCGCCGCCGGCTTCGCCGACACATTCACCGGCACCGGCGCCGCGCCGCGCGCGAGTCCGTGCTCGACCGCCTTCAGCAGTTTCTGCAGGGCGATCGGCTTCTCGAGGAAGTCGAGCGCGCCGATCTTCGTCGCCTCGACCGCCGTGTCGATCGTCGCGTGCCCGGACATCATGATCACGGGCATCGTGAGTTGCCCCTGCGACGCCCACTCCTTGAGCAGCGTCACGCCGTCGGTATCGGGCATCCAGATATCGAGCAGCACGAGATCGGGCGCCTGATTGAGTCGGTACTCCCGCGCGGCCTGCGCATTCTCCGCCACCTCGACGACATGACCTTCGTCACTGAGGATCTCCGAGAGCAATTCCCGGATGCCCATTTCATCATCTACCACCAGGATGGTTGCCATTTACGCTGCCTTTGTCTGCACACTTGCTTTTGTCTTTGCGGGTGCCGTTGCGCCCTGCGCGCCGCTCTCATCGCCCGGCGCATCGCTCGCCATCTGCAGGAACACGATCGACACCTGCGCACCCTCGACGGCCTCGCCGTGCATGCGATTGCGCAGATCGATCCGCGCGCCGTGCTCGTCGACGATCTTCTTTACCGTAGCCAGCCCGAGGCCGGTGCCTTTCGCCTTCGTCGTGACATAAGGCTCGAATGCACGGGTGAGGATCCGCGCCGGGAAGCCCGGACCGTTGTCGGATACAGTAAGACGCACCGCGACGCGCGTTTTGCCCTCGGCGTCGGGATCGCCATATTCTACTGTCTTGGTTTCGATCAACACACGCGGATGCTCGACATCCGCGACCGAATCCTGCGCATTCTGCAGCAGGTTGTGAATTACCTGACGCAGTTGCGTCGCATCGCCGCGGATGACCGGCAGCGGCGCGAGCTCGGCGACGATCGGACTCTTGCCCTCGCCGACGCCGTACAGCCCGAGCACTTCGCTGACCAGTTCGTTTAACTGGAGATTGCCGAGCACGGCAGGCGGCGTGCGCGCGTATTCGCGAAAATCGTCGACCATTCGCTTCATCGCCGCGACCTGGTTGACGATCATGGTCGCGCCGCGCTTGAGCACATCCGCATCCGACGGCGCGAGCTTGTCCGACAGCTTCATCTGCAGGCGCTCGGCCGACAGCTGGATCGGCGTGAGCGGATTCTTGATCTCGTGCGCGAGCCGGCGCGCGACTTCGCCCCACGCCACCGAACGCTGGGCGGAAATCACGTCGGAAATGTCGTCGAACACGACGACATAGCCGGACGTCTGCATATCCGCGGCCTGTCCTTCGACTGTCGACACGAGACGCGTACCGCGCACGAGCAGCGTCAACGGATCGGCCTCGCCGGGCACGTCGACCGCGAACTGCAGCTGCCAGTGGCCATGATCCCCGCTGTCGGACGCCGCCTCGCTATCGGCGAACGCCTTGCGCACCATCGCGCCGAATTCCGCCACGACGCCGATCCGGTCGAGCGCCGTGCCGATCAGCGCATTGAACGGCTGGCGGAAGATCCGCTCGGCGCCGCGGTTGGCGGTCGTCAGCCGGAACTGGCGGTCGAGCACGAACACGCCGGCCGTCAGGTTCGCGAGGATGCTCTCGAGATACGCCTTCGAATGCTCGAGCGCGATGCGGTTCTTCTCGACGGCGAGACGCGCTTCGGATAACTGACGCGTCATCGCGTTGAACGACTGCGTGAGGAAGCCGAGCTCGTCGCGCGTCTTGATCTCGCGCTTCGGCGTGTAGTCGCCCTCCGCGACCTCCTTCGTCCCCTGCGCGAGCAGGAACAGCGGCCGCGCAAGCTGCTGGCCGAGCGCGAGCGCAAGCATCATCGCGATGAAGGTCGCCAGGAACAGCGCGAGCGTCAGCGTGCCGATATACATCTTGCGCAGGCCCGTGCGGCCGAGCGCTTTCTCCTGGTACTCGCGATAGGCGCGCTGCACGGCGTCCGCGTTGTGCGCAAGCGTCGGCGACACTGGTTGCGTCAGCTGCAGGTAGCGCTCGGCCGGCTGCAGCAGCGAGGTGCTTGCGTCGGGGATGCGCCGCACGACGCGCAGGCGCAGCGCGCCTTTCGCCCCGTGCGCATGCGGATCGCCGTCCACCTCGCCTTCGATCGCCGCGTACGCGCCATGTTCGCGCGCCTGGCTGAGCATCAGCGAACTCGGCATATCGTCGGGAATCAGTCCGGCGAAATTGCCCGACGCCTGCGCGACGATGCGCAGATCGGGCGCGGCGCCCGACGTGCTGCGCGACGGCTCCACGATCGTCGCATCCTGCACGCCGAACTGGTCGCGCAGACGCAGGAGCGTCAGCGTCGTGCCGTTCGTATTGGTATCGGCGCTCGCGAGCTGGTCGGCCATCAGGCGCGCCTTCGTCTGCAAGTCAGACAGCGACGCGTCGAGCATCCCGCGGCCGAGGTTGAGGCCCGCGGTCAACGCGGTTTCCACGTTCACGTCGAACCACGACTCGATACTGCGCGACACGAACTGGTACGAAACGATGTAGATGATGCCGCCCGGCACCACGCCGACGAGCGCGAAGAATATCGCCAGCTTGGCAAGCAGCCGTGTGCCGAACTTGCCCTTGCGCAGGCGCACCAGGATCATGCCGATCAGGCCGAGCACGACGAGCAGGAACACCAGGGCGACGACGATATTCATCGCGTACAGCCACGAGTAGTAGCGATCGAAAAACTCGGTGTTCGCGCTCGCGGCCGCCAGCAGCACGAGCAGCAGCAGCGCGGTCAGCGCGACCGTCAACACGATCACGCGCACGAGGAGGCTCTTCCCGCTGGTCGCGCGGCGCACTTTATTTAGCACGTTCGGCCACCGTGAAGGTAAAGCGCTTCCAGTCCGACGCGAGCGTCCAGTCGCGGTTGTTGACCGCGTCGACCTGGAACGGCTTCGGCATCAGCGCCGTATCGAGCTGCATGCGCACCGAGGCCGTGTATGCCTCGCCCGGGCGCACCTGGTTCTTGTCGATCACGTGCCACGACGTGATGTGCTTGATGACCGAGAGCGCGTCCTTCAGCGTGCCGAAGCCGAGCTGCAAGCCGCCCGTGGACACGCGGTACTCGCGCGTGAGCGGCTGGAACGACAGGCGAATCGTCTGCGACACGGACACCGGTTGCTCGTCGAACCAGTACCAGCGTGCGCGGCTCAACTCGAAGTCGGTCGTGAAGTAAAGCGGCACGCCTTTGTTGACCGCGTCCTCGAGGCTGTTGTTCAGCTCGAAGTCGAAGCGCGCATCGAGGCTCCAGCCGTTGCCGTCGGCTTGCAGCGACGCGCGCTGCACGGCGATCGATTCGGCGCGCGCCGGCATCGCAAAGGCCAGGCACAGCGTCAGCGCGACCATGAGTACGGTCGCGAGCCGGAGTGGAAAAAGGTGTTTGATCGTCACCGTTTCTGAAACCGCGCGTAGAAAAATCCGTCGTGATCGGTGTTCTGTTCAGGCAAGCCCGCGCTCGCGCTCCCCGTCGGCCCGCCCGGGACAGCATGCGGCACCAGCTGGCCGGGCGCGTCCAATCGTACCGCATCTTCACAGGCCGCTTCAAACCAGCGCGCCTGCAGCTCGCCTTCCTCCGGGAAGATCGAGCAGGTGACGTAGAGCAGTTCGCCGCCCGGTTTCACGAGCGGCCACAGCGCCGACAGGATGCGACGCTGTTCCTCGACGAGCGCCGGAATGTCGGTCGCGCGGCGCAGCCAGCGGATGTCGGGATGACGGCGCACGATGCCGGACGCCGAGCACGGCACGTCGGCAAGGATGCGATCGAACAGCTGGCCGTCGTGCCACTGAGCAGGCGCACCGGCGTCGCCGACGCGCACGTCCGCGGCCAGTGACAAACGCGCAAGGTTTTCGCCGATGCGCGCAGCGCGTGCCGCATCGCTTTCGAGCGCAACGACATCCACGTCGGCCAGTTCGAGGATGTGCCCGGTCTTGCCGCCGGGCGCCGCGCACGCATCGAGGACGCGCATGCCGTCGCGCGCGCCGAGCCACTGCGCGGCAAGCTGCGCGCCCGCATCCTGAACGGACACCACACCCTCCGCGAAGCCGGGAATGCGATCGACCGGCAGCGGCGCGGCAAGTCGCACCGCATGCGTACCGATCGCCGTCGCGTCGATCCCGTGCGAGCGCAGCGTCTCGAGATAGGCGTCGACTGTCGAGCGTCGTGCATTGACGCGCAACGTCAGCGGGCCCGGCCGGTCGCCCGCCGCGAGCATGGCCTGCCAATGATCCGGCCACGCGTGCTTCACGGCATCGATCCACCATGCGCGGTAGTTCCAGTGCGCGACCGGATCGTCCTGCATCGCCGCGACGAGCGTGTCCCGCTCGCGCAGGAAACGCCGCAGCACCGCATTGACCATCCCTTTCGCGAACATGAACTCACGCCGCGCGCCGATTGCGGTCACGGCCTGATCGACGACGGTGAACGGCGGATACGCGGCGTCGGCCGCCTGATCAAGCAGCAGCGCGATCGCGCAAGCGAGCAGCGCATGAATATGCGCGGGCGGCGCCTTGCTGACGAGCCGGCCAATCAGCCAGTCCGCGCTGCCAAGACGGCGCATCGTCCGGTATGCGACATCCTGCGTGGCACCGCGCGCCGTACTCTGCGCGCCGGACGCCATGCCCGCGAACACCGTGGCCAGCGCAGCCGGCAGCGCGGTGCCGCGCTTGACCGCATCGACCGCCTGGGCGGCCGCATCGAGCGCGAACGCAAGCGAATCGGGCGCGAGGTGCAGCGCGGACAGGCGGCCCGGACGAGCGGAAGAAGATTTGGCGGGAGAACGGGTTCGTGTCATCGGTGCGAGGCGTCGGCGGGCAGCGGGAGCCGGGGCGACCGCGCGGCCGCCTCAATCCCAAACCGAGCATTGTAGCGTGTGACCCGGCAGCCTCTTTCGAGATGCGGAAACGAATCGCCCCGCAGCGCGGAGCATGCGGGGCGATTCGAACGCGCGACGCAACGAAGGTCGCGCGCAAGGGACGCGTGTCGTACTTACTCGAAGCGGCCGGTACGCGCCATTTCCATCAGGCGCGCGATACGTTCCTCGGTGGCCGGGTGCGTCGAGAACAGGTTCTGCAGGCCGCCACCGTGCAATGGGTTCATGATCATCATCTGCGCGGTGGCGGGATGCTCCTCGGCCGCCGGGAACGGAATGCCCGCCGCGTAGCGGTGAATCTTGTCGAGTGCCGATGCCAGCGCCTGCGGATCGCCGGAAATCTGCGCACCGCCGCGATCCGCCTCGAACTCGCGTGCCCGCGAAATCGCCATCTGGATCAGCGCGCCGGCGATCGGCGCAAGCAGCGCAACCGCGATGCCGGCGATCGGGTTGGTCGGACGACCGTTCTCGTCGCGGCCGCCGAAGAACATCGCGAAATTCGCGAGCGCCGAGATCGCGCCGGCCATCGTCGCGGTGATCGTCGAGATCAGGATGTCGCGATGCTTCACGTGCGACAGCTCGTGCGCCATGACGCCGCGCATTTCGCGCTCCGACAGGATGCGCAGGATGCCGGTCGTCGCAGCGACGGCCGCGTGCTCCGGGTTGCGGCCGGTCGCGAATGCGTTCGGTGCGTCCTCGTTGATCAGGTAGACGCGCGGCATCGGCAGGTTCGCACGCGTCGCCAGGTCGCGCACCATTCGGTAGAACTGCGGCGCGGTGCTCTCGTCGATTTCCTGCGCGTTGTACATGCGCAGCACCATCTTGTCCGAGAACCAGTACGAAAAGAAATTCATGCCGAGCGCGAACAGCAGCGCGATCGTCATGCCACGCGATCCGCCGATCATGCCGCCGATCACGATGAACAGGGCCGTGATCGCGGCCATCAGCATCGCCGTTTTGACCCAATTGAACATACCCACTCCTTATCCGTCTGGGGATTCCACCACACCTCACCGGGCACGGCGGAAAATTGTAAGCGAACTGTTAGATAAGTGCGTGTCGGAAAAATTCAATCTCAGCGCTGCGACGTCGCCAGCTTGAGGCCGAGCCCGACGAACGCGCCGCCGACACTCCGATCGAGCCATTTCCTGATGCCCGGCTTGCCTGCAAAGTGCCGGGTCACGCTGCCGGCGACCCACGCGACCATGCTGTTCCAGATCGTGCTCATCACGACGAACACCGTGCCAAGCGCCAGGAACGCAAGCACCTTGTGCGGACTGTCGGCCGACACGAACTGCGGGAAGAACGACACGAAGAACAGCACGACCTTCGGATTCAGCACATTCGTCCAGAAGCCCTGCAGGAACAGCTGGTACAACGGCTTGGCCGCCGTGGCGCACGGCACCGCCTGCGCGGCGTCCGCTCCGGCGGACTGCTTCGCGACGATCATCCGTACACCGAGATAGATCAGGTACGCGGCGCCGGCCAGCTTGATCACGGTGAATGCCGTGGCCGATGCGGCGAGCAGCGCCGTCAGCCCGAATGCGCACGCGAGCGCATGCACGCAACAGCCGGCCGATATCCCGAGCGCGGACATCAGCCCCGCCCCGCGCCCCTGCGCAATGCTGCGGCCGACGATATAGGCGGTATCCGGCCCCGGCGTGACGTTCAGCAGGAAAACCGCAACGAGAAAGAAACCGAAATGCGTGATGCCAAGCATGGGAACCTCGGAACCGGTTGAGCGCTGGGAAATTCTACGCGTGCCCGCCGCGCCACGCGACCTGGCCGTTCGGCCGATTGCGTGTCATCGGCCGAACGCGTCTACTGACGGTCAGGACGCGTCGGGCAACGCGAAGCGCTGGCCGGCCGCGAGCGGCGACCCGGCCAGGAATTCGCGCACCGGCAAGCGCTTGCCGCCCGGCTTCTGCAGTTGCGTCACGCGCAGCGCCCCAGTGCCGCACGCAACGACAACGCCATCCGCCCCCGCTTCGATGATCGTGCCGGGCGCCGCATCGCCGCGCGCGGCCGCCGGCTCGGCCGCCCACAGTTTGATGGCGGCACCGTCGAGCATCGCGACGCCGCCCGGAAACGGATCGAACGCACGCACCTGGCGCGCGAGCGCGTCGGCGGACTTGCGCCAGTCGAGCGCGGCTTCGTGCTTGCCGATCTTCTCCGCGTACGTCACGCCCTCGGCGGGCTGCGGCGTCGCCGGCAGGTTGCCGGTGCGCTCGAGTTGAATCAGCGCATCGACGATGAGCCGCGCGCCATCCGCGGCGAGCTTGTCGTGCAGCGTCGCGGTCGTATCAGCGGGCGCGATCGGGATCCGCGCCTCGTGCAGCATCGCGCCGGTGTCGAGCCCGGCGTCCATCTGCATCAGCGTGACGCCCGTCTCGGCGTCGCCCGCCTCGATCGCGCGGTGAATCGGCGCGGCGCCGCGCCAGCGCGGCAGCAGCGATGCGTGGATGTTGATGCAGCCGTCGCGCGGGATGTCGAGCACCTCCTGCGGCAGCAGCAGGCCGTACGCGGCCACCACCATCACGTCGTGTGGCGTCGCGCGCAGCTGCTCGATCGCTTCCGCCGCCTCGGCAGGGTATTTGCCTTCACGACGCAGCGACGGCGGCTGCGCGACCGGCAAACCGTGTTCGACGGCGTAGCGCTTGACGGCGCTCGCCTGCAGCTTCATCCCGCGCCCTGCAGGACGATCCGGCTGGGTGAGGACGAGCGGCACCGGAAACCCGGCCTGATGGATCGCGGCGAGCGCCGCCGCGGCGAATTCCGGCGTACCGGCAAAAATGACGCGCAACGAATGTGTCATGAAAACGGTCGGGCAGGGTGAGCGCGCGTCACATCGCGCGTTCGAGTTTCTTCATTTTCGTCTTGATGCGGCTCTGCTTGAGCGGCGACAGGTATTCGACGAATACGCGGCCCATCAAGTGATCCATCTCGTGCTGGATGCAGACGGCCAGCAGACCTTCGCAGTCCAGCTCGAATTGCTCGCCCTTCTCGTTGAGCGCACGCACGCGCACCCGGTCGGGGCGCTCGACTTCGTCGTAGATGCCCGGCACCGACAGGCAGCCCTCTTCGTACACCTGCTTTGCGTCGCTCGACCAGACAATTTCCGGATTGATGAACGCGCGCAGGTCGTTCTTTTCCTCGGAAATGTCGATCACGATCACGCGCTCGTGCACGTCGACCTGCGTCGCGGCGAGACCG
Organism: Burkholderia sp.; assembly: GCF_018375725.1. Classification (GTDB taxonomy): domain Bacteria; phylum Pseudomonadota; class Gammaproteobacteria; order Burkholderiales; family Burkholderiaceae; genus Burkholderia. Next base: position 4,619 of record NZ_JAHACR010000003.1, on the reverse strand, counting down.
ATGCCCGGCGCGGCATACATGGTCTCGGCCATATCGGCGACGAGCTTGCGGATGCGATCGTCGACCTTGTCGACCGGCTGGGCGACTTTGTGAAGACGCTTGTCGGGGTAATGAAGAATGTTGAGCGAAGCCATGGCGTTCGGTAATCGGTGAATCGGCTTGCCGCGCATCGGCCATCCGGCCGACTGGCGCAGCCGCCAGGATGCAATGAAGATGAGGCGGATGCGCGGGGAATCAACGCCCGCGGACCGGCCTCCAGCAACCGGCTGCGCGCTTGCGCGCGCGGCCACGTCAAGTTTATTTCGGATGATGAAAATTTTAACATGGCGACGCATGCCTCGCTGCCCGTCGCGTTCGACGGATGCCTCATGTCGCCGCGTACGCTGACCCGCAGCGAACTGCGCGCATGGCTTCAGCTCGCAGGCACGGCGGGCCTGCCGACCGCCGTGCTGCGCGTCCTGCTCGACACGTTCGGCTCACCGTCCGCGCTCCTGGCAGCGCCGGACGACGCGATCGCCGCCGCGAGCAGCCCCGCTGCCGCGCAAGCCGTGCGCAGCGTGCAGGCCGACCTGGACGCGCGCACGGACACGGCGCTCGCGTGGCACGCCGAACCCGGCAACCACATCGTCACGCTCGGCGACCCTGTCTACCCGCCAAGGCTGCTCCATCTTCACGATCCGCCGCCGTTGCTATATGTAAAAGGCCGCATGGCGCTGCTGCACACGCACGGCATCGCCATCGTCGGCAGCCGCCACGGAACACCGCAAGGCCTTGCCGACGCGACACGCTTCGCCCGTCATCTGGCCGACGCCGGTTTCGCGATCGTCTCCGGCCTCGCGCTCGGCATCGACGGCGCCGCGCATCAGGGCGGACTCGACGGCCGGGCGGGCACGATCGCCGTAATCGGCACCGGCGCCGACCTCGTTTATCCGGCCCGGCATCGTGCACTTGCACACCAGATCGCCGCGCGCGGCGCGATCGTGTCGGAATGGCCGCTCGGCACGCCGGCGCGTGCCGCGCATTTCCCGCAGCGCAACCGGCTGATCGCCGCCCTGGCGAGCGGCGTGCTGGTCGTCGAGGCGGCGCCACGCTCCGGGTCGCTGATCACCGCGCGTCTCGCGAATGAAATGGGACGCGACGTATTCGCGATTCCCGGCTCGATTCATGCGCCGCTCGCGCAAGGCTGTCACGCACTGATCCGCGACGGCGCGAAGCTCACCACGACGCCGGAGGATATTCTCGATGAGTTTGGCGCAATCGAACGGCCGGCCGGCATGACGGAAACCGGGAACGCCGACGCAGGCCCGCCATCGGCCGATACAGCCGCGGAACAATCCGTCATCGCCGCACTGGGATATGGCCCCGTCACATACGAATGGCTGGCCGAGCGCGCCGGCCTGTCCGACGAGGCACTGCACGGAGCGCTCCTCGCGCTCGAACTGGCCGGCCGCATCGCCAGCCTGCCGGGCGGGCGCTTCGCCAGGCTCGACACGCCATCCGCGCCGCAGCCAGCGCGCGATGCACACGGCGTGCTACATTCCGGCGCATAGGGGCGGCCGCGCCGCCTGCCGACATGCAAGGAACACCATGCCCGCGCTGAATCTCGACACGGATGCGGATCGGATCGCCGAACGCATCCGCCATCCCGATGCGCTGCTCGTCGCCTGTCTGTGCGCCGAATGGTGCGGCACGTGCCGCACCTACCGCTCAGCCTTCGACCAGCTTGCCGATGCACACCCCGATGCTTGCTTCGTCTGGATCGACATCGAGACGCATGCAGATCGCCTCGACGACCTCGACGTCGAGAATTTCCCCACGATCCTGATCGAGGACGCCAACGCGGCGCGCTTCTTCGGCACCGTGCTGCCGCACGCGGCGATCGTCGAGCGCATGCTGGCCGACCTGTCCGCCGTGCCGGGCGCGACGCATGCGCCGAAATTGCGCAACCTGCTGGACGTCGAAGCCTGAGCCGGCTGCCGCGGTGCGGGCATTTCCAGTAACTTGTGCAGGCGGCCGCGCCGGGCGCTTGCCCCCGCTGCGGCCCCCCACTATGATGGGCCGCTTTTTACACGCCGCCCCGCCGTCCCGGCGCCGTGTGCTATAAAGCCGTCGTAAAAGGGATCCCAAACCGGCGAACCCGGTCTACCAACACATATCTGTCATGTCCAAAGCACTGATCATTGCGGAAAAGCCTTCTGTCGCGAACGACATCGCGCGCGCTTTGGGCGGCTTTACCAAGCATGACGAATACTATGAAAGCGACGAGTACGTCCTTTCGTCGGCTGTCGGCCACCTGCTGGAAATCGCCGCACCGGAAGAATACGAGGTCAAGCGCGGCAAATGGAGCTTCGCGCATCTGCCCGTCATTCCGCCGCATTTCGACCTGAATCCGATCGCAAAAAGCGAATCGCGCCTCAAGGTGCTCACCAAGCTGATGAAGCGCAAGGACGTCGACCGCCTGATCAACGCGTGCGACGCGGGACGCGAAGGCGAGCTGATCTTCCGCCTGATCGCGCAGCACGCGAAGGCGAAGCAGCCCGTTTCGCGCCTCTGGCTGCAGTCGATGACCCCGCAGGCGATCCGTGACGGCTTCGCGCACCTGCGCAGCGACGCGGACATGCAGCCGCTCGCCGATGCCGCGCGCTGCCGCTCGGAATCGGACTGGCTCGTCGGGATCAACGGCACCCGCGCGATGACGGCCTTCAACAGCAAGGGCGGCGGCTTTTTCCTGACGACGGTTGGTCGCGTTCAGACGCCAACTTTGTCGATCGTCGTCGAACGTGAAGAAAAAATCCGCCGTTTCGTTCCGCGCGACTACTGGGAAGTGAAGGCGGAATTCGCGTGCGCGGCCGGATTCTACGAAGGCCGATGGTTCGACCCCAAATTCAAGCGCGACGAGTTCGATCCCGAAAAGCGCGATTCGCGTCTGTGGAGCCTGCCGGCTGCGGAAACGATCGTCGCGGCCTGCCGCGACCAGATCGGCACGGTCACCGAGGAATCGAAGCCGTCGACGCAACTGTCGCCGCTGTTGTTCGACCTGACGAGCCTGCAGCGCGAAGCGAACAGCCGCTTCGGCTTCTCCGCGAAGAACACGCTGGGCCTGGCGCAGGCGCTGTATGAAAAGCACAAGGTGCTGACCTACCCGCGTACCGACGCGCGCGCGCTGCCGGAAGACTACATCGGCACCGTGAAGTCGACGCTCGAGATGCTCAAGGAGAGCAACAACTACCTGCCGCACGCAAAGCAGGTGCTCGACAAGGGCTGGGTGAAGCCGAACAAGCGCATCTTCGACAATTCGAAGATCAGCGACCACTTCGCCATCATCCCGACGCTGCAGGCGCCGAAATCGCTGTCCGAGCCGGAGCAGAAGCTGTACGACCTCGTCGTGAAGCGCTTCCTCGCCGTGTTCTTCCCGGCCGCGGAATACAAGGTGACGACCCGGATCACCGAAGTGGCCGGCCATCACTTCAAGACCGAGGGCAAGGTGCTCGTCGAGCCGGGCTGGCTGCAGGTGTACGGCCGCGATGCCGAAGGCGCGGACGCGAACCTCGTGCCGGTGCAGAAGGACGAGAAGGTCAAGACCGACGAGATCGCCGCCCACGCGCTCACGACCAAGCCGCCCGCGCGCTATTCGGAGGCGACGCTGCTGTCCGCGATGGAAGGCGCCGGCAAGCTGGTCGAGGACGACGAACTGCGGGAGGCGATGGCCGCGAAGGGGCTCGGCACGCCGGCCACGCGCGCGGCGATCATCGAAGGGCTGCTCGGCGAGAAATATCTGCTCCGGGAGGGCCGCGAGCTGATCCCGACCGCGAAGGCATTCCAGCTGATGACCCTGCTGCGCGGGCTCGGCGTGAAGGAACTGACCGCACCCGAACTGACCGGCGAATGGGAATACAAGTTGTCGCAGATGGAACGCGGCAACCTCGCACGCGATACCTTCATGCAGGAAATCGCCCGCATGACGCAGCAGATCGTCAAGCGCGCGAAAGAATACGATTCGGACACGATCCCCGGCGATTACGCGTCGCTGGAGACGCCGTGCCCGAACTGCGGCGGCCAGGTGAAGGAAAACTATCGCCGCTTTGCGTGCACGAAGTGCGAGTTCTCGATCTCGAAGATCCCGGGCAGCCGTCAGTTCGAAATCCCGGAAGTCGAGGAACTGCTGCAGAAGAAGGAAATCGGCCCGCTGTCCGGTTTCCGCAGCAAGATGGGCCGGCCGTTCTCGGCCATCCTCAAGCTGTCCTTCGACGACGAGACGAAGAACTACAAGCTCGAATTCGACTTCGGTCAGGATCAGGGCGGCGAGGAAGGCGAAGCGCCGGACTTTTCCGCGCAGGAGCCGGTCGGCGCATGCCCGAAATGCAAGGGCCGCGTATTCGAGCATGGGATGAGCTATGTCTGCGAGCATTCGGTCGCAAACCCGAAGACCTGCGACTTCCGCTCGGGCAAGGTGATCCTTCAGCAGGAAATCACGCGCGAGCAGATGGGCAAGCTGCTCGCCGACGGCCGCACCGACCTGCTGCCCGGCTTCAAGTCGGCGCGCACCGGCCGCAGCTTCAAGGCGTATCTGGTGAAGCAGACGGACGGCAAGATCGGCTTCGAATTCGAGAAGAAGGAAC
>NZ_JAHACR010000472.1 GCF_018375725.1 Burkholderia sp. | reverse complement strand
ACCATGCCCGGCACCACGTACGCCTGCGCCAGCGTGATCAGGCCGACGATCACCGCGAACAGCACGCTGTGCCTGACGGTGAAGCGGAACAGCTCCGATTCCTTGCCGACGAGGCCCGTCGCCGCGCACGCGACCGCGATCGATTGCGGCGAGATCATCTTCGCGGTGACGCCGCCCGTCGTGTTCGCCGCGACCACCAGCGTTTCCGACAGGCCGAGCTGATGGCCGGTCGCCTGCTGGAGCGAGCAGAACAGCGCGTTCGACGACGTGTCCGAGCCGGTCAGGAACACGCCGAGCCAGCCGAGGAACGGCGAGAAGAACGGGAATGCGGCGCCGGTGCCGGCGAGCAGCAGCGCAAGCGTCGACGACATCCCCGAGTAGTTTGCGACGAATGCGAACGCGAGCACGAAGCCGATCGACAGGATCGGGCGCGTGAGTTCCTTCAGCGTTTCACCGAACGTGACAAGGCCGTCGCGCGGCTTCATCCGCAACAGCGCCATCGAAATCAGCGCCGTGACCAGGATCGCGCTGCCGACCGCAGACAGCAGGTCGATCTTCAGAATCGCCTCGTAGGCCTTCGGCGTCGCGACGATCGGGGCGGTCTTGATCACGAGCTGGTCGAGCGCCGGCACCTTGAATTTCAGCACGGTCGCGGCGAGCGGGCCGTGCGCGGCGAACAGCGCCTTGAACGGTGCGAGACTCCATACCGTGACGACGCCCGTCAGGATCAGGAACGGCGACCACGCGCGCACGGTCTGCGCGAGCGTGTACGGCGATGCCTGGCGGGCCGGCTTCGTCCCGAAACCCGCACCGCCGCCGAAGCCCGCGAGGGCTGCCGTGCCGCCGGAGGCGACTGCGCCGCCGGCCGTCTGCTTCGCGCTGCTCGGCTGCCAGACCTTCAGAAACGCGGCGAGCGACACGAGACTGACCAGCGACGACGTGATGTCCGGCAGTTCAGGCCCGATGTGATTCGACGTGAAGTACTGCGTGACCGCGAAGCTGCCGCCCGCGACGAGCGCGGCGGGCCAGGTCTCCTTGACCCCGCGCTTGCCGTCCATCATGAACACGAGCCAGAACGGCACGAACACCGACAGCAGCGGCAGCTGCCGGCCGGCCATCGCGCCGATGTGGAACGCGTCGATGCCCGTGACCTGCCCGGCGACGATGACGGGAATCCCCATCGCGCCGAACGCGACCGGTGCGGTGTTCGCGATCAGGCACAGCCCCGCGGCATGCAGTGGCCGGAAGCCAAGGCCGACCAGCAGCGCGGCGGTGATCGCGACCGGCGCGCCGAAGCCGGCTGCGCCTTCAAGGAATGCGCCGAAGGAGAAGCCGATCAACAGCATCTGCAGGCGCTGGTCGTCGGTGATCGACAGGACCGAGGCGCGGATGATGTCGAATTGCCCGGTCTTGACGACGATCTTGTACAGGAACACCGCGGCGACGATGATCCATGCGATCGGCCAGATGCCGTATGCGAAACCGTAGCCCGCTGCCGCGAGCGCCTGCGGCACCGGCATCCGGTACGCGACGATCGCGACGCCGAGCGCCAGCAGCAGCGTAATCGCCGCGGCGACATGCCCCTTGATCCGCAAGGCCGCGAGCGCAATGAAAAAGAAGATGATCGGTATCGCGGCGACGAGCGCCGACAGCCATAGGCTGCCGAGGGGCGTATAGATTTGTTGCCAGGCCTGCATGGTTGTCTCCTCCGTTTATATCGGTAATCGGTACAGGTCAGAAATCGCGACGGGTCATGCGCTATTCAGGCTGGCCGCGGGCGCGCAGCAGGTCGGCCAGGCTGCGCGGCGCGGGTTCGAGCGGCGTGCGGTGCCGGGTCCAGCCCATCTGGTTCGACGGCGCCAGCGCGCGCAGCCGCGTGGCCGCCCAGCGGAACGTGCGGTAGGCGCGCGGATGCGCGAATGCGCCGCTCCAGAAGCGCCACACGAGATCTTCCGGGCGGCTGTAGTTCGCGCCCTGGCCGCGCAGCGGATGCGCGACCGGCTCGTCCGGCTTGCGGTTCGCCTCGGTGCGCA
>NZ_JAHACR010000062.1 GCF_018375725.1 Burkholderia sp. | reverse complement strand
AACCCGACCGTCGAATGCGACGTGCTGCTCGAATCGGGCACGATGGGCCGCGCGGCCGTGCCGTCGGGCGCGTCGACCGGCTCGCGTGAAGCGATCGAACTGCGCGACGGCGAAGCCGGCCGCTACAACGGCAAGGGCGTGCTGAAGGCAGTCGAGCACATCAACACCGAGATCTCCGAAGCGATCATGGGCCTCGACGCATCGGAGCAGGCGTTCCTCGACAAGACGCTGCTCGAGCTGGACGGCACCGACAACAAGTCGCGTCTCGGCGCGAACGCGATGCTGGCCGTGTCGATGGCCGTCGCGAAGGCTGCGGCTGAAGAGGCCGGCCTGCCGCTTTACCGCTATTTCGGCGGTTCGGGCGCGATGCAGCTGCCGGTTCCGATGATGAACATCGTCAATGGCGGCGCGCACGCGAACAACAGCCTCGACATCCAGGAATTCATGATCGTTCCGGTCAGCCAGCCGACGTTCCGTGAAGCCCTGCGTTGCGGCGCGGAAGTGTTCCACGCGCTGAAGAAAATTCTCGGCGACCGCGGCATGAGCACGGCGGTGGGTGACGAGGGCGGCTTTGCGCCGAACTTCGGCAGCAACGAGGAGTGCCTGTCGACGATCCTCCAGGCGATCGAGAAGGCGGGCTACCGTGCGGGCGAAGACGTGCTGCTCGCGCTCGACTGTGCGGCGTCGGAGTTCTACCACGACGGCAAGTACCAGCTCGCGGGCGAAGGCCTGCAACTGTCGTCGGCTGAATTCACCGACTACCTCGCGACGCTCGCGGACAAGTTCCCGATCGTGTCGATCGAAGACGGCATGCACGAAGGCGACTGGGATGGCTGGAAGCTGCTGACCGACCGCCTCGGCAAGACGGTTCAGCTCGTCGGCGACGACCTGTTCGTCACCAACACGCGCATCCTGAAGGAAGGCATCGAGAAGGGCATCGCGAACTCGATCCTCATCAAGATCAACCAGATCGGCACGCTGACCGAAACGTTCGCGGCGATCGAGATGGCGAAGCGCGCGAGCTACACGGCCGTGATTTCGCACCGCTCGGGCGAGACCGAAGATTCGACGATCGCGGACATCGCGGTCGGTCTGAACGCAGGCCAGATCAAGACGGGTTCGCTGTCGCGCAGCGATCGTATTTCGAAGTACAACCAGCTGCTGCGCATCGAGGAAGATCTCGGCGACATCGCGAGCTACCCGGGCAAGTCGGCGTTCTACAACCTGCGCTAACGCGCTACTATCCGGTAAGTCATGAAACGACGCCGCTCTGCGTGATGCGTGGAGCGGCGCTTCTTATATCTGCGGTTCGTACATGCGGCTTGTCACTGTCGTTCTGATTGCCCTGCTGGCGCTCATTCAGTATCCCCTCTGGTGGGGGCATGGCGGCTGGTTGCGCGTGCACGAGTTGCGTAAGCAGCTCGACAACCAATTGCAGAAGAACGCCGGGGAGAAACTGCGCAACGAGCGGACGGCGGGCGAGGTGCAGGATCTGCAGAGCGGCACGGCGGCCATCGAGGAGCGCGCGCGCTACGAAATGGGCATGGTGAAGGACGGCGAGGTGTTCGTGCAGTTCGTGGCGCCGAATGCGCCGGCCGCACCGGTCGTCAATACGCCATCGAATACGTCGACACGCGGTGAAGTTTCGGCAGCGCCGGTGCGCGTCGTGCCGAATCCGCAGTCGATCGCGAAGCCGTCCAGGCGGCATGGCGGCGAGAAGGGCAAGTCCGTCCAGCATTGAGTGCGGCGGCGCCGATGATCATCGTGAAAGGCGTTTCAAGGGGCGGCGCGATGCCTGCCTTTGGGCGGGTATTTCAAAATCCGCGCATGTTTATTTCCCGCCGTTCGGCAAACGCGTCAATGCGGCGTTACCACCACCAGCCCGGATAGCCGTAGCCATAACCGAACCCGGTGCTCCAGCCCGGCCCCCAGCCACCATTCGAGTAGCCGCCGTAGAACGTGACGGGCGGCGGCGCATAGTACGACCACGCTCGTGCGGCGGCTTCGGCGGCCATCGCGTCATTCTGTTCCCGCAATACCTGACGGTCGATTTCGTCGTAGCGCTTGCGCTCCGCGGGCGTCAACGCCTGTGGCTGGCTGGCCGCAGCCTGTTCGGGCAGGCGGCTCAGGATCGTGGAGGTCGGCTGCACTGCGCAGCCGGTGAGTGCGAGCGCCCCCGTGGTGCTGGCCAGTGCGATCGTGCGAAACAGGCGATTCATGTCCCTTCTCCGGCAGCATGCGGCGACGAGGATGGCGCCATGCCGCGCCCACGGGCTGCGGCATGGGCATGGCGGCATGCGGGTCTCGTTCGTCATGATGCGCCTGCGCGTCAGCGGCGCAGGCGTACGGCTCAGTGACGCTGCTCGGCGGCAGGCGTCAGGCCGGCCGCGAGTTCGGGCGTCGAAAACAATTGCGCGACGTCGACCGGATCGAATTCGTAGCGCTGGTTGCAGAAGTCGCAGTGGATTTCGACGTGGCCGCGTTCGGCGATCACGCCGTCGACTTCGTCGCGCCCGAGCATGCGCAGCATCGCGCCCACTTTCTCGCGCGAGCACGTGCACAGAAAGCGCGTGACGGCCGGCTCGAAGTGTTGAACGTTCTCCTGCCAGAAAAGCCGGCGGAATACCGTCTCCGGATCCACTTCGAGCAGTTCCTGCGCGGACAGCGTGCCGCCGAGCGTGCACACGCGCTCCCACGTATCCGCGTCGGTTTCGGTGTTGCGCGGCACGATGCCGCCGTCGCCGGGCAGTTTCTGCAGCAGCATGCCGACCGCGCGTTCGCGATCCGCGGCGAGCCACAGGCGCGTGTCGAGCTGCTCCGAATGGCGCATGTAATGCTCGAGCACGTCTGCGATGGATGTCAGGGGGCCGTCCTCGCCGTTCAGCGGGACGATGCCCTGATACGGCTGCTGGCCCGGCTTTTTGTCGGCCGGATCGAGCGTGATCACGCAGCGGCCGTGGCCGCTTGCATTGACGAGTTCGGCGAAGCCCATGCCGTCGCCGATCGTCTGCGCGGCCTCGCCGGAGAACTTCGCGGTCGCGCGCATCGACAGGTCGGAGCCGCATTGCACGACCAGCATTTTCACCGGGCCGTCGCCGAAGATCTGCATGACGAGGGTGCCGTGGAATTTCAGGTTCGCCGACAGCAGCGCGCACGCGGCCATCATTTCGCCGAGTACGGTGCGGACGGGCGCGGGATAGTCGCGGCGCGTGAGCACTTCCTGCCACGTATTGCGCAGCGAGACGATCTCGCCGCGCACCGGTGCCGCGTTGAACATGAATTTCTGTAACTGGTCGCTCACTCTTCTTCCTTGAAAATCGTGGCCGGCGTCAACCGATCCGCACGAGTTGTTCCTTGAAATGCGCACGCCGGTCGACGTACGTCTTCGCATTTGCGCGCAGGCGCGCGATGTCCTCGGCCGACAGCTCGCGCACCACCTTGGCCGGGGCGCCGAGAATCAGCGAATTGTCCGGAAACGTCTTGCCCTCCGTCACGACCGCGCCGGCGCCAACCAGACAGTTGCGGCCGATGACCGCTCCATTCAAGACCACCGCCTGAATTCCGATCAGCGAACCTTCGCCGATCGTGCAGCCGTGCAGCATCGCCTGGTGCCCGATCGTCACGTTTTCGGCGATCGTCAGCGGGTAGCCGGGATCGGTGTGCAATACCGCGCCTTCCTGCACGTTGCTGCCCGCGCCGACGGTGATCGGCTCGTTGTCGCCGCGAATCGTCGCACCGAACCACACGCTCGCGTTTTCGTCGAGCACGACCTTGCCGATGATTGCCGCCGTATCGGCGACGAACACGCTTTCGTGGATCGTCGGGGCGGTCTCGCCCAGCTTGTAGATCGTCACGGTGTCTCCTTCCGTCTCGTTCGATGGGCGCCGGTAAAATGGCGCATTTCGCCCGGCGAGCACCGCCGAGGCACAAACGCATATTGTAAACCGTCGCGTGCGCGCGCTCCCGGCACGCATGCGACGGCGTCCCCATTTATGAGCATGGTTTCCACTTCGTCCACCGACCCGTCGTCCTGCGTGCGCCGCGCAGCGCTGGCCGCGCTGCGTGAGCCCGAGCCGGTCCACAAGGCCGCGCTGGTGCGCGCATTGCATGACGCGCTGCAGGCCGGGCAGGCGACGATCGATCCGTCGCTCGTCCTGTCTGAACCGGCCGGACTGCCGGGGCGCCCGGCGCGTCCCGTGCTCGTCGAGCCGCGCGCGCTCGAGCGGCGCAGCATGCGGTCGCCCGAAGGGCGGGCCGTGCTGCTTCACGCGCTCGCGCATATCGAATTCAACGCGATCAATCTGGCGCTCGATGCGGTGTGGCGCTTCGCGGGCCAGCCAGCCGATTTCTACGCGGACTGGCTCAGGGTGGCGGCCGAGGAGGCGCATCACTTTTCGCTGCTCGCCGACCGGCTTGCCGGCTTCGGACACGCATACGGCGATTTCCCGGCCCACAACGGACTCTGGGACATGTGCGAACGCACGGCGGCCGACGTGCTCGCCCGAATGGCGCTTGTGCCGCGCACGCTGGAGGCGCGTGGACTCGACGCGTCGCCGCCGATTCGCGCGCGGCTGGCCCAGGCGGGCGATCACGCGTCGGCGGAGATTCTCGATGTGATTCTGCGCGACGAAATCGGCCATGTCGCGATCGGCAACCGCTGGTTCCGGTATTTGTGCGTGCGCGCGGGGCGCGATCCGGTGCCGGCTTATCGGCAACTCGCCGAGCAGTATCGCGCGCCGCGGCTGCGCGGGCCGTTCAACTTCGAGGCCCGACTCAGTGCCGGGTTCGACGCGGCCGAACTGGCCGAACTGGCGGCACCGGAAGGCGCCGAGCCGCGCGGATAGCGCGGCCGGGGTCGGCTTGCCTGGCGAAGCGCCGGTGGCTGCCGCGAGCCGTGCGTTCGCGCGGGGCCGATCCTAGATCCTAGAGAAGTGCCTCGATACGTGTGCAGATCCGCATCGGCGCCAGCGCGGCGAACGGGTCATCGCTATAATCGAACGACCATTCTTTTTTATTCGCTGCGATGAATGCCACGAGTTCTGTATCCGATTTCGTCACGGTCCGCGGCGTGAAGCTGCATGTCCGGCGCTGGGGCCGGCCGGACGCGCCGACGTTGTTCATGCTGCACGGCTGGATGGACGTCGCGGCGTCGTTCCAGTTCGTCGTCGATGCGCTGGCTGGCGACTGGCACGTGATTGCGCCGGATGCGCGCGGTTTTGGCCTGTCCGACTGGCCGGTCGCGCGGCACGGCGGCGGCCAGTACTGGTTCCACGAGTACCTCGGCGATCTCGACGCGCTGATCGACCACTACGCGCCGGCGGGCGAGGTCAATCTGGTCGGGCACAGCATGGGCGCGAACGTCGTGTGTCTGTACGCCGGGGCGCGGCCGGAGCGCGTGCGCCGCGTCGTCGATCTGGAGGGGTTCGGGCTGGCGCCCGCGCGCGCGGCGCAGGCGCCGCACCGGCTGCGCGGCTGGCTCGACGATCTGCGCGAGCCGCCGGCGCTCAAGCTCTATGCGTCGCTCGACGCGGTGGCTGCGAGGCTCATCAAGACCAATCCGCGACTCGATCCGCGCCGTGCGGCGTTCCTGGCCGCGCACTGGTCGAAGCGCGGCGACGACGGTCTCTATCATCTGCTCGCCGATCCCGCGCACAAGATGAGGAGCCCGCTGCTGTACCGGCTCGACGAGGTGATGGCGGTCTGGGCACAGGTGCGTGCGAAGGTACTGCATGTCGAGGCGGTGAACTCGCCGACGCTTGCATTCCTGGCCGGCGACATCCCCTTGCCGGAGTTCAAGGCGCGCTTCAAGGCGTTCCCTGACTGGCGCGAGAAGCTCGTCGAGGACGCCGGCCACATGGTGCACCACGACCAGCCGGAGCAGGTCGCGGCGCTGATCGAGGCGTTCTGCGCGTAAAGCGGGCGGCAGGGGCGTCGCGGCGAATGTGCCGCGTTGCAGTAGAATGGACGTCCACCTCCCATGCCGACGATGAACGCTGATCTCCACTGCCACTCGAATGTCTCCGACGGGCTGCTGTCGCCCGCCGACGTTGCGCGCCGCGCCCATGCCGGCGGCGTGACCCTCTGGTCGCTGACCGATCACGACGAGGTGGGCGGCCAGGCGGCGGCGCGCAGCGAGGCGGAAGCGCTTGGCATGCGCTATCTGAACGGTGTCGAGATTTCGGTGACCTGGGCGTCGCGTACCGTGCATATCGTCGGCCTGCATATCGATCCGGAAAATCCGGCGCTCGTCGACGGCCTGTATCGCACGCGCCACGGCCGCGCGGCGCGCGCGCAGGCCATCGGCGCGCAGCTCGGGAAACTCGGCATCCCCGGCGCCTACGAAGGCGCGTTGCAATACGTATCGAATCCCGACCTGATTTCGCGGACGCACTTTGCACGATTCCTGGTCGAGAATGGCCACGCCGAATCAACTTCCGACGTGTTCGATCGGCTGCTCGGCGACGGCAAGCCGGGTTACGTGCCGCATCGCTGGGCGACGCTGCCGGAGGCCGTGCAATGGATCCGCGGCGCGGGCGGCGAGGCGGTGGTCGCCCATCCGGGCCGCTACCGCTATAGCCCGGTCCAGTTTGCCGCTTTCTTCGGCGAGTTCATCGATCTCGGCGGTCGGGCGATCGAGGTGATCACCGGCAGTCATACGCCGGATCAATATCGCGAATATGCGGATGTGGCGCGGCGCTATGGCTTCGAGGTGTCGCGCGGATCGGATTTTCACGCGCCGGGCGAGGGCCGTGTCGAGCTCGGCAGCCTGCCGCCGCTGCCCGCCGACCTGAAGCCGGTCTGGGAACGCTGGCTCTGACGTTCCGCAACCGGCGGCGTATGCCGTCCGCGCGGCGCGCCCGTACACTTCCAACTCCCGTGTTTCCATGTCCCAATTCTTCAGGATTCATCCGGAAAATCCGCAGCCGCGCCTGATCAAGCAGGCGGTGGAGATCGTCAACAAGGGCGGCGTGATTGCGTTGCCGACCGACTCCAGCTACGCGCTCGCATGTCACCTGGACGACAGGGACGCGGTCGAGCGCGTGCGCCGCATTCGCGGCCTCGACGAGAAGCAGCATCTGTCGCTGCTGGTGCGCGACCTGTCGGAACTCGCCAACTTCGCGACGGTGGACAACCGGCAATACCGGCTCATCAAGTCGGTGACGCCGGGGCCGTACGTCTTCATTCTGCATGCGACGAAGGAGGTGCCGCGCCGGCTGTCGCACCCGTCGCGCAAGACGATCGGTCTGCGCGTGCCGGCACATGCGATCACGCTCGCGCTGCTCGAGACGCTCGGGCAGCCGCTGCTCGGCACGACGCTGATCCTGCCGGCGGACGAGGATCCGCTCAACGATCCCGAGGACATCCGCACGCAACTCGAAAAGCAGGTGGATCTCGTGATCGACGGCGGCCCTTGTCCGCGCGAACCGTCGACGGTGATCGACCTGACGGGCGACGAGCCGGCGCTCGTGCGCGCCGGACGCGGCCCGCTCGAGCCGTTCGGGCTGGCGTCCGCGTAAGCATGCGCGGTTCCCTTGGTGCGCGGTTGCGCTTGTTACAATAACGCGTTATGGATGCTTCCCTGATACAGACCATCGCCGTCTACGCGCTGCCCGTGATCTTCGCGATCACGTTGCACGAAGCCGCGCACGGCTACGCCGCACGCCTGCTGGGCGACAACACTGCCTACATGATGGGCCGCGTGTCGTTCAATCCGATGCGCCATATCGATCCGATCGGCACGATCGCGATTCCGCTCGCCATGTATTTCCTGACGGGCGGCGCGTTCCTGTTCGGTTATGCAAAGCCGGTGCCGGTCGCGTTCCAGAACCTGCGCAATCCGCGCTGGGGCAGCCTGTGGGTGTCACTCGCGGGCCCCGTATGCAACTTCGTGCAGGCGCTCGTGTGGGGCGGCCTGAGCATCGCGCTCGCCGCTGCCGCGATCGACGAGCCGTTCTTCACGCGCATGGCCGCGGCCGGCGTCGGCGTCAACCTGGTGCTCGGCGTGCTGAACCTGTTTCCGTTGCCGCCGCTCGACGGCGGTCGCGTGCTGGCCGCGCTGTTGCCGCCGAAGCAATCGATCGCGCTGTCCCGCATCGAACCGTACGGCTTCATCATCGTCCTGGTGCTGGTCGCATCGGGCGTGCTGACAAAATTCTGGCTGCGTCCGCTCGTCAATGCGGGCTACGACGTCGTGGCCGCCATCCTGACTCCTTTCGCTTCGCTTTTCTAACGACAATCATGTTCCCTGATCGTATTTTTTCCGGCATGCGGCCCACCGGGTCGCTGCATCTCGGCCACTTCCACGGCGTGCTGAAAAACTGGGTGAAGCTGCAGTCCGAGTACCCGTGCTTCTTCTGCGTCGTCGACTGGCATGCGCTGACGACGCACTACGAGACACCGGAGGTCATCGAAAAGAACGTGTGGGACGTGCTGATCGACTGGCTGGCGGCTGGCATCGACCCGGCGCAGGCGACGCTGTTCATCCAGAGCAAGGTGCCCGAGCACGCGGAGCTCGCGCTGTTGCTCGGCATGAGCACGCCGCTCGGCTGGCTCGAGCGGGTGCCGACCTACAAGGAGCAGATCGAGAAGCTGAAGGAAAAGGACCTGTCGACCTACGGCTTCCTCGGCTATCCGGTGCTGATGGCGGCGGATATCCTGCTGTACCGCGGCTCGCTCGTGCCGGTCGGCGAGGATCAGGTGCCGCACGTCGAGATGACGCGCGAGATCGCGCGCCGCTTCAACTATCTGTACGGCCGCGAGCCGGGCTTCGAGGAGAAGGCGCTCGAGGCTGCGAAGAAGCTCGGCGGCAAGCGGGCGAAGCTGTATCACGAGCTGCGCAACGCGTATCAGCAGGAAGGTGACGAGGAGGCGCTCGAACAGGCCCGCGCGATGCTGCAGGAGTCGCAGAGCCTGTCGATGAGCGACCGCGAGCGCCTGTTCGGCTACCTCGAGGGCGCGCGCAAGATCATCCTCGTCGAGCCGCAGGCATTGCTGACCGAGGCATCGCGCATGCCGGGCCTCGATGGCCAGAAGATGTCGAAGTCGTACGGCAACACGATCGGCCTGCGCGAAGACGCCGAGACGATCACCAAAAAGGTTCGCACGATGCCGACCGACCCGGCGCGCGTGCGCCGCAGCGATCCGGGCGATCCGGACAAGTGCCCGGTGTGGCAGCTGCATCAGGTCTACACGGACGAGGCGACGCACGAATGGGTGCAGAAGGGCTGCCGATCGGCGGGCATTGGCTGCCTCGATTGCAAGCAGCCGGTGATCGACGGCATCCTGCGCGAGCAGCAACCGATGCTCGAACGCGCGCAGAAGTACATGGACGATCCGTCGCTGCTGCGCGCAATCGTCGCGGACGGCTGCGACAAGGCACGCAAGTACGCCACGGAGACGATGCGCGACGTGCGTGAGGCGATGGGTCTTTCGTATAGCTGAGCGACATGAGCGAGTCTGTCATGCTGGCCGCGGGCGGCCACGGCGCGCTCGCCGCGCCGTCCGGCTGGGTTGCCCGCTGGTCGCATCTGGTTGCGGCGGGCGGCGCGGTGCTGGACGTCGCCGCGGGCGGTGGGCGGCATGCGCGCTGGTTCGCATCGCGCGGGCATCCGGTCGTCGCGCTCGAGCGTGATCCGGCGGCGCTCGCGTCGCTGCGGGCGATGCCGGGCGTCGACGCGCGCGAAGCCGATCTCGAAGGCGCGCCGTGGCCGCTGCCGGCGGGCGAGCGGTTTTCGGCCGTGGTCGTCACGAATTATCTGCACCGTCCGCTGTGGCCGCATCTCAGCGAGGCGGTCGCGCCGGACGGCGTGCTGATTTACGAGACTTTCGCTCAAGGCAACCAAACGGTCGGCAAACCGTCCAATCCGGCATTCCTGCTCGCGCCCGGCGAGTTGCTGGAGGCGGTAAGCGGACGGTTGCGGGTAGTAGGGTATGAGGATGGCTTTGTCGCGGCGCCGCGCGAAGCATTCATCCAGCGCATCTGCGCGGTGCGCGAGGGTGTGACCCCGGCGCAAGGGGTGGAATTTCCGCGTTACGAACTGCGCGGCTAATCCGCTACAATCTCCACGTTTACTGGTTCAAATCAATCGCGTTTCATGGCTAACGGCACCCAAGACGACATTCGAATCCGCGGCAGCATTCCCGCGATCGTCACCCCGATGCTCGAAGACGGCAGTCTCGACCTGCCGGCATTTCGCAAACTGATCGACTGGCACATCGAAGAAGGAACGGATGCGCTGGTCGTGGTCGGCACGAGCGGCGAATCCGCGACGCTCAACGTCGAGGAACACATCCTGATGATCCGGACCGCGGTCGAGCATGCGGCTAAGCGCATTCCGATCATCGCGGGTGCGGGCGGCAACTCGACCGCCGAGGCGATCGAGCTGACGAAGCACGCGAAAGCGGTCGGAGCGGATGCGACGCTGCAGGTCGTGCCGTACTACAACAAGCCGACGCAGGAAGGCATGTATCGCCACTTCAAGGCGATCGCCGAGGCGGTCGACCTGCCGGTGATCCTGTACAACGTGCCGGGCCGGACGGTCGCGGACATGGCGAACGAGACGATGCTGCGTCTCGCGCAGGTGCCGGGCATCATCGGCGTGAAGGAGGCCACGGGCAACATCGACCGTGCAGTTCACCTGATCAAGGCCGCGCCGAAGCATTTCGCGATCTACAGCGGCGACGATCCGACCGCGATCGCGCTGATGCTGCTGGGCGGCCACGGCAACATCTCGGTCACGGCGAACGTCGCGCCGCGCGCGATGAGCGCACTGTGCCGCGCGGCACTGGCAGGCGACGTGCAGACCGCGCGCGAACTGCACATGATGCTGCTGTCGCTGCACAAGAACCTGTTCATCGAGGCGAATCCGATCCCGGTGAAGTGGGCGCTGGAGGCGATGGGCAAGATTCAGGGCGGGATCCGCCTGCCGCTCACCCGACTTGACGAGCGCTGCCACGAAGCCGTACGTTCGGCACTCATCGAGGCCGGCGTCCTCGCGTGACGCCAGGGCGGCCGCGTCCAGCGGCCGCCCGTTCAACCCACCCCCAACCCCGCCCGGCCGGCTGCGCCCGGCGCCGCTCCTGACGAGCGTTCAAGCAAGACGAAGGATTTCATGAAACGTTCTGCCTTTTCCACTCGTGCCGTACAGATGTCTGTGATGGCGCTTGCGCTGGGCGCGCTTGCCGGCTGCGATACGCTGAATGATTACCTGGCGCCGGACAAGGTCAACTACAAGAATACCGGTTCGGCGCCGCCGCTCGCGGTGCCGGGCGACCTGAAACCGGTGCCGACGAGCCAGCAGTTCGTTGCGCCGCCGTCCAACGCCGGGCTCGGCACGCTGCCTCCGCGCGCGACGACCGCGGCCGGGAATGCGACGGACGGCGTGCCGACCGCGCAGGATCCGCTCGGAATGCACATCGAGCGCGACGGCGACCGTCGCTGGCTGGTCGTCGATGGCCGGACGCCTGAGCAACTCTGGCCGCTGCTGAAGGATTTCTGGCAGGACAATGGCTTCTCGCTGAAGACCGATGCGCCATCGACCGGCATCATGATCACCGACTGGGCGGAAAACCGCGCGAACATTCCCGACGACTGGTTCCGGCGCACGGTCGGCAAGGTCATCGATTTCGCCTATTCGTCCGGCACCCGCGACCGTTTCCGCACGCTCGTGAGCCGTACGGCGGATGGCAACACCGATATCTCGATCACGCACAGCGCGATGGAGGAAATGCTGGTCGGCCCGCAGGGCGGCACCTCGTCGCGCTGGGAGGAGCGACCGCGCAATCCGGTGCTGGAGGCCGTGTTCCTGACGAAGATGATGCAGAAGTTCGGCCTGACGGAGGCGCAGGCTAAGCAACTGCTGGCCGACGCGCGCACGACGGCCGCGCCTGCACAAGTCGATGCCGCGAGTGCCGGTGCATCGACGCTGCAACTGGCGGAATCGTTCGACCGTGCGTGGCTGCGTGTCGGCCTCGCGCTTGACCGCACCAACTTCACGGTCGACAGCCGCGACCGCGAAAAGGGCCTGTATTCCGTCCGCTATGCGAATTCGATGGAAGAGCTCAAGCGCGACGGCCTGTTCGGCAAGCTGTTCTATGGCGGTCCGACCGCGGCGAAGCCGGGCAAGGAATTCCTCGTGAACGTGCGTGCGCAGGGTAACGGCGGCACGCAGGTCGCGGTCGTCGATGCGAACGGCCAGGTCGACAAATCGTCGGAGGCTCAGCGGATCATTTCGCTGCTCCACGCACAGCTGAACTGAGCGCGTGCGGTTTGCGAGTTTGGGTAGCGGCAGCGACGGCAATGCGCTTGTCGTCGAGGCCGCGAGCGGGACGACCACGACCCGCGTGCTGCTTGACTGCGGCTTTTCGGCAAAGGAGGTCGAGCGCCGGCTCGGCCGCCTGAATCTTGGCATCGGCGATCTCGATGCAATCCTCATCACCCATGAACACAGCGACCACGTCGGCAGCGCCCTGACGCTCGCCCGGCGCGCGTCGCTGCCGCTCTACATGAGCTGGGGCACCGCGCGCGCGGTCGGTGCGGACGAGGCTGACGTCGACCTGCATGTCCTCTGGGGCGACGAGACGGCTCAGATCCGCGATCTCGCCGTATTGCCCTATACCGTCCCTCACGACGCGCGTGAGCCGCTCCAGTTCGTCTTCATGGACGGTTGTCGCCGTCTCGGCGTGCTGACCGACGTCGGCGCTTCCACGCCGCATATCACCGCCGTATTGAGCGGCTGCGATGCGCTCGTGCTCGAATCGAATCACGATACTGCAATGCTGGCGGCAAGCCGCTATCCACGCTCGCTGAAGGCGCGGATCGGCGGCAGCCACGGACATCTGAGCAACGATGCAGCGGCCGGCATCCTGGCATCGCTCGAGCGCAGCCGTTTGCGGCATCTTGTCGCGGCTCACCTGAGCCAGCAAAACAATTTGCCTGAGCTGGCGCGCCAGGCGTTTGCGAACGTGCTGGGAACGGACGGCAGCGATGTGGTCGTGGCGTCGCAGGAGGCGGGCTTCGACTGGTTGGGACTGGGGTAGAGCGGTTCCTGGCATGCGCGCGGCCCGCAAAGGGCGCATGCTGGCACGACAGGCGTAAAAAAACCGGCCCGCGGGCCGGTTTTTCATTCAGCTGACGCTGAGGCTTACTGGCTTGCGCCCGAAGCCGGAGCAGCCGTCGCTGCCGAAGCAGCCGACGCCACTGCAGCAGCTGCGTCGCTAGCAGCACCAGCCACCGACGATGCAGCCGTCGTTGCGTCGCTCGCAGCACCAGCAACTGCCGAAGCAGCCGACGAAGCGGCAGCAGCAGCGTCGCTAGCAGCCGACGATGCAGCTTGGTCTGCGCTCTTGTTGCAAGCAGCCAGTGCAACAGCAGCCAACAGGGAAGCTACGAGGAGGGATTTCTTCATGATCACGTCCTTTTATGGTTAAAGGTAAGCAACAGCGCGAAACAATACCGGTAATGTGCTCCAACACCGACCTGAGCCGCTGGTGGAGACGCACTTCTAGAGCGTGAATCTTCCCTACGGCTTGGGCGGAAATTATATGCACTTTCCTATCGACCGTCGACAAATGCGGGGTCAATACGTTGTCTTTCCCATACAAATTTCGGTTTGTATGGGCATACGGGCCAACGCACACTAATCCCGGACACCGACCCGTATCCAGCCCGCACAATACCATTCGTGCAGCAAAGCTGTCATGGAAGGATCCCGGGAGAGTGTTACAAACCGTTTCGCCTCCATCCGACGCTGATTGGCCAGCTCCGGCAGCCATTTGGTGGCTTGTCCGAGCGGTTCTTCCTCGCCATTGATGAAGTACGAGCGCGCGTTATACAACAATGCGGCGCGTCTGTCGAGATGTACGCCTCGTTTTGCCGCCTGTGCAACGAACCGGGGCTCGGACAGCGGCCGCGCAGGCGGATCGAACACGACGTTCGGTTTCGGCTCGCTCAGGTAGCAACCGAGGAACGCGGCGACGTCCTGTTCGCGCCATTTGATCCCGCCGACGATCGCAGCGACGCGTTCGACCATCGCGGGCGGCAGCTGTGCCGGCGTATCGACCGCGGGCTGATTTGGATCTCGGTACAGGTCGTCGCCGCGGCCGCCGTTGCGCAGGCCGCCGCGTTCGGCGAGATAGTAGAGAAATTCCGCGCCCAGTTCGCCGGCGGACGGGGCCCGGAAGCCGATCGAGCAGGTCATGCATTCGCCTTCGGCGATGCCGTCATGCGCGATGTTCGGCGGCAGGTAGAGCATGTCGCCCGGCTCGAGCACCCATTCGTCGGTCGGCTCGAAGTGATAGAGGATCTTGAGCGGCACGTCCGGCTGCAGCGACAGATCCTTCTGCGCGCCGATGCGCCAGCGCCGCTTGCCGTGCACCTGCAGCAGGAACACATCATACGAATCGAAGTGCGGGCCGACACCGCCGCCATCGGTCGCATACGAAATCATCAGGTCGTCGAGGCGCGCGTCGGGAACGAAGCGGAAACGCTCGAGAAGCGCCCGTGCGGCGTCGTTATGCAGGTCGAGGCCCTGTACCAGCAGCGTCCATGCGCGGCGCGTGACGGGCGGCAGATCGGCCGGGGCGAACGGGCCATGCGCGAGTTGCCACTTGTTACGAAAATGCGTGATCAGCCGCGATTCGGCGTCGTGGTCGCCGGCCAGCTCGAACAGCGCGTCGCGCGAGAGGGGCGACGTCACGTCCGGAATCGCCTGGCGGATCAGGAGCGGCTTTTTCTGCCAGTATCGGCGCATGAACTGCGCCGGCGAAAGGCCGCCGAGCAGCGGTGTGGGTGTGTCGGGAGGCGGCGCGCCGAACGGGGCGCTTGCGCTGCCCGACAGTTCGGCTTGAGACCGTTTGCGCATCGTATAATGACAGTTGTATTTGGGAGAATTGGATGAAAATCGCAAAAAACACCGTCGTATCGGTCACTTATAAGCTGTCGGATGCGCAAGGCAATCTGATCGAGGAAAGCGACGAGCCGATGGTTTATCTGCACGGCGGCTATGATGGCACGTTCCCTAAAATCGAGGAACAGCTCGATGGCCAGGAACCGGGTTATCAGGCGCAGATTCAGCTGGAACCGCAGGATGCGTTCGGTGACTACGATCCGGAACTCGTGAAGATCGAGCCGCGTGACCGCTTTCCCGAACCCCTCGAAGTCGGCATGCAGTTCGAAGGTACGCCCGAAGGCGGTGACGACGAGGTCGACACGCTGATCTATACGGTGACCGACATCGCCGACGACAAGGTCGTGCTCGACGGCAACCATCCGCTCGCAGGCATGGCGCTGCGTTTTTCGCTGACGGTCAAGGATGTTCGCGAAGCGACCGCGGACGAGATCGAGCATGAGCACGCGCACGGCGCGGAAGGGCTCGAAATCGTCGACGAGGACGAAGACGAGGACGGCAAGCCGTCAGGGCACACGCTGCACTGAGCTGGCAGGAACGCCGGGTGCCGGGGTGGGTGTCTGCTCCGGTGCGGGCGAGCCGCTTTGCAGGCCGTTCGGCGCCGTGGTGCCACCCGGCACCGGCGGTGCGGACGACAGGTCTGGCAACGCCGGCAGTGCAGGAATCTCGGGCATCTGCGGCATGGGGACGTCGTCGTGCGGGACGGCCGGCAACGCCGGCGGCACGGGCAGGTTCTTCGGCACGTCCTGCAGGCTGATGTTGAAGCGCGTCTGAGATGACGGCGCGACGCTGACTTTCACCCATTGATGGGCGGGCTGGCGTGGCCCGATCGCGACGCGTGTGACATTGGTCACGATCTCTCCGCTGTCGGCATGCAGCGGGCGGTCGATTAAGAAACCGCTTGCGAGCGGCTCGCCGCTCGTATGCACGATCAGTATCGGGCCGCGGTAAATTGCCGCGGCTTTCACCAGCGTGCGTTTCAACTCGCGGAAGCCATCACGGGTGCGCGGGCGATTGAAGCGTAGCCACGCAAAACGTTCCGCACGTTCCTGACGATCGAACTGCGGATCTCCCTCGAAGAACATCACCAGTGCGCGCGCGCCGCGACGCTTCGCGTATTCGGCTGCGTGCTCGATCCAGAATCCGTTCGCAACGGTGCGATCCTCGAATTCGCCATTGCGGCCACCGGCCGTCAGGTAATGATTGTTTGGCGCTGGTACGTTGAGCGCGACGAATACCGTGTCGTCGCGCGTCCAGCGGGCGTTTTCGCGGTACGGACGAAAGCGCGCGACTTCGCTCTCCCGTGTGATCTGCAGCGCGCCTGGACTGGATGTCGCGGCGTCGGTGAATAGCGTCTGCCGCAGGAAATCGAGCCGCTCGACCGGATCGTAACCACCGCTCGTTGTGGTGTTGCATGTTACCCAGTCGTGGTGGCCGGGAATGAACGCGAGCGGCAGGCGAGAGGCGCCGAGTATGGCGCCGCGCTGCGTGTAGAGCTGATCGCGGCAGGCTTCCTTCGCGCCTTTCAGGTTGCCGGCATACACGATGAACGCGAGATTGCGTTCACGGGTGATTGCTTCGAGCATGCGCTGTGCCGACGTTTCGTCAGCGGGCGACTCGATGACGCTTGAGACGACCGCAAACGAATAGGAGGCGTTGTCGTGCCGCGCAGGCGCAGCTGTTTCGCCTGCTCGCGCATACGCAAGCGACGCGGCCGCGGCCAGCGCGATCGCGAGCCGCATGCGCAGGGCGGATGCTGTGCGCTTACGCGGGCCCGTCAGCATCGTGCGACTGTGCCAGCGCGCGCAATTCGTACAGCAGATCGAGTGCTTCGCGTGGCTTCAGATCGTCGGGGTCGATGTCGCGCAGTCTGTCGAGTGCCGGATGCTGGGCGCTCGGTGCGGACGGTGCGTCAAGGCACTCGAAATCGTCGGCTGCCGGTTGCGCACTGAACAGGTCGAGCTGCGGCGTGTGTTGCGCGGCGGATTGCTGTTCGAGGTACGCAAGATGCTTGCGTGCCGCGCGAATCACGGGCGCCGGCACGCCGGCGAGCTGCGCGACCTGCAGGCCGTAGCTCTGGTTCGCCGGACCTTCGTTGACCGCGTGCAGGAACACGATGCCGTGACCGTGCTCGACCGCCGACAAATGAACGTTCGCCGCATGCGGGAACTCGGCCGGCAACTGCGTCAGCTCGAAGTAGTGCGTTGCGAACAGTGTGTAGCAACCGTTTTGCGCGAGCAGGTGGCGTGCAATCGCCCATGCGAGCGCCAGACCGTCGAACGTCGACGTGCCGCGGCCGATTTCGTCCATCAGCACGAGGCTTTGCGGGGTCGCGTCGTTGAGGATCGCAGCCGCTTCGGTCATTTCGACCATGAACGTCGAGCGGCCGCCGGCGAGATCGTCGGCCGCGCCGATGCGCGTGAAGATCCGGTCGATCGGGCCGAAACGCGCGGCTTTCGCCGGCACGTAGCTGCCCACGTAGGCCATCAGCGCGATCAGCGCGGTCTGCCGCATGAATGTCGACTTACCGCCCATGTTCGGGCCGGTAATCAGCAGCAGCTTGCGGTCGGCGGTCAGAGTGCAATCGTTCGCGATGAACTGCTCGACCTGCGCTTCGACGACCGGGTGGCGGCCTTGCTCGATCACG
>NZ_JAHACR010000061.1 GCF_018375725.1 Burkholderia sp. | reverse complement strand
CCAGCGCGCGCTTTTGCGTGGCGGACAGCCGCTTGACCCAGTATTCGGCGCGCGACGCGCTCGACCGGTCGGGAAGCGCGAATGACGCGAGCACCGTGTGCGGCTTGCGCGAGCGCGTGTAGCGTGCGCCCTTGCCGGCAGCGTGCTCGTCGAAGCGCGCCGCGACGTCGGTGGTGATGCCGGTGTAGACGCTGCCGTCGACGCATTCGATCAGATACAGAAACCAGGACATGACGGGTCGGCGGGATGCGAAGCCGCCAGTGTCGCAGAAATCGTGCGGCCTGGCGTTGTCCGCATGCATGTGCGTGTGCGCCGTGTCAGTCCGCGCTGCGTTTGAACGGATTGTGCTCGTGCAGCTCGTCGACGTAAGCGTGGATATGATCGGTTTCCCGGTCGAGGAAGCGGGCGACCGCATCCGAGAAAGCCGGGTGCGCGAGCCAGTGCGCGGAATGGGTCACGGTCGGCATGAAGCCGCGCGCGAGCTTGTGCTCGCCTTGCGCGCCGCCTTCGAAGGTGTCGAGCCCGGCCTCGATGCAGAATTCGAGCAGCTGGTAGTACGCGGTCTCGAAATGCAGGAACGGCACCTGTTCGACCGCGCCCCAGTAGCGGCCGTACAGCGTGCCGCCGCCGTCCGCGCTGCGCTGATAAACCGCGAGCGCGCTCGCGATCGGCTTGCCGTCGCGCTCGGCGATCACGAGCAGCAGGTTGTCCGGCATCGTCGCGCCGATGGCGCGGAAGAAATC
Organism: Burkholderia sp.; assembly: GCF_018375725.1. Classification (GTDB taxonomy): domain Bacteria; phylum Pseudomonadota; class Gammaproteobacteria; order Burkholderiales; family Burkholderiaceae; genus Burkholderia. The sequence continues at coordinate 16,819 of NZ_JAHACR010000061.1, read as the reverse complement.
CAGGTTCAGGTACGGGCTCGAATAGTGGTCGCGATAGGTCTGCCGGTAGCAGCGCGAGAAGAAGCGCCAGTCCGCATCGGTGATCGCCTCGCCCGGCACGCGCCGGAACGTCACGCCGGCATCGCGCACCTTGCGCCGTTCGGCACGGACGTTCTTGCGCTTCTTCTGCTCGAGCGTGCCGAGGAAATCGTCGAAATTCCGGTAGCCGTCGTTGAGCCAGTGAAACTGCACGCCCCGGCGCAGCATCATGCCCATTCCGTCGAGCAGCCGGGCTTCCGTCTCCGTCGGAAACAGCACGTGCAGCGACGACACGTCGCTCTGCTCGGCTAGCGCGATCAGGGTTGCCGCGAGCCGGCGGCGCGCGTCGTCGTCGACGGCAAGCAGGCGCGTGCCCTGTACCGGCGTGAACGGCACCGCGCACAGCAGCTTCGGATAGTAGGGCAGGCCGTTGCGCTGGTACGCATCGGCCCAGGCCCAGTCGAAGACGTATTCGCCGTACGAATGGCGCTTCAGGTAGACGGGCGCCGCGGCGGCGAGGCGGCCGGTGCGTTCGTCGGTCAGCGTGACGAAGCGCGGCGACCAGCCGGTTTCGTCGACCGCGCAGCGCGTCGCGTGCAATGCGTCGAGGAATTCATGGCGCAGGAACGGCGTCGGGCGCGCGTCGCGTCCGAGCAGTGCATTCCATTCGTTCGCATCCGCCTCGGCGGGGGACGACAGGATGCCCGTGCGATAATCGATGCGTTCGTGTTTCAACCGTGTGAATCCGTACCGTTGGATGTCGCCGGGCGCGCGCCGCAAGCCGCTGCGCGTTTCCGGGACGATTTCGTCAGCCGTTCACGGCGTGGCCGCCAGGCCGCGCCGATCCCGTCATGAAGACCCGTATCGCTCTCGCTCAAATCAACGTCACCGTCGGCGATTTCGCCGGCAATGTCGCCAGGATCGTCGCCGCCGCGCGTGCCGCACATCACGATGGCGCGCAGCTGATGATCGCTCCCGAACTCGCGCTGTCCGGATATCCGCCGGAAGACCTGTTGCTGCGGCCGGCGTTCTACGCGGCCTCGGCGGCCGCGCTCGACGAACTCGCCATGCAGCTGAAGGCGTTCGACGGCCTCGCGGTGCTGGTCGGTCATCCGATGCGCGCCGCCGACGGCGCGCCAGGCGTCGATGGTAATGCAAACCGCCCGATCGAGCGCGGCGTGCCGCCGTCGGATACGTACAACGCGGCGTCGCTGATCGTCGGCGGCGAGATCGTCGGCACCTATCGCAAACAGGATCTGCCGAATGCCGAAGTGTTCGACGAGAAGCGCTATTTTGCGACCGACACCGAGCCGCTCGTATTCGAGCTGAACGGCGTGAAGTACGGCGTGCTGATCTGCGAGGACGCCTGGCATGCGTCGGCCGCGCAGATCGCCAGGGCGGCGGGCGCGCAGGTGCTGCTGATCCTGAACGGCTCGCCCTATCACATGAACAAGGACGCTGTGCGCATGGAGATCCTGCGCGCGCGCATCCGCGAGACCGGGCTGCCGATGGTGTACGTGAACCTCGTCGGCGGACAGGACGAGCTGGTGTTCGACGGCGGCTCGTTCGTGCTCGATGCGTCGGGCGAGCTTGTCGCGAAGATGCCGCAGTTCGAGGAAGGACATGCGATCGTCGAATTCGACGGCGCGCGGCCGCTGCCGGCGCGCATCGCGCCGGAACTGCCGCTCGAGGCGCAGGTGTATCGCGCGCTCGTGATGGGCGTACGCGACTACATCGGCAAGAACGGCTTCCCGGGCGCGATCATCGGCCTGTCGGGCGGTGTCGATTCGGCGCTGGTGCTTGCCGTCGCATGCGACGCGCTCGGGCCCGACCGGGTGCGTGCGGTGATGATGCCGTCGCGCTTCACCGCCGATATCTCCACGACCGACGCGGCCGACATGGCGCAGCGTGTCGGCGTGCGCTACGACGAGATCGCGATCGCGCCGATGTTCGACGCGTTCCGCGCGGCGCTCGCCGCGGAATTCGAAGGGCGCGCCGAAGACGCGACGGAAGAGAACATCCAGGCGCGCATCCGCGGCACGCTGCTGATGGCGCTGTCGAACAAGTTCGGCTCGATCGTGCTGACGACCGGCAACAAGAGCGAGATGGCGGTCGGCTACTGCACGTTGTACGGCGACATGGCGGGCGGCTTCGCGGTAATCAAGGACATCGCGAAGACGCTCGTGTATCGCCTCTGCCGCTACCGGAACGCCGCGCCGGAATTCGCGACGCACGACATCATCCCCGAGCGGATCCTGACGCGCGCGCCGTCCGCCGAGCTGCGCGAAAACCAGACCGACCAGGACAGCCTGCCGCCGTACGACGTGCTCGACGCGATCATGCGGATGTACATGGAAGAGGATCGCCCGCTTGCCGACATCGTCGCGGCGGGCTACGCGGAAGCCGACGTGAAGCGTGTCACGCGGCTCATCAAGATCAACGAATACAAGCGGCGCCAGGCGCCGATCGGCATCCGCGTCACGCATCGCGCATTCGGCCGCGACTGGCGCTATCCGATCACGTCGCGCTTCGCCGAAAGCCTCGATTGAGCCGTTCGCGGCGTAGAATCGGGCTCGCGTCTTTTCATCCAAACGAGCATTGAGGGACAAGCATCATGAAACGCATTACCGCCATCATCAAGCCGTTCAAGCTGGACGAGGTCCGCGAAGCGCTCGCCGAGGTCGGCCTCACGGGCCTGACCGTTACCGAAGTGAAGGGCTTCGGCCGTCAGAAAGGACACACCGAACTGTATCGCGGCGCCGAGTACGTCGTCGATTTCCTGCCGAAGATGAAGATCGAGGTGGTTGTCGCGGAAGGCCAGGTCGATCAGGTGATCGACGCGGTGATCGGCGCCGCGCGTACCGGCAAGATCGGCGACGGCAAGATCTTCGTGTCGGATGTCGAGCGCGTGATCCGCATCCGTACGGGCGAGGAGAACGAAGCCGCAGTGTAAGCGGCGCATGCGCGTGCGCGCATGCCGGCGTGCCTGCGCTGGCCTGTGCGCACCGATAGACCCGCCCTCGCCGGTACGCCCTCGCCGGTACGCCCTCGCCGGTACGCCCGCGTGGGCCACACAATAAAAAAACGGTGCGATACCCGGTCGGGTACCGCACCCATACGCGCCTCTCGCAGCGGCGTGGAAAACGTCTCGATCCGTCCGGATCAGAAATAGTGCTGGATACCGGCGTAGACGCCCGTCTGGCTGCCGCCGAATTTCGGATTGCCGGTCGACACGTCGGTGCCGGCTCCGTTGGCGTTCAGGCCGAAGTTCGCAGTCTTGCTGTTGCGCACCGTGGCAACCTGCAGGTCGAGCAGCGTGCGCTTCGACAGGTTGTACGAGCCGCCGAGCGTGTAGATGTTCGCGTTGCCGCCGCCGTGGTTCGCGTTGACGTGATAGACGGCCGCGATCAGCGCAGCAGCCGGCGTGGCCTGCCACGTGACGCCGCCCCAGATCTGCTGGGTGCCCGTGACGCCATTGTTGACGACCGGGCCGCCGCTGCCGTCCGCGTGCGAGGTCTGGTAGGCCGCCTGCAGCTTGAACTGGCCGAGGAACACGTTCGCGCCCGCGAAATATTCACGCGAGTAGTTGAAGACATCGGAGAACCGGCCGTTGCTGTCGCGCATTTCGTCGTAGATGCCGCGCAACTGGAACAGCGAGTTCGTATAGGTGATCTGGGCGCCCGCTGCGCGGCCCGGCTGGCCGGCCGTGGTGTTGCCGTTGAAGTTCGTCGAGTTCGAGAACGCGAACTGACCATAGAAATCGAAGCCGTAGTACTTCGGCGACTGGTACGAAACGTTGTTGCTGGTCTTGTTCCAGTTGCGGCCTCGCACCAGCGAAGCGCTCGACCAGGCTGTCTGCCCGAGCGGGTCGAAGTCCCACACGCCGTTCGAGATCGCGAGTTCGCGGCCGAGCAGCAGGGTACCGTAGGTGTCGTTCGCCACCCCGACCGTCGCAAAGCGGCTCCACAGGCCGCCGCCGCTCGGGCCGGTGCCGTTCATCACGTCGAAGCTGCCTTCCAGCTGGAAGACGATCTTGCTGCCGGCGCCGATGTCCTCGGAGCCTCTCATGCCCCACAGGCTCGTGCCCCAGTCGCCGCTTTGCGCGCGCCAGCGGGCGCCGTTCTGCATCCCGTTCAGATATTCGATGCCGGCATCGAGACGGCCGTACAGCAACACGCTGCTCTGTGCGTGCGCTGCGACTCCTGCGGCCATCAGCGCTGCCGCGACCAAAGCTTTTTTCATCATCTCCTCCATACCCAGTCAAAAAGTCAACCCAGTACTGCACGACATGCCCGGCGCGGCAGGCGCCAGGCAAAAGCGGGATAACCAGGGAGACCTCGTACGAAACCGGTCGGGTGCGGCACGCCGGCGGGCGTGCCGGGATGCCGTTGAGCGGGCCCGCGTAGCCGGATGGCCTGGCGGAGTCTCCTTGTCGTCGTGAAATCAAACTACATTTCATGAACTTTGTTTTGCTACTTTGGTTACCAATTTAGCAAAAATACAAATTTATGGCGATGGAAATCGTTGTTTGACTAACACGTGTCGCCAAATTGCCATGCGGACCGTTGTGCAACGGCACGCGGGCACACGCCGGGCCGGCGGCAAAGCCTTGCCGGGTCAAGGAGGGCACGATTCGTGAAGATTGGAGTCAAGGATTGCCATGATTGACGCATGGCGGCATGCGAGCGTAGGGGGCGAGACGCTGAGGCTGGCGTTCGTCACGATGCCGGTGCGCGGCTGCCGTGCCGGTGCGGTCGGGCTGACAGCACGATGGCGTGCATGGCGCGCGTTCGCCGGGGCGGCGAAGCGACGCGTAAACGCAAACGGGCGCCCTGCACGCAGGGCGCCCGTCGATGCGATCGAGCCGCTTACTTGAGACTGCCGGACAGGAACTGCCGCAGACGCTCGCTCTTCGGATTGGCGAACACCTCGGCCGGCACGCCTTCTTCCTCGACGCGCCCCTGATGCAGGAACATCACGTGGTTCGACACGTTGCGCGCGAACCCCATCTCGTGCGTGACGACGACCATCGTCCGGCCTTCTTCGGCCAGCTTCTGCATCACCTTCAGCACTTCGCCGACCAGTTCCGGGTCGAGCGCCGATGTCGGCTCGTCGAACAGCATCACGTCCGGATGCATTGCCAGCGCGCGTGCGATCGCGACGCGCTGCTGCTGGCCGCCCGACAGATGCGACGGATACTGCTTCTCGACGCGCGGCGCGAGACCGACTTTCTCGAGATACATGCGCGCGCGTTCCTCGGCTTCGCGCTTCGGGATGCCGAGCACGTGCACCGGCGCTTCCATCACGTTCTCGAGCACGTTCATGTGCGCCCACAGGTTGAAGTGCTGGAACACCATCGACAGCTTCGTGCGCACGCGCTGCAGCTGTTTCGGATCGGCCGCGCGCAGCGCGCCCGTCTTGTCGGGGGTGGTGCGCACTTCCTCGCCGTCGACGACGATGCGGCCGGCATTCGGCTGCTCGAGAAAGTTGATGCAGCGGAGCATCGTGCTCTTGCCGGAGCCCGACGAACCGATCACGCTGATCACGTCGCCTGCGTTTGCCTTCAGCGAGACGCCCTTGAGCACCTCGTTGCTGCCGTACCGCTTGTGGAGATCGTCGACGAAAAGCTTTTGAGTCTGGGAATTCATCAATAGTCCTGGCGAAACTTACTTGCCTTGCGGGCGCAGATACGCGAGCCAGCGGCGCTCGGCCTTGCGGAACAGCCACACGAGCGCAAACGAGATCGCAAGATAGAGCAGGGCGGCGATGCCGAATGCCTCAAACGACATGTAGGTCGCCGAGTTGACGTCGCGGGCAATTTTCAGGATGTCCGGCACGGTCGCGGTGAAGGCCACCGTCGTCGCGTGCAGCATCAGGATCACCTCGTTGCTGTACAGCGGCAGCGCGCGACGCAGCGCGGACGGCAGGATCACGCGGCGATACATCGTAAATGTCGACATCCCGTACGCGCGCGCGGCTTCGATCTCGCCGTAGGAGGTCGCCTTGATCGCGCCCGCGAAGATCTCGGTCGTATACGCGCAGGTGTTCAGCGCGAACGCGAGCAGCGTGCAGTTCATCCCTTCGCGGAAGAACGCGTCGAGCATCGGCGTGCCGCGCACGACCTGCAGGCTGTACAGGCCCGTGTAGCACAGCAGCAGCTGCACATAGAGCGGCGTGCCGCGGAACACGTACGTATAGAGCCAGACCACGCCCGACAGCCAGCGGTTCTTCGAGACGCGGGCGACGGCGAGCGGCACCGACAGGCAGAAGCCGACCCCGATCGACACGACGAGCAGCCACAGCGTGATGGCGACGCCGGTGGTGCGGTAGCCGTCGGTATAGAGGTAGTTGCGCCAGTATTCTTGAATCAGTTCGATCATAGTTCTGCCTTCCGGACGCCGGTCGAATAGCGCTTTTCAAGCCACATCAGCACGAAGTTCGACACCGTCGTGATGGCCAGGTAGATCGCACCCGCGATCAGGGTGAAGAAGAAGAACCGCAGCGTGCCCTTGCCTGCGTCCTGCGACGCCTTGACGACGTCGGCGAGGCCGATGATCGACACGAGCGCGGTGGACTTCACGAGCACCTGCCAGTTGTTGCCGATGCCGGGCAGTGCGAAGCGCATCATCTGCGGGAACATGATGCGCGAGAAGACCTGCCAGTTCGTCATGCCGTATGCGCTGCCCGCCTCGAGCTGGCCGCGCGGCACCGACAGGAACGCGCCGCGGAACGTCTCCGTGAAGTACGCGCCGTAGATGAAGCCGAGCACGAGGACGCCCGCCAGGAACGGATCGATGTCGATCTGATCCCAGCCGAGCGCGTCGGTCAGGTGATTCAGCCAGATCTGGATGCTGTAGAACAGCAGCAGCATCAGCACGAGGTCCGGCACGCCGCGGATCAGCGTCGTGTAGCCGGTGCCGAGGCCGTTCGTGATGCGGTTGCGGGACAGCTTCGCCGCCGCGCCGAGGAGGCCCAGCAGGAACGACAGCGCGAGCGAGAGCACCGCCAGTTTGACGGTTTGCCAGGTGCCTGCGAGGATCAGCGGGCCGTAACCTTGAAGAAACATATGTGGTCCTTGACGGCGCACCGGAGGCGCCGCGAAAGACGCGTCCCGCGCATTGCGCGGAACGCCCCGTGCGTATCATGACCGTCCGCCCGGCGTGGGGGCCGGGCCTGCCCGTCGCGGCGGGCGGCGGGCGAGGGTGCGGGCGGCGCGTGGTTGACTTCCTTGTATTGCCGCGAGCGCGGGGTGCAGCCCGCGTTCGTGTCCGGATTATCGGGCCGAGTACACGCTGAACGCGAAATACTTGTGCGACAGCCGGTCGTACGTGCCGTCCTTGTGCATGTCGGCCAGCGCCTTGTTGATCTTCATCTTCAGGTCGGTGTCCTCCTTGCGCAGGCCGATCGCGGTGCCGTCGCCGATCGTCTTCGGATCCTTGACCTCCGGCCCGGCGAACGCGAAGCCCTTGCCGCGCGGCGTGCGCAGGAAGCCGTAGTCGGCCTGCAGCTCATCCTGCAGCGTCGCGTCGAGGCGGCCCGAGCCGAGGTCGGTGTAGACCTGGTCCTGGTTCTGGTACGGCACGACCGTGACGCCCTGCGGTTCCCAGTAGGCTTTCGCGTAGCTTTCCTGCGTCGAGCCCTGCTCGACGCCGACGCGCTTGCCCTTCAGCGACGCGACGGTCGGCAGAAGCGGCGAGCCGGTCTTCGCGATCATCCGCGCCGGTGCGTCGTAGACCTTGTCGGAGAAGTCGATCTGTTCGCGGCGCTTGTCCGTCACGGTCAGCGACGACACGATCATGTCGTACTTCTTGGCCTTCAGCGCCGGGATGATGCCGTCGAGATCCTGCGGCACCCACACGCACTTTGCGTTGATCCGCTTGCAGATTTCCTTGGTGAGATCGACGTCGAACCCGACGATCTCGCCGCTTGGCGCGGTCGACTCGAACGGCGGGTAGCTGGCGTCGACGCCGATCCGCACGGTCTTCCACTCCTTCGCGAGGGCGCTGCCGGCCACGAGGGCGAGGGCGGCGCACAGGGCGGCCTTCTTCATTTCCATCCTTATGCTCTGACTGTCCGGGGCGGCGCGCGCGGTCTGTCGGCCGGGCGCCGCGCCGTATTCTAGATAGCCAAAATTCGTCGTTCGGCAGCTGGGCGGCGGGAGCCGCCGGGTAGGCGGGCGCCAAAAGCGCGGTATTTTACCCGAACGCGATACGCGGACAGCGTAGAAGCGCGCTTCCGGGCGTATCCGTTGGCGCGGGACGACGCTGCGCCGGGCGGATCGGTCATGCCGTTGCGGCAATCACTTTAGTCGCAACAAATAGTGCATGCATTGGTGTCATGGGCGCAACGATCCGATGCGTGCACGCGGATTGTTGGCGCGCGGGCGTGTCTCTACAGTGGCGGCAGACCGGAAATCTCGTCCAACGGAGCGTCGCCCATGTTTCAAATTCGTCGCGCGGCCGACCGCGTCCATACCAGCCAGGGCTGGCGCGATACCTATCACAGCTTTTCCCTCGCCGGCGGTCTGGACGGAGCGCATCCGCCGATCGGCGCGCTGTGCGCGCTGAACGACGACCGGATCGCGCCGACCCGTGGTTTCGGCATGCAACCGCATCGCGATACGGAGATCGTCACCTACGTGCTGGACGGCGCGCTGGCGCATCGCGACAGCATGGGCAACGGCTCGATCGTCCGTTCCGGCGGCGTGCAGCGGATGAGTGCGGGAACCGGGATCGTCTGCAGCGCGTACAACGCCTCGCGCGTCGAGCCGCTGCATGTGCTGCAGGTCTGGCTGGCGCCGGCGGGGCCGGGCGGCAGGCCGGGCAGCGAGGAAAAGCAGTTCGACATGGCCGACAAGCGCGGCGCGTTGCGGCTCATCGCGTCGCCGGACGGGCGCGACGGCTCGGTGTCGATCGGTGCCGACGCGCGGATCCATGCGGCGCTGATCGACGGCGATGAAGCGGCGATGTTCGAGGTGCAGGCGGGGCGCCGGATCTATATTCATGTCGCGCGCGGCTCGGTGGCGGTCAATGGCGAGCCGCTTGCGGCAGGGGATGGCGCACGGATCGAGGCGGTAGAGACAGTGTCGTTGACGCGCGGCGAAGCCGCCGAAGTGTTGCTGTTCGATCTCGCGTAGGGACAAAGCGCGGAGGCGGCGGACGCGGGCCGGCGAGCCCGCGTCCGTGAGGCCGCCGCGGCGGCCCATGCGACTTCTTATTGCGCCGGCGCCGAGGCGGCGTTGCCCGACTGGCGGTGCTGTTCCCAGCGCTCCTTCATCTTCTCGTTCCGTTGCTCCATGCGTGCGAACTGCTGCTTGATCGCCGTGCTGACCATCGTCTTTTGCGCGTCGTTCAGGCTGTTGTAGAACGCGAGCCATGCGGCCGACGTCTGTTCGCGCAGCTGCGCATTGCGCTGTTCGGCCTGCTGGCGTGCCGCGTGCATCGCGTTCAGGTCGAGGATCGGCTGGTTCTGCTGCGCCTTGAACTGCTCGCGCATCTGCTCGTGGCTCTTGTGCATGGCCTCGCGGTTCTGCTTCATCGTGCTGACTGCGGACTGCCACTGCTGCTCCTGGGCGGCGGACAGGTTCAGCTTGTCGTGCATGCGCTGGATCGCGCCGAACGGACCGCCGTCGCCCATGTGATGATGCATGCCCGGACCGCCCGGCGGCGGCGTGTCGGACGGCTGCGCCGCCTGTGCGGTGCCGAATGCGAGAGCGAGCACGGTGGCGGCCGCCATGGCCACCCGGGATGTCTTCTTATACATTTCAGTTACTCCTGTTCGAAAGGGCCGGCGACGCGGCGGCAGAGGAAACCGCGGGCCGCAATCCGGTAAGACGCAGGTTAGCCGCCCGTCCTGCGGCCCGTGTTACGCCGTCCGTGAGCCGGATTACGGAGCATTACAGTTGGCTTGCGCGGTAACCCGCAGTAACCCTTTCCGTACTTTGTATCGTCTTTCGGGCCGCCGTCGCGCGGTAAACTTCGAGCCATGACTACCCAGATCCTCATCGTCGACGACGACCAAGAACTGCGCGACCTGTTGCGCGACTACCTCGTACGCCAGGGCATGGAAGTGTCGGTGCTGCACGACGCGGCGACGCTCGAGAAGCGTCTCGAGCGCGAGCGTCCCGACCTGATCGTGCTGGACCTGATGATGCCGGGCGTGGATGGCCTGACGGCATTGCGCCAGTTGCGCGCAGCCGGCGACGACATCCCCGTGATCATGCTGACCGCGCGAGCCGACGACGTCGACCGCATCGTCGGTCTCGAGCTCGGGGCGGACGACTATCTCGGCAAGCCGTTCAACCCGCGCGAGCTGCTCGCCCGGGTGCAGGCGGTGCTGCGCCGTCGCCGCGCGACGCCGTCGGCGGCGGCGCCCGAGCAACGCGAGCCGTATGCGTTCGGCCGCTTCGTGCTCGATTTCCAGGCGCGCACGCTGTCGGTCGAAGGCAAGCCGGCGACGCTGTCGAGCAGCGAATTCGCGCTCCTGAAAATCTTCGTCAACAACGCGCTGCGCACGCTCACGCGCGAGCGGCTGCTCGAATTGCTGCACGGGCCGGAATACGACGGTACCGACCGCGGCATCGACGTCCAGGTGTGGCGTCTGCGCCGCATCCTCGAATCGGATCCGTCGACGCCGCGCTTCATCCAGACGGTGCGGGGGCGCGGCTACGTGTTCGTGCCCGACGGCGAGGCCCATGCGCAAACCCATTGATTCGCTGTTCGGACGGCTGGCCCTGCTGGTCGTCGGCGTGCTGCTGCTGTCGCATTTCGCGTGGTATTTCGCGATGCGGCTCGAGCGCAACCAGCAGCAGACACGCTTCGCGGTGGAGGAAGCTGCGTTTCTCGTCGACGCGGTGCGCCAGCACGTCGCGCGCACGCCGGATCAGCCGTTGCCGTCGCGCGTGCGGCTCGTCTCGCCCGGCGACCCGGACGTGCCGCATGCCGAGGCGGATCTGTCGGCGCCGCTCAAGCGCTTCCGCGATGACGTGAGCGACCGGATGCCGCCCGGCACGCGCGTCGAGATCGGCGCGCCCGGCCATCCGCCGGAGCTGTGGGTCAAGGAGCCGTCCGACCGGAGCTGGATCGTCGTGCCGGTGCAGCCGTTGCGGCCGCCGCGCTCGCTCGACCGGATGGTGATCTGGCTCGCGACGATCTTTTCCGCAGGCGTGATCGCCGCGCTGTTTGCCGCCTGGCAACTGCAGCAGCCGCTGCGCTCGCTTGCCCGCGCGGTCGGCCGTTTCGGCCGCGGCCAGCCGGTGCCGCCGGTGCGCGAGTCCGGCCCGCGCGAGCTGCGCCAGCTCACGCACGGTTTCAACCAGATGGTGGAGCAGGTGTCGCGCGCGGAGAACGACCGCGCGGTCATGCTGGCCGGCGTCGCGCACGATTTGCGCACGCCGCTTGCGCGGATGCGACTGCGTGCCGAGATGATGGACGACGCGCGGTTGCGCGACGGCATCGTGCGCGATGTCGACTCGATGACGCACATCGTCGACCAGTTCCTGGTGTTCGCGCATGGCGGCACGGACAGCAGCGAGCCGGTGCAGGTCGACCGGGCTTGCGAGCGGATCGCGCGCACCTACCGCGCGGTTGCGCCGAAGGCGCCGACCGTCGAGACCCGGCTGCAATCCGACCCCGCATTCCGGCTGCCGACCGCGACGCTCGAGCGAATCCTGTCGAACCTGCTCGACAATGCGCATGCTTACGGCGCGCCGCCCGTGATCGTCGAGACGAGGCGCACGCCGACCGGCTACACGCTGTCGGTCAGCGATCACGGCGGCGGTATCGCGCCCCGCGACCTCGCGGCCGCGACGCGGCCGTTCGTGCGCCTCGATCCGGCGCGCGGCGGCAACGGGCATAGCGGACTGGGGCTCGCGATCGTCGAGCGGCTGGTTCTGCGGCTGGGCGGCACGTGCGAGATCGGCAACCTGCCGGAAGGCGGCCTGCGCGTCACGATGTCGTTCCCGTTCGACGTGCTGCCGAAGGGCGAGGATCACGCGCGCGCCGCATGAGGGCGCGCCGGGCCGGCCGGTCATGCCGGCCGCGGGCGCCGCCGGGATGTTACTCGCCGAACAGCGTGCCGAGCGTCTCGGCAGCGTTGCTGTCGATCGTGTTGTAGGTGACGCTGGTGGCCTCGAAAATATAGACGGTCGTGTATTTGCCGAGGCGGTCGAGAATCTCGTCCTGCAGCGATTCCGGCACGATATTCATGTTCAGGTACCACGCGGTCGACGACAACCGCGTCTGGAACGAACCGTACTCCTGCATCAGCTCGTAGAACGCGTCGGCGTCCTGGTCGCGGCATACGATCACCAAGTTTCCTGCCATTCAAACCTCCAGCTCGTCAGTCAATCAATCCACGTGGGGCGAGTCCCGATCATACCCGCTTCGCCCGATCCGGCTTCTGACGCACCGCACGGATTTGCGTCATGCGCGCCGGGCGGGTTCACGGCTGGCCCGGTTCGCGGCATAATTCGTGCCTGCACGCCGGCTGGACGACTGTTCGCCGGTTCGTCCTGCACCGATTCGTCCGCCGCCAGCCCGTTCCGGGCCCGATTTGTCCGCGGCAGCGGGCGGTTAGACCGTCCCGATCCGGAAGGTTGTGCCTGAAATACAGGTTGTAGTAGTGTCGTGCCGTCGCGGGGCCTTCGACCGGATGCCGCGCGGTTGCGCGGCGTGTGTGTGGGCGCGCTGCATCCGCCTTAATCGTGAGTCAAAACGAAATACCGCGCCCGTGCGCTTTGCCATGAATCAACAACGTCTGCCGGTCTCATTCTTCGATTCGATGGGCCTTACCGGGGAGGGCGCCTGATGAACTTCGGATTCGATCCGAACCGGATCGCCAATGCCTCCGCGTGGCGCGTCCTGCCGAACCGCTGGGACTTCATCGCATTTCCGCTGATCATTTGCCTGATCGCGATGGCGGTCGTCGGGTTCCACGAAATGCTGGCGCCGATCACGACCCTCGAAACGCAGAAGATCTCGCTCGACCCGGCGAACCTGCCGGAATACGCGCTGCGCACCACGCTGCGGATGCTGTCCGCGATGGCCGCATCGCTCGTGTTCACGCTCGTCTACGGCACGCTGGCCGCGAAGAGCCGTCGCGCCGGCATGGTGCTGATCCCGATCCTCGACATCCTGCAGTCGGTGCCGGTGCTCGGCTACATCTCGTTTACGGTGACGTTCTTCCTCGCGCTGTTCCCGAACCGCGTGCTCGGCGCCGAACTGGCCGCGATCTTCGCGATCTTCACCAGCCAGGCGTGGAACATGACGTTCAGCTTCTACCAGTCGCTGCGCACGGTGCCGCGCGACCTGGACGAGGTGTCGCGCGGCTTTCACCTGACATCGTGGCAGCGCTTCTGGAAGCTCGAGGTGCCGTTCTCGATGCCGGGTCTCGTCTGGAACATGATGATGTCGATGTCGGGCGGCTGGTTCTTCGTCGTCGCGTCCGAGGCGATCACGGTCGGCAACCATACGATCACGCTGCCGGGGATCGGCGCGTATCTCGCGCAGGCGATCGCCGACAAGAATCTCGGCGCGGTCGGCTGGGTCATCCTCGCGATGACGGTCGTGATCCTCGCGTACGATCAGCTGCTGTTCCGTCCCCTCGTCGCGTGGGCCGACAAGTTCCGGATGGAGACGACCAGCTCGGGCAATGCGCCCGAATCGTGGCTGCTCGATCTCGTGCGCCGGACGCGCCTGATTCATCAGCTGCTGGTGCCGGCCGGCTGGATCTTCGCGAAGGCGGCGCGCATCCCGTTCCGCCTGCCGCTGTCGGGCGCCGTGCGTTTCACGCTGCCGCGCGTCGAGCGGAAGGCGTCGTTCGTCACCGATATCGCCTGGGCGGCCCTGGTGCTGCTCGGCACCGCTTACGTGGTCTGGCAGGTCGTCAGCTTCGTGGCGAGCGGCGTGACGCTGGGCGAGGTCGGTCACGTGTTCGTGTTGGGCCTCATCACGCTGTTGCGCGTGGTGCTGCTGATCGCGCTGGCATCGCTGGTCTGGGTGCCGGTCGGGGTGTGGATCGGGTTGCGCCCGGCCGTGGCCGAAAAGGTTCAGCCGCTCGCGCAGTTCCTCGCGGCATTCCCGGCGAACCTGCTGTTCCCGGTGTTCGTGATCGTGATCGTGAAGTTCCACCTGAACGCGGACATCTGGCTGTCGCCGCTGATCGTGCTCGGCACGCAGTGGTATATCCTGTTCAACGTGATTGCCGGCGCCACCGCCTATCCGAACGACTACCGCGAAGCGGCGACGAACTTCCGCATCCGTGGCTGGCAATGGTGGCGGCAGGCGATCCTGCCGGGCATCTTCCCCTATTACGTGACGGGCGCGATCACCGCGTCGGGCGGCGCGTGGAACGCGAGCATCGTGTCGGAACTCGTCCAGTGGGGCGATACCAAGATCGAGGCGCACGGCCTCGGCGCGTACATCGCGCAGATGACCGCAGCCGGCGACTATCCGAAGATCATCCTGGGCATCGCCGTGATGTCCCTGTTCGTCACGTTGTTCAACCGCCTGCTGTGGCGACCGCTGTATGCCTACGCCGAAGCCAGGCTGCGGCTCGACTGAGACTGATTGAGAGCGAAACGCGATGCAAAATCCGAATGCTGTAAACGCCCCCGTTCAGACGCCGCCGATGCCTCCGCGCCTCGGCGAGGAAATCCTGCGGGTCGACAACGTCAGCCGCGGCTTCAACAAGACGCAAGGCGAGCTGCTGGTGCTCGACGGCGCGAACCTGTCGCTGCGCGAAGGCGAGATCGTCGGGCTGCTCGGCCGTTCCGGCTCGGGCAAGTCGACCCTGCTGCGCATCATCGCCGGCCTGATCGAGCCGACGGACGGCGAGGTGAGCTATCTCGGCAAGCCGCTCGAAGGGCCGGCCGCCGGCGTTGCGATGGTGTTCCAGACGTTTGCGCTGTTCCCGTGGCTGACCGTGCTGCAGAACGTGGAAGCGGGCCTCGAGGCGCTCGGCGTCGGCGCGCGCGAGCGGCGCGAACGCGCGCTTGCCGCGATCGACCTGATCGGTCTCGACGGTTTCGAGAACGCCTATCCGCGCGAGCTGTCGGGCGGCATGCGCCAGCGCGTCGGCTTCGCGCGCGCGCTCGTCGTCGATCCGACGCTGCTGCTGATGGACGAGCCGTTTTCCGCGCTCGACGTGCTGACCGCCGAAACGCTGCGTACCGACCTGCTCGATCTGTGGACGCAGGGCCGGATGCCGATCAAGTCGGTGCTGATCGTCACGCACAACATCGAGGAAGCGGTATTCATGTGCGACCGGATCCTCGTGCTGTCGTCGAATCCGGGGCGCGTGATCGCCGAGATCAAGGTGCCGTTCAAGCATCCGCGCAACCGTCTCGATCCGGCGTTCCGCCGTCTCGTCGACGACATCTACGCGAAGATGACGGCCCGCCAGATCGGCGAGGCGACGAAGAAGGGGCTCGAGCTCGGCAGCTGGCTGCCGCAGGTGTCGACCAACCTGATGGCCGGCCTGATCGAGACGCTCGCCGCCGCGCCGTATCACGGCCGCGCGGACATGCCGGAAATCGCGCGCACGCTGCATCTGGAGGTCGACGACCTGTTCCCGATCGCCGAAATGCTGCAGTACCTCGGCTTCGCCGACGTGCGGGAAGGGGACGTGTTCCTGACGCCGCCGGGGCGCGTGTTCGCCGAGTTCGGCACACAGGAACGGAAGATGATGTTCGCCGAGCATCTGCTGCGGCACGTGCCGCTCGCGGCGCGGATCAAGAAGGTGCTGAACGAGCGCCCGGGCCATCGCGCGCCGCGCGTGCGCTTCGAGCAGGAACTCGAAGATTTCCTGTCCGACGGCGCGGCCGAAGAGACGCTCGACGCGGTGATCGACTGGGGCCGTTACGGCGAGATCTTCTCGTACAACGACCAGACCGAAATCTTCAGCCTCGAGGACGTCGAGTCCTGACCGCTTCGCCGACCGCGAGGCTGCCGGTTGCGTGCGCGATGGCGTCCCGCCGGTTCTGATGAAGCTGTTTTCGTCCCCGAGCACAGGTGCTGTCCGGGCGGGCCGTCATGCACGCCCGCTTCGCATGATTGTTTCGCAATCGTCTGACGAACAATGCAAGGCACTGGCAAACAGTGACGACGGTTTCGTACCCATGTGCGGCGCGATGGTCCGGCGCATCGTGGGGGAAAGGGCGAAACGATGCACAATGAGACGTGTCCTAATCATAGGTCGCATCGATTGCGACCAGGCGTATCACTTGTGTATTGGTGGTTGATGGAGGTTTCGACGGCGGCTTCGTGCCGTTCAGCTCATGAGACACCCAGTCATGCGCCGTGCCAAACTGCCCCCACACCCGCAGCCCGACACCGGAACCGGCCGCACGCGATCACGCCCCGATGCGCCGTTCGCGCCGCCGGCAGGCGCGCCCGCCGAGGCCCCGCACGACGGCGACCACAATCAGGGCGGCACGCGCCCGGAAGGGCTCGACTACCAGCGCGACCTCGGCGTGGAACAGGACGCGTGACGTCAGTCCCGCGGGATCCGGCTGTCACGTCCGATCCGTCGCGCGGCGCTGCCGTTGTCGCCGGTGAGCGTGCGAATCGTGCCGGCCGCACCCGATGCGGCACCCGTGATCGGCATGCCGGTCAGGCCGAAGCGTGGGGTTGCGGCGACGCGATGCGCAGTGTGCTGACCACCGCCGCGATCGCTGCGAACGCGGTGGCGACATAGAGCGCAACCGTCGGCCCGTGCGCGGGCGCGACGCTGAAGATCAGCGCGGCGATCGCGGCGCCGAGCGTCTGGCCGGTCAGCCGTGCGGTGCCGAGCATGCCGCCTG
>NZ_JAHACR010000471.1 GCF_018375725.1 Burkholderia sp. | reverse complement strand
GTCTTCCTTCGGTTTGCGGGCCATTAGCTCATCCAAGCGCCGCCGCCGATGACGGTGCGACGCACAACAGGTTTCGGGGCTTTCACGGGCTTCGCGGCGCGGCGCGCGCCCTCGCAGGCGTAACGCAGCGCGTCGATCACGTGGTTATCCTTGTCCTCGAGAATCGGCAACACGGCACCCGTGAGCGGGTCTTCCTTGTACTTGTAGAGGGTCAGCTCGTCGATCAGATGCTTGCAGCGCGGATGCACGATGATGTCGAACGATTTCAGGAATTCGACACCCTCTTCGAGCGATTTCGCCCCCTTGATCGCTGCCCGGATCTTCGGGAAGCCATGCTTCTGCATATGGCTGATCGTCTCCGGCCGCGCGGAATCCGCCGTGATCGGCCACTTCTCTGCGTCCGGCACACCCATGAACAGCTCGGGCAGGTTCACGATCTCGCAGCCAACCATGTACGCCTCGTAGTCGACGTACAGGCGGTTCCCGTCGATGTCGCAGCGAATCAGCACCGACGGATCGGATGCAAAGCCCCAATCCGCACCGAGGCGGAAGATCGTGCCGTCCGGTCGCTCGAATTCCTCGACGCGCCAGTTCTTGAACACACGCGCTTCGCTGTTCTGCTGGTAGCTGCCTAGCCAGATATGTGCGTACTTGTCCGGGTCGCGCCGCCTGTCGTACTCCATCTCGGCGCGCAGCTCGTCGGGGAACCACGGGTTATCCGTGAAGTTGACCTCGATCACATGCGCGCCAGGGGGCGGTTCGTCTCCGCGCAGCAGCGCATCGACCGGGTCACTGGCCTCGCGAGGGTTCCAGCTGAACCAGAGCTCCGAGGCTGGCTTGCGGATCGTCGGCCTCAACAGATCAAGCGACCGCTGGCTGAGCGATTGCGCTTCTTCGACCCACGCAATATCGAAACCTTCGAGCGACTTGATCGACTCTGCCGTGTGGTTCTGCATACCCTGGAACATGATCAGGCCACCGTTCTTGGCATTAATCTGCGCATCCAGCACATCGAAATACGCGCCAGCGTTCAGCGACTCGATCTTGCTTTCGAGCAGCTTCTTCACTGACTGCTTGAGGGATTTCTGCACCTCGCGGACGCAGACGGCATCCGTCTTTTCCATGATCGACCGCTCGATCAGCATCTCGCCAAAGAAATGCGACTTGCCCGATCCGCGGCCGCCGTGCGCGCCCTTGTAGCGCGCTGGCTCCAGCAGCGGCAGGAAGATCTCAGGCGTCTGGATGTGCAGGACGGACAATTACCCGCTCCACTTTCGTATAGGCTGCCGGCTTGCTCGGGTCATCCTCACCAGCGGCAGCCAGCCCATACGCCTCGCGCTCGAGTGCGACCAGCGTTTTCAGCGTATCCGCCAGGCTCTTCATATTGCCGACACGCCCCGACATCGAAATGACCTTGTGATACAGATCGTTCCGCTTGTCCTGGCCTTTCTCATCTTCGTCGCGGAGAAACATGCCGAGCTCCTCGAAGAGCTCGATATTCCCACTGGTGACTTCCAGCTCCGTCAGCAGCGACATCACAAGCTTCCGGGAACGGGAAATATCCGTACGATGCGAAAGCCGGATGCGGGCAATTGCCTCGGCATTCGCATTGACGATTTGCCGGTCGGTATCCGCTCGCTCAGCGGATACCGCACTGGATACCTCCGCTTTGGATACCAGCGAGTCAGCCTTCGCTTTGATCCTGGCCGAGAGGTCGCGCTCCCATCCATCACGCTTTGCACGCTTATTGATCGCGCCGTGGGTGATACCCTGCGACGCGGCGATTTCCCGAACCGACAACACGCCGGCGCGGTAATCAGCCTCGATGCGCTCCCAATCCGGAGCAGCTTTCTTGGCGGGCTGATCGTCCATTGACATTAATTACAGAAGCTTCGCCAGGTGCTCGCGCGCCGCCGTCACTTCATGCGCGAACAAATGGATGCCGGTACCGATCTTGCGCTCGAGCTCCGCGAGCATCGCATCGAGGCGCGACAGGTGCGCGCCGAGATTGATCGAACCCTCGGTCGAAATGACCGGCTCAAT
>NZ_JAHACR010000470.1 GCF_018375725.1 Burkholderia sp. | reverse complement strand
GATCAGCGTTTCCATAAAGCCGATGTCGTACGCTACGCTGCCAGTCAGGGAAATTTGGTGACCGAATTGATATGCGAACTGGTATTTGACCCAGACAGCGATTGCGACGAGCGTCGCTCCGGTCAGCGAATAGCGCAGGAGCGGAGTGATTTCGCCGAACAGGGGCGCCGAGGCGCCGGGCGTCTGGATGCGGGCCGCGGCGTGTAGCGAGATGGCGATCAGCAGCGCGAGGATTCCGCCGCCCATATCGAGCAGCAGCCAGGAGATCGCGAGCGCCCAGATCAGCATCGGCCGCGTACGGATTTCGTGTCTCACCAGCAGAAATGCCGCTGGCCACTGCATCAGCGTCAACAGCCACAGCGTGCGCCACGTTTGCAGCTGGATCCACGCGGCATCCCGGCCGGCCAGATCTGCCACCGTGCTTAGTGCGAGCCCAGCGACGCCGACGAGCGTAAGTTGGGACCACAGCGTCCGGTTTTTCTGGGGCCTCGTCCCGCAAAGTACGGCAGGCAACGCGATTGCCCAGCATGCCTTGCTCCACGCATTGAGGTTCCAGAGCGTTGGAAACAGGGAGGATACGTTGAATCGTGCGACCGCCAGCCATTCCGGATCGAACGGGTGTAGATGGAGCACATTGAATGGCGACAGCTCGATGACGGCAAACGCGACCAGCGCAAACGGCAACAGAGGCCACCATTTCACGCGCGGCATCCAGCCGAGTATGGCGATGGCGAGCGAGACGCCGCCTGTCAGCGGATGTATCGCCGTCGCGACGATGGTGAGTGCGACGGCAATGCCATGACGGCGTTCGAGTGTCGACGCGATTGCCCACAGGCCGAGTGCTTCGGCAGGAAGCCGGGCGGTAAGAAAGCCTTCGTCGTAGGAGAAGATCAGCTCGGCGCCATATTCGGACGGCATACAGGCGACGAGGAACAGGCAAAGCCAATGCCACGGTGCGGGAAGCAGTTTCGTGGCCACGCGCCACATGCCACTCCACCAGAGTGCCTGCGCGGCAATCAGGCACGCGAGATTGCTCGTGCGGAGCCCGAACGCCGAGATGAGTTTCGCGAAGATCCGGCCGTAAATCGTCCAACTGTCCTGGGAGCCAAATTCGAAGAACAGGTCGTGCGGAAAATGAGCAGGATGCATGTTGTACAGCGCCTGTGCGGTGTACAGGATCGCGTCGTGCCGGATGCCCGTATAAGGATGAGTTATCAGGAACAGCACGGCCAGCGAAAGCGCAAGTGCGATGATCGAATGAGGAGGTGTCGCAGTCCGGTCCATGATTGAATGGCGATCATTCATCGAGAATTTCTTCAGTCGGCAATTCAGTCGCCGCGGAACAGATCTTGGGGTTCCGGCGCCGTCGGCAGTGGCCCAATGCCATCTGACGGCGCGAGGACCTTGCGATGAAATGCCGGGTGGCGCTCAGGCTGCGCTTTGCGGCTTGCCGTGCATGGTCGGCACAACGTGGGCGCTCATGCCGGTGGCGTGCAAAGCAGCATGGTGCGATCGTGCGCGTGGAGACGCCTGTCGTATCTCGTCTGTGGTGGATGTCTGTTGGAACGGCTGACATCCGCCGACGACCGGTCCCGGTGCGATTGTTGCGGCATCGCTGCTCGTCCCCGACGAAGCTGCGATCGAGATCGTGAGAGTTCTAGTTTTCATTTTTTCCCCGATGCGCCCTGCCCGGAAGAACCGCCTTTACCCGTGCGCGGGACGCGATCTGTGTCGAAATTTTTGTTTGTGAGCCGGGCACGGCTGACCCAGCGCTTTCGGAGCGAACGCACAGAGCGTGCCACGACCGTCAGTGCGTGCGTTTAGGAGGATGGGGTAGCGTCACCGCATGTCGGAACACGTGTCGTCTCACGAAATGTTTCAACCTTGATACTGTCGGGAATTGCCACATCGGCTCAATAGCCCATCGCGGCGGGGTGCGGATGCCGGCGGCGGATTAGCAACGTCCGGTTTCAATACTGAAGCAGTGACGGGCGAGTACGACGGCGAGAGTGTTTCGGCGCGGGCGACGCGGTGCTGCCGGACGGGC
>NZ_JAHACR010000469.1 GCF_018375725.1 Burkholderia sp. | reverse complement strand
GACCCGTACATGCGCGGCCGCATGAACGACGGTCCGTCGTACGCGCCGCCCGTGGCGCTCGGCGATGTGATGGTGGGCGGTACGGTCAGCCGCGTCGTGTCGTCGACACTGCCGTCGTTCCGGGAGGGCGATCTCGTCGTCGCCGGAAGCGGATGGCAGGACTATGCGCTGTCGGACGGTACCGATCTGATTCCGCTCGGGCAACACTTCCCGCACCCGTCGTATGCGCTCGGCGTGCTCGGCATGCCGGGCTTCACCGCGTACATCGGATTGCTGAAGATCGGTGAGCCGAAGCCCGGCGAAACGGTGGTCGTCGCGTCGGCGAGCGGTGCGGTCGGTTCCGTTGTCGGGCAGATCGCAAAGCTGAAGGGCTGCCGCGTGGTCGGCATCGCGGGCGGCGACGAAAAATGCCGCTACGCGACCGGGACGCTCGGCTTCGACGCATGCATCGACCATCGCGATCCGGAATTTGCGCGCAAACTGGCCGAAGCGTGCCCGGCGGGGATCGACGTCTATTTCGAAAATGTCGGCGGAGCCGTGTTCGAAGCCGTCTTGCCGCTGCTCAACGTCGGCTCGCGCGTTCCGGTCTGCGGCCTGATCGCGTACTACAACGCATCGTCGCTTCCGCCGGGGCCGGATCGGCTGCCGTTGCTGATGTCCGCGTTGCTGACGAAGCGCATCAAGATGCAGGGCTTCATCATCCTCGACCACTATGCGGACGGATATGCGGCGTTCCTGAAGGAAATGGGCGAATGGGTCGCGCAAGGCAAGGTGAAGTCGCGTGAAGACATCGTCGACGATCTGCTGGCGGCCCCGAATGCGCTGATCGGACTGCTCGCGGGCAAGAATTTCGGCAAGGTCGTCGTTCGCGTCGGCCCCGACGCGCTTGTCTGACCAGGGCGGAAGCCCCATCACATCCGGCGTCGCGGGATTCCCCGGCACGACGCCGACAACATGACTATCGATCAAGGACATGACATGCCTGTCTATGTGTTTGCAAGTTTGATTCCGAAACCCGAGTATGTTGAGACCGTCGAGACGGAATTGCGCAAGCTGGTCGCCGCGACGCGCGCCGAGCCCGGCAACCGCCGCTATGACCTGTTTGTGCAGACGGATGGCGCACCGGGCTTCCATCTGTTCGAGGTCTACGACGATGCGCAGGCGTTCGACGCCCATCGCGCGAGCGCGCATTACAACGCGTATCGGGCCAGCGCGGCCGAATGGCTGGCAGAGCCGCCGGTTGTGCGGGTCCTGACGGCCGTGGATGCCGTGCAGCAGTAAGCAGACGCCGCTTCGTGCGCGGCGCGGCTTGAATCCGCCGCATGCGAAATGCGGCGCCCGTTCAGGCAACCGGTGCCTCCGCGTTCGGGGAGGCGCTCATTTGACGGAAAGTAGGGGATTCTGGATGACTGACGTGACGTATACGGATACGCAACTCCTGATCAACGGCGAATGGTGCGATGCCAGGAGCGGCAAGACGCTCGACGTCGTGAACCCGGCGACCGGCAGGGTGATCGGCCAGGTCGCCCATGCGGGCACCGCCGACCTCGACCTCGCCCTGGCCGCCGCGCAACGCGGCTTCGAGGCATGGCGCCGGGTGCCCGCCTATGAGCGCGCGGCGACGATGCGCCGGGCAGCGGCGCTCGTACGCGAGCGCGCCGACACGATCGCGAGGCTGATGACCCAGGAGCAGGGCAAGCCGCTCGTCGAATCGCGCACCGAAGTGCTGGCGGCCGCGGACATCATCGAGTGGTTTGCAGACGAAGGCCGGCGCGTTTACGGCCGGATCGTGCCGCCGCGCAATCTGGCGGCGCAGCAGATGGTGGTGCGCGAACCGGTCGGGCCGGTGGCCGCATTCACGCCGTGGAATTTCCCGGTCAATCAGGTCGTGCGCAAGCTCAGCGCCGCGCTCGCGACCGGCTGCTCGTTCCTCGTGAAGGCGCCTGAAGAAACGCCGGCGTCGCCGGCAGCGCTCCTGCGCGCATTCGTCGATGCCGGCGTGCCGGCGGGCGTCGTCGGTCTGGTGTTCGGCGATCCGGCGGAGATCTC
>NZ_JAHACR010000468.1 GCF_018375725.1 Burkholderia sp. | reverse complement strand
CAGTAGCCGTAGCGCGGCTCGATCGCGCGGAGGCACAGCAGTACTTGCTCGCCCCAGACGGGAACCGTGCCGACGACATTGCGTGGATTCTGATAGTGGATCGTGCCGCATTGATCGCAGACGAAGCGCTCGCGATTGTCGCCGGGAGGAATGCGTGCAATGACTTCGTGGCCGCAGACGGAGCAGAATTTCATGTCGAGTGGAGGGGACGAGGTGATGCGAGTGTATCACCGGGGCGGGGCATTCTCGAACGGCCGCTGGCGCGCAAGCCCGGCGTGCCGGAAAAACAAAAAGCCCGGCACAAGGCCGGGCTCTCTGCATGAATCGGGACGCTTGGTTGCGGGGGTAGGATTTGAACCTACGACCTTCGGGTTATGAGCCCGACGAGCTGCCAGACTGCTCCACCCCGCGTCCGTCGAAGAATTGAATTATAGGGGCTTCCCCCAATACGTGCAAGCGTTTTTTGACAATCGGTTTGCCGGGCCGGCGCGGCAGGTGTGTGCGCTAGAATCGTGCGGTTTGTGCCGTCACTCCTGCAGCAGGGCGCGCGATCGGATCGGGGCCCGGCTGTGTCATCTTTTCGCTCTGACAGATACATGGATATCGCTCTCGATCTGCAATCGATCGGCGCGCAGGAACAGGCGCTCGTCTTTTCCCAATTCGATGCCGCACGCGCATGGGCGCTCGGCAACCGGCTGCACGCGCTGGCCACGGCTCGCGGCCATGCGGTCGCGATCGACATTTGCACGTTCGGCCAGCCGCTGTTTTTTGCCGCGCTCGCCGGTACGTCGCCCGACAACGTCGACTGGGTGCGCCGCAAGCGCAACGTCGTCGCGCATTTCCGTCGCAGTTCCTATGCAGTCGGCCTGCGCATGCAGCAGGCCGGCACCACGCTGGCCGACAAGCATGGCCTGCCGGTGGCGGATCATGCCCCGCACGGCGGCGCATTTCCGCTGACGGTCGCGGGTGCCGGCGTGATCGGTTCGGTCACCGTGTCGGGGCTGCCGCAGCGCGCGGATCACGAACTCGTCGTCGAGGCGCTGTGCGCGGAGCTCGGAAAGAACTACGCCGAGCTTGCGCTCGCAAGGAGCTGAGCGATGTCGTTGCCCGGATATGCGTGGCTCGCGATTGCGATCGTGGCCGAAGTGGTCGGTACTTCCGCGTTGCGCGCGGCGGAGGGCTTCACGCGCCTGGGACCGTCGCTGCTCGTCGTGGCGGGCTACGTCACCGCGTTCTACTGCCTGTCGCTGACACTGAAGACGATGCCGGTCGGCATCATCTATGCGGTCTGGTCGGGCGCGGGCATCGTGCTGATCACGCTCGTCGCGATGCTCCTGTACCGCCAGGTGCCGGACGTGCCGGCGGTGATCGGCCTGTCGCTGATCGTCGCGGGCGTCGTCGTGCTGAACCTGTTCTCGAAGATGCAGGCGCACTGACCCGCGCGTCCGCAACCAGCCGTCCGCAACCAGCCGAATGGATCTCATGACCGATACCACTCCCATCGATTCCGCCGAGCCCGATGTGCGCGCCTACGTGGCGAACCGCGTCGGCTTTCTCGAACTGAACCGGCCGAAGGCGCTCAATGCGCTGTCGGTCGGGATGATTCGCACGATGCATGCCGCGCTCGACGCCTGGCGCGACGATGCCGAGGTTCTCGCGGTCGTCGTCTACAGCCCGCACGAGCGCGCGTTCTGCGCGGGCGGCGATGTGCGCTTCTTCCACGACGCGTGGAAGCGCGGCGATCGCGATGCGGTCGACACGTTCTTCATCGAGGAATACGCGCTCAATCACGCGATCTTCACTTACCCGAAGCCGTACATCGCGCTGATGCACGGCGTCGTGATGGGCGGCGGCATGGGCATCTCGCAGGCGGCGCGGCACACGGGCGGCCTGCGGGTCGTGACCGATTCGACGAAGATGGCGATGCCGGAGACGCGCATTGGCCTCTTTCCCGACGTCGGGATGAGCTGGTTCCTCGCGCGCACGCCCGGCGAAATCGGCCGCTATCTCGCGATCACCGGCGCGGCGCTCGATGCGGCGGGCGCACTGTATGCGCAACTGG
>NZ_JAHACR010000467.1 GCF_018375725.1 Burkholderia sp. | reverse complement strand
CGCCGGGCAAGAGCATGTGCGACGACAACGCCTATCTCGCGTATCTGCGCCAGGTGTTCGGCATTGCGCAGCCGGTCGCGGACGACGCGTCGAAATGACGATCGGCCGTCCGGCCGGCGGTGCGTGCGCGAAGAGGCGGCCGGTATAATTCCTGCGGCATCGCAACCCACCTTACGAGGACCGCCTCATGGACACTTCCGTTGCCCGTCGCCAGATCCTCGCGCGCATCCGCGCAGCGCAGGGACGTGCGGCCGAACCGGACGCGACGGAGCGTGATGGTGTCGCCGATTACCTGGCGCGCCATCCGTCAGGACCGCGTCCGCCGGCGCCCGGCGATCTGGTCGCCGCGTTCGTCGACGAGGCGACGAAGCTCGCGACAACCGTCGACGAAGTCGCGACGCTGGCCGACGCGCCTGCGGCCGCCGCCCGCTATCTGTCGGCGCACGACCTGCCGATGCAGGCGGTCGCGTGGCGCACGCTGGGCGAGCTCGACTGGGCTGCCGCAGGCGTTGCCGTCGAATTCCGCAAGCCTGTCGACGGCGATCTCGTCGGCCTCACCGGCTGTTTTTGCGCAACGGCGGAAACCGGTTCGCTGGTGCTGCTGTCGGGGCCCGATACGTATGCGTCCGCCGGCCTGCTGCCGGAGACGCATATCGCGGTCGTGCCCGCGTCGCGCATCGTCGCCGGCCACGAAGATGCATTCGCGCTGATTCGCGCGGAGCGCGGCGAGCTGCCGCGTGCGGTCAACTTCGTGTCCGGCCCGTCGCGTACCGGCGATATCGAGCAGACCATCGTGCTGGGCGCGCATGGACCGTATCGGGTTCATGTGATCGTCGTGCGCGGCGCGTGACGCGTCCTCGCATCCGCGGCATCCAACAAGGAAAACAACTGCATGAAACGACATGCCGCCTGGGCGGGCATGGCGTCGGGGGCAGCGCTTGGCGCCGCGCCCGCGCTCGCATCGGCCGCGACGCTTGACGGCGCAACGTTGTCCGCATTCTGGGGCGTCCCGTTCGCCGGAATCCTGCTGTCCATCGCGCTGTTCCCGCTCGTCGCGCCGGTGTTCTGGCATCGCCACTTCGGCAAGATCGCGGCCGCGTGGGCGATCGCGTTCCTGGCGCCGTTCGCCGCCGCATTCGGTGCCGGCACGGCGTTCGGCACGCTCGTGCATGCGCTGCTCGAGGAATACATCCCGTTCATCGTGCTGCTCACCGCGCTCTATACGGTTGCGGGCGGCATCTGCGTGAACGGCAACCTGCACGGCACGCCCAGGCTCAATACCGCGATCCTCGCGCTCGGCACGCTGCTCGCGAGCGTCATGGGCACGACGGGCGCCGCGATGCTGCTGATCCGGCCGCTCCTGCGCGCCAACGACAACCGCAGGCATGTCGTGCACGTCGTGATCTTCTTCATCTTCCTCGTCGCGAACGCCGGCGGCTCGCTGTCGCCGCTCGGCGATCCGCCGCTGTTCCTCGGCTTCCTGAACGGCGTGAGCTTCTTCTGGACGACGATGCACCTCGCGCTGCCGATGCTGTTCATCTGCACGGTGCTGTTGACGGTGTTCTTCGCGCTCGACACTTACTTCTATCGAAAGGGCGGCGAGGCGCGCCCGGCGCATCGCGATCCGACACCAGACAACCGCGCGCTGTCGATCGACGGCAAGATCAATTTCGTGCTGCTCGCCGCGGTGATCGGGCTCGTGCTGATGAGCGGCATCTGGAAGCCGGGCATCGTATTCGACGTATGGGGCACGCACGTGGCGCTGCAAAACGCGGTGCGCGACGTCGCGCTCGTCGGCGTCGCGCTGCTGTCGCTGGCGTTCACGCCGCGCTCGGCACGCGAGGGCAATGCGTTCAACTGGGCGCCGATCGAGGAAGTCGCGAAGTTGTTCGCCGGCATCTTCGTGACAATCGCGCCGGTGATCGTCATCCTGCGCGCGGGCGCCGACGGCGCATTCGCGCAGATCGTCCACCTCGTCACCGGGCCGGACGGCAAGCCGGTCGATGCGATGTATTTCTGGGCGACCGGGCTGCTGTAGTCGTTTCTCGACAATGCGCCGACC
>NZ_JAHACR010000466.1 GCF_018375725.1 Burkholderia sp. | reverse complement strand
TGAGCAATCAGTCGGATCTCATCAATGCGGCGCAGGCGGCAGCGGAGACGATTGCGAAGCAGATTGGATCGTATTCGGACAAGGCGAACCAGAAGCAGGACGTGGCGACGTTGGAGCGCGACACGTCGAATCTTAATGGGACGGTCAGCCAGACGCCGGATCTGCAACAGGTGTTGAGCAATCAGTCGGATCTCATCAATGCGGCGCAGGCGGCAGCGGAGACGATTGCGAAGCAGATTGGATCGTATTCGGACAAGAAGCACGATGAAGCGCAGAAGAACGCGGATGGCACGAGCGATCCGGCGCTTAAGGCTCAGTATCAGCAGGAAGTGAGGGACTGGGCTGAGGGCGGCGACAGTCGGGCTGCACTGCATATTGCTGGTGGCGCATTGACGGGCGGCCTGACCGGCGGCGGTTTGGGTGCAGTGGGCGGGGCGGCGGGTTCGGGCTTGTCGGCGAAGCTTGCGCCGCAACTGAATGAGATTGCGAAGTCGATCAAAGAGGTCGGGGCGACTGGTAACGCGAACGCGGATGAGTTGCTGGGGAATCTGGCGTCGAATGTGCTGGCTGGCGGAACTGGCGCTTTGGTTGGCGGTGGGGCGGGAGCGCTGACTGGGGCGAGTGTGGATCGGTTTAATCGGCAGTTGCACGAGGACGGTAAGGCGAAGGAGCAGACGCTGGCGAAGAAGCTGGCAGCGGAAAGCGATGGCAAATACACGGTGCAGCAGATTCAAGACCAGATGGCGCAAATGGATCTGGTGATGAGCGATGGAGGGGTGTTGCCGGGCAATGTTCGAGTAGCGTCGGGAGAGATGCCGCAGGACGGTACGGAGTGGACGCGGTATGGCGTGAACAAGGCGGGTCAGACGGTGTGGACGCAATCGTTGGGTCCGGGCGATCCTGATTTGCAGGCGTATATTGCGAAGGGAGCGCAGGGTAGCGGGTTCTCGTATCAGGCGACGACGACGGGCAAGAATCCGGGCTTGGTCCGTGCACCGGACTTTGTGAACTTCCAGATTGATTATTTCGTGGGCAGTGTGTGGGGAACGTTTACGCGGGATGGAAATGCGTTCTTCGGAACTGGTGTCAATATGGCGCTTCCCAATCCAGTTCAGGCATCAGCAAGTATTACTGCCGGCTGGCTCAATCGAACGAGCGTCGCTCCTGGCCAGACAAATAACTTTGCTGGAGGCTATGCCGGTGGCATGACTGGTGCTTACGGCATATTTGGCACAGGCATCATGAATTCGCCGGGTAATGGAACTGCGACCATTATTGGTGTTGGTGGTGGGGTTAGCGCCGGGAAGAACACTAACGTTGGTGGTGTCGGTGGCGGGTACAGTAATGATCAAGGTAAGACAGGGATTAGGTGGTAAATATGGTTGGAATTCCAGGCTCGGCTCCTAAAACACGTGGGCAAAAGATAGTTGGGGTTATTGCCTTCACCGCGATGATGAGTTTCATTGTGTACGTGGTGTTGAAGAACATCTTTTTTAGCTGAACGACTGAGCCCGGCGGATGCCGGGCTCGGTGTTTAGGCCTGTTTCGAAGGAGGTCGACGGCGATGTCGTCGTTCAGCGGCGAGTTGCTGCTCGTCACGGATGCGATCCAGAATCTCCTGCTCGGTCATGTCGCGATTGGCGATCCGGTAGTGGTGATCGGGCGAGATGGTCAATTGCTGGGAGCGGTAATTGACGGAGAGGAGCACATGGTTGCCGGGCACAAAGCCTGCGGTGGCGAGCAGGCGATCGACGGCGCTCTGCCACGGGAAGGCTGGCCGGTTACGGTCGGGAAGGAAGCGTGAGGTAAAGCCATCGTAAGGGGCTTCTTCCAGCACGAAAGGGAAGTCGTCGACGCGTTCGACAGATTTAGCGCGCGAGCGGCGTGGTTTAAGATTTGGAGCAGCCCCCTGAAACGCCGGACACAGTCACCCACTTACAATAACGGGTAGGCATAAGACTGTGTTTTTGACTAACACCAGGCAGGAAGTGATGGAAGTGTTGACGGGCCCGGAGCGCCGGCGGCGCTGGACGGCGGAGCAGAAGCTGGCGATGGTTCGCGAGAGTTT
>NZ_JAHACR010000060.1 GCF_018375725.1 Burkholderia sp. | reverse complement strand
CGACATTAACTTGGGAGCCGCCATCGCGCGCGAGCGCCGGAAACGGCGACGTTCGTCATGACGCCGCGCGCGACGCTGCGCCTGCAGCTGCATGCCGGGTTCACGTTCGACGACGCTGCGGCGTACGTCGATTACTTCGCACGGCTCGGCGTGAGCCACCTCTATCTGTCGCCGATCGCAACGGCCGAGCCGGATTCGCGGCATGGCTACGACACGGTCGATTACATGCAGATCCGTGCCGAACTCGGTGGCGAGCGCGGCCTCGTCCGGCTGGCCGACGCGCTGCACGCGCGCGGCATGGGCCTGATCGTCGATATCGTGCCGAACCACATGAGTGTCGGCGGATCGTCGAATCGCTGGTGGAACGACGTGCTCGAATGGGGCCCCGACAGTCCGTACGCGCGCTGCTTCGACATCGACTGGCATCCGGGCGATGCGGTGCCCGACGGCAAGGTGCTGCTCCCCTGTCTCGCGGCACCCTATGGCGACGTGCTCGCGGCCGGCGGCCTCGCATTGCGCACCGATGTGCAAGCCGGACGTTTCTTCATCGAATGCGCGGAACGCCGCTTGCCGGTTGCGCTCGCCACTTACCCGGACATCCTGCGCAGCGCAGGGCGCGCGGATCTCGACGCGCTGGCGGCGTGCTTCGACGGCGCGGCAGCGCTCGCGCGCGACGGTATGCGCACCGAGGCCGCACATACCGCGCTGCGCGCGCTCGTCGCGGCACGCGGTGCGCAC
This sequence comes from Burkholderia sp., assembly GCF_018375725.1. Classification (GTDB taxonomy): domain Bacteria; phylum Pseudomonadota; class Gammaproteobacteria; order Burkholderiales; family Burkholderiaceae; genus Burkholderia. The sequence continues at coordinate 17,150 of NZ_JAHACR010000060.1, read as the reverse complement.
GCACTCGACGCGGTGCTGTACGCGTTCGACCCCAGCCAGCCGCGCGGCCGCGCACGCCTTCACCGGCTGCTCGAGCGCCAGCATTATCGGGTGGCATGGTGGCGCACGGCCGCCGACGAACTCAACTGGCGGCGCTTCTTCGACATCGCGACGCTTGCCGGCATACGCGTCGAGGACGAAGCGGTGTTCGACGCCGTGCATGCGCTGCTGTTCCGTCTCTACGCGGCGGGATGGGTCGATGGCGTACGCATCGACCATATCGACGGACTTGCCGACCCGCGCGGCTACTGCCGGCGGCTGCGCGCACGGCTGGCGTCGCTGCGTCGCGATACGCCGTACCTCGTCGTCGAGAAAATCCTCGCGCCCGGCGAGCCGTTACGGGACGACTGGGCGATCGACGGTACGACCGGCTACGACTTCATGAATGACGTCGGCGCGCTGCTGCACGATCCGGCCGGTGCCGCGCCCCTTGCCGCGCACTGGGCATCGGTGTCCGGTTCGGCCGCCACCTTCCCGCAGGAGGCGCTCGCCGGCAAGCGGCTGGTGCTGACGCGCGCGCTGGCTGCCGAGCACGCGCGCGTCTCGGCCGCGCTGCACCGCATCGCGCGGGCCTCCGGCCATACGCGCGATATCAGCCGGATCGCGATTCACCGCGTGCTCGCCGAACTGGCGATCCGCATGCCCGTGTATCGGCTGTATCCGGCCGGCCGGGACGACGATCCGGCCGACCGGCGTTGTCTTGCTCACGCATACGACGGTGCATGCGCCGCGATTGCGGCCTCCGATCGAGCCGCGCTCGATCATGTCGCGGGATGGCTCGGCCTGCCGGGTGTCGGCACGTCACGCGGCGGAGCGGCGCTGCGCGCGGTGCGGGTCGCGTTCGCGCAGCTCACCGCGCCGCTTGCGGCCAAAGGGGTCGAGGATACGGCGAATTATCGTTACGGGCGGCTTCTGTCGCGCAACGAGGTCGGCGCCGATGCGAGCGAGTTCAGCCTGTCGCGCGGCGCATTCCATGCGCGAAACCGCCGCCGCGCCCGCACCGTCCCGCATACGCTCGTCGCCACCGCGACGCATGATCACAAGCGCGGTGAGGACGCGCGCGCGCGGCTCGCTGTGCTGAGCGAAATCCCGGACACATGGCGCACGATGTCACTCGAATGGTCGGCGTTCAATACGTTGCACCGGCAGCCTGCGCACGGCGCGTTGCCGTGGGTGCCCGGCCCCGGCGCGGAGGCGATGCTCTATCAGACGCTCGTCGGCTGCTGGCCGCCCGATCTGTCGCCGGACGATGCGCCCGGCGTCGCGGCGCTGACCGATCGCGTGGCGGCCTGGCAGACGAAGGCGCTGCGCGAGGCGAAACAGCACACCGACTGGATCGTGCCCGACACGCGTTACGAACATGGCTGCGCGACGTTCCTGCGCGAACTACTGGCTTCAGGCGGCCGTGACGACTTCACGCATCGTCTGCATGCGTTCGTCGCGCGCATCGCGCCGGCCGGCGTCGTCAACAGCCTGGTGCAAACCGCGCTGCGCATCGCGTCGCCCGGCGTGCCCGATCTCTACCAGGGCACCGAAGCGTGGGACCATTCGCTCGTCGATCCCGACAATCGCCGCGACGTGCCGTTCGCGGCCCTCGCAGCGCAGCGCGTCGACGAGCCGGTCGCTTCGTATCTGCATGCATGGCCCGATGCCCGCGTCAAACAGGCGCTTGTCGAGCGGATGCTGCGATTGCGCGCGCGCTGGCCGGCGACGTTTGCCGGCGGCAGCTATGTGCCGCTGCGTGTCTGCGGCGAACAGGCGCGCCATGCGATCGCATTCGCGCGACGCGATCGCAGGGTCACGATCGTCGTCGTGGCGACCCGGCTCGCGTATGCGCTGCTGGATAGCGCGGCCGCGCTGCCGCGCATTGAACCCGCCCGGTGGGGCGATACGTTCGTCGTGCTGCCCCAAGACATCGCGGGATCCTGGTTCGACTGGCTGGACGGCCGGCACGGCATCGACACGCCGGATGGCCGGCTGAGGCTCGGCTCGTGTCTCGCGATGCTGCCCGTGGCCGTGCTGGTCTCGCCTCACGGCAACGCGTAAGCGGCTGATTCACGCCGCCCGCGACAGGGTGCGCAACCGATGTCCGGCGCCGTCGCGGCCGATCACGCCGTCACATCGCATGACGAGAAAAATTTTCAAGCGGATGTAATACGGCAGGCATGCGTGCATGCGCTCAGGGTTGCATCCAGTTCCTTGCATGCTGCGCGTTACCCGGTCGTCCGTGACGTTCGCCCGGGCGCGCACGCGCGGCACAGTCGCGAACGGCGTCATCGCGCAGGCATGCGAATTGCGCCATCGGAGCGCCCGCCATGCCATTGCGGGTCCTTCGCCCGACCGGCCCGTGGCACGACGCGCGCATTCGCGCGGCTGTCGCCCGGGGCGATCGGGTTCCCCATACGAGAGGACAACATGACATCCATTCGAACCGTTGTGGCCATGTGCTCGATGGTTGCCGCGCTCGCCGCATGCGGCGGCAGCGGCAACGACGTCGGTACCGAGCTGGGCATTTCCCATCCGCAGGCCCGCTTCATCAACGCGGTGCCGGGCGGCCCGAATCTCGACTACTACCTGAGCGCGAAGCTCGATGCGCAGGCCGTCGCCTACAAGGGTGTCACGCGCTACCACGACATCGACTCCGGTACGCAAACGGCGAGCTACGACATCTCGGGCACCACCGCGACCATCGCATCGCAGTCGTTCAGCGCGGCCAACGGCCACCACTACACGACGATCGCGCTGCCGAGCACGTCGTCGCAGATCTCGGTGATCGACGATCCCTTCGCGAAGGGCCTGTTGTCCGACAAGGCGCGTGTGCGCAGCTTCAACGCGTCCCCGAACGCGCGAGACGTCGACGTCTATGTCGTACCGCCCGGAACGGACATCGCGACGCAAAGCCCGACGCTGTCCGGCGCGGCATACCAGAACGCGTCGCCCTCGACCGGCGAAGATTCGGTCTACCTGAACGGCGGCACCTACCAGGTGATCGTCGCGACCGCCGGCACCAAGACGGTGATCCTGCGGACCGCGCCTGTCAGCCTGAACAACAATGCCGACTGGCTGCTGATGACGATCCCGTCGCACGGCGTCAACGACGTGACGCCGAACGACATTCATGTGCTGGTCGCACAGGGCAACGACGCCAATACGTCGGCGCTGGAACTCGGTCCGCAGTAAACCGCTGGCGAGCGGAAAACGGGCGCGGCGGGCTGCTCATGCCCCCGCCGCGCCCAGGGCTGGATCAGCGCTTTGCGTCATCCCGCTGGACCGCGGACCGTTCGAGGAAAGCCGCCGTGAGTTCCGGAATGTGCCGCAGCAGCCACGATGCCATCGCCTCCTCTTCGCCGAGTATCCGTTCGCAGCATTCCCGGATTTCATATTCGCCAAGCGCGTCGGCAGCGGAAATCAATGTCGTATACGCCGCGATCTCGACATGCTCGAACACATAGCCGGCCATCGCGCTCTTGACCGCCTCGTCGCTGGCCAGCACGCTGCCCGCTACCTGTCCGTATGCGGCAACGCGTGCGGCGAGATCCTTGATAGTGGACGGCGCCGTGCCGAGCCGGCGCAGGCAGCTTTCGACAAGCGCGAGCTGGTTGAGCGTCTGGTCGAGATGCAACCGGATTCTGTCCTGCAATAACGGATAGTTCTCGAGCCGATTCAGTTGCGACTCGAGCAACGTCTGTGCCTGACGCTCCATCGCGTAGGCGTCGCGCAGCCAGTCCTCCAGGTGTTCTCGCGGATGGGACATGATCGTCCTCCCGCCGCATCACGTTGCGGCATGCCGTGCACCGCGACATGCGGCGCCTCGTCGACGACGCAAGGCGCATGCCGCGCCCGCATCCGACGCATCGCGCGCCCGACACGCCGGGATCCAGGCCGCGCACGGCGGGCGCGGCATCGCCACTGCCGGCGTTACCCGGCCGCGTGCGTTGCCGACGCCTCCCGTATCCGCATGATGGTTTGACGCGAGGTTCCGAAGTCGCGTGCGATTTTGCTCACCGAATGCCCCATTTCGAGCGAGCGCACGATGTCCTCGCGATCATGGCGCGACAGCGACGCCGGCCGGCCGGTACGCTGTCCGCTGTCCCGCACGGCTTTCAATCCCGCCTTGCTGCGTTCGCTCCGCGTCGCCATCTCCAGCCGGACGATCGCCCGCAGCGTGCGGACTGCCTGCGGTTCCGGACGACCGGCGAGATCCGCGTCGCCAAGCTCGACACATCGCACGGAAACCTTGTCCTTGCGACATTGCATCAGCGTCGCCAGGATGTCTCGCGGGCTGCAGCCGAGCGCGGAGAGGTCGAGTACGAGCAGCAGACCGTGGGGAGCGGCCCGCCTCAAGAGGCTTTTCAATTCCGGCCGGTCTGTCGCGGCGACGTAAGGCGGCACACGGTCGATTGCGATACGGTTGAGCACGATGGCATAGCCGGCCTTGTCGAACGCAATCAGCTCCTGCTCAGGCAAACGGCTGTCGCCCGGACAATTGATGTAGAAATAGGTTCGCCGCAAGACGCTCTCCGAAGTGTCACTGCCGCGGGGCCCGGCATTGCGCTGATCGCCGTTGCACTACGGGCACGCGCGGCCCGTCACGGCCTGCACGATCAGGTCGATCGAAACCGGCTTCACGAGTATGGTGTCGAACCCGCTCCAGTCGCCGTTTTCCAGCATGGGCGGGATCATGCCAATGATGCGGGTGCCGGCATGATGTCTCAGTGCGTCGACAGCGAGCACGCTTGCCTTGTCCGAATCCCGCTCCATATCGACGATAACCGCGGCGGCTGGCCGATGCATATGCGCGTCGTCGATCCTGTTCCTTGCGCGCAACGCCGTGACGAATCCCCTTAAACGCAACAGCAAGGCGATCGATTCCCCGACATGCACATTGGCCGCAAGAATCACCACCCGCTTGCCCGTGTGCCGCTGCAGATCGTCGTTGAACGCCGCACTGCGCATGACGACGTCGCTGCTCAGCCAGAGCAGGCGAGCCTGCTCGAATGCGTCCCGCGCCATTTGCCTCGCTGTTTCATCGACGAGCGGATTGTTGCAAAGCGCCTGGACGCGAGCCTCGGCAGCCTGAAGCCGCCGGGCGGCTTCGTCGAACTGCGCCTGCACGTCATTGTCGGGTTTGTCGATACGATTCGTCATGGCTCGCCTGGCTCTCATCGCCCGATGCGGTCGACGGGGACGCGGCATCCATTGAATGCACGCCCCCGCACCTGATACGTCCCCACACGCGGAGACATCCTCTGCAATCCAGTATGGACCGTTTGCGACGATGCTGCCGGTTGCGGTCCGCGGCGCGCGAGCACGCCGGGCCGCCGCGATGATGCAGAGGTCAGACATGCAGCCGCTTGTAGGCAGCCTGCAAGGCTTCGAGTGTGATGGGCTTTCTCAGGTGTGCATTGAATCCGGCGTTCTGGGCCTGCTGCACATCGGCTTCCTGACCGAAGCCGCTGAGCGCGATACAGATCACCGATCTCAGTGCCGGCATTCCCCGCAGCCTTTCGACGAATTCCAGTCCGTCCATGCCCGGCATGCCGATATCGGACAGAACCATGTCCGGCACATGACCGCCGAGTATCGACAGCGCCTCCTCGGCGCTGGTCGCCGTCTGAACGATGGCGCCCTCGCTTTCGAGCAGAAGCTTGAACGTTTCAACCGTTTCCGCATCGTCGTCGACCATGACGATATGCAATCCTTGCAGCGATTCGGTCAGCACGCTGTCGATCCCCTGTCTGTCGGCAGGTGCGCGGTGCAGAGGCAACGTGATCGTAAACACCGTGCCAAGGCCGGCGCCGGCCGATTCCACGCGCACCGCCCCGCCATGCAGATTCACGAGATCCCTGACAAGCGCAAGACCGATGCCGAGGCCGGCCCGGCGTGCGGCGGCATCCCGGCTTTGCTTGAACATGTCGAAGATGTGCGGCAGCAATGACGGATCGATGCCGCTGCCTGTATCGGCCACGCGCAGCACGGCCTCGGTATGTTCGTTGACCTGCAACGACACGTCCACCGCACCGCGACGGGTGAATTTCAATGCGTTGCTGATCAGGTTCCAGACGATCTGTTCGATTCGCGTGAGATCCGCATGGATGATGATGGGCAGATCGGTCAGCGTGACATTGAGCGCCAGGCCGCGCTGAACCGCTTCGTCCTGAGCCGCGCTGGTCACCCGCCGCACGATCTCCCGCATATCGACGGGCGTACGCACGACCGACAGCTTGCCCGTTCTTACCCGCGAGATATCGAGCAGATCGTCGATGATCTGCGCCTGGTTGATCACGGTGCGCCGGATCGTCTCGGTGGCGCGCGAGATGTTCAGGTTCTGCCGGGTTTCCGGCGAGCGGGCGATCAGCTCCGCACTCGCGGAGATGAGATTGAGCGGATGCTTGAGCTCGTGGGAGACCACGGCGAGAAATTCGTCGCGCTGCCGCCGGATTTCCCCGTCACTGGCTTCGTGGAACGGCTCGGCCCTGACGTCGTAGCTGGCCTTGGCAGGCTGCACGAATTCCCCGAGGTCGCGGGCGATTTTCGCAAATCCGCTCACGCCGGGTTCGTCCAGGCGCGACAGCACGCCGCTCGCGAAGAAGAGCGTGCCGTCCTTGCGCTGATGCCAGCGCGCTTCTTCGGTGCGTCCATTCAGGCGGGCCTCCGCGAATTCACGTTGAGCCACCTTGTTGACCCGGTCTTCCTCCGTCGAAAGCCGGTCCGCCGACACGCCGATCATTTCCTGCTCGGTATAGCCGAAAATCCGTTCCGCGCCCGCATTCCAGCTGGTGACGAGGCCGTCGTCGTCAAACGTGACGATCGCGTAGTCCTTGGTGCCTTCGGCCACGATGCGCATGCGCCGCTCGCCTTCCCGCAACCGGTCTTCCGCATGCCGGCGGTCCGTAATGTCGACAAACGAGAGCACCGCGCCGTCGATGCGGTCCTCCGTCGTCGGGTATGGCACGAAGCGCGCCAGATACCATCGCCCATCGTTGCTCTTCAGCTCACGCTCGATCAGACGCAGCGAATCGAAGGCCTCGGCCGCATCGTCGGCGAGCTTGTCGTATTCGAGCCGGTGCGTGATATCCAGCAGCGACCGGCCGATGTCGGACGGAATGATGCTGAATACGTCCGTCGCACGCGGCGTATACCGTTTGATGCAGATATTCCGATCGACGAAGATCGTGCCGATGTCGTTTGCGGCGATCAGGTTTTGCAGGTCGTCGTTGATCTTGCCGGTTTCCTCGACCTTCGACTTCAGTTCGGCGTTGACCGTGGTCAGTTCCTCGTTGATCGACTGCAGTTCCTCCTTGCTGGTCTCGAGCTCTTCCGTCGCCGAACGCAGCTCTTCGTTGATGGCCTGCAATTCCTCGTTGGAGGCCTTCAACTCCTCCGTCGACGTTTCCGATTGCTCGATGGTCGACTGCAACTGCTCCTTCGTCCGTTGCAGCTCGCGTTCCAGCTGGGTGATGATCGGATCCTTCTGGGCATCGGCCGTCGATGTCTCCGCATCGCCCATGCTGTCCTCGACTTCGTCGAACAAGATCAGCACGAAATCCGCATTGGCTTCAGGATCGTGTACGGGACGCGCCGTCATGCTGACGAAATACGAACGCGCGTCGCGTTCGATGCTCACGCGTCGCGCCTCCACGCTCCGGTTCGTATGCAACGCCTGATAGATGGCGGTTCTCAGTTCGAGCCGCAACTCGGGGCGCACCACGGCAATGATGTTGTGCGACGGCTCGCCGCCCGAATACTGCAGAAACCGTCCGGCGCGATCGGACAGGTGAACGATCTCGGAATCGCGATTGACGAGCACGCTCGGCGGCGCATATTGCTCGACGAGGCGCTGATGCAAATCCCCGAAGGAAAAGCGGCGACGTCCCGGCGGCTGCACCGTCGAAATGACCGGACGTGCGCTCATCGCCCCGGAGATCGCCACGGGAACCGGCGTATCGCCGCGCACCGCCACGTTGGCGCGGTAGATGCGGTTACGCTTGTCGATGACGCTGAACATCGAGCTGACGCTGTCGGCCGACTCCGAACTGCCGAGAAACAAAATGCCGCCCGGACGCAGCGCGAAGTGAAACATCTTCAGGATTTCGATCTGGGCTTCCCGGTCCAGATAGATCAGGAGGTTACGGCAGCAAATCAGATCGAGACGGGAAAACGGCGGATCGCTCAGCACATTGTGATGAGCGAACAGCATGTGCTCGCGCAGTTCCTTCTTGACACGATAATGCGCCGCGTCTTTCGAGAAGAACTGACGTACCCGCCCCTGCGCCACGTCGGCGAGAATCGAGTCGGGATAGAGACCGGCACGCGCGAAAGCGATGGCACGTTCGTCGATATCCGTGGCGAACACCTGGAACGAAATACCTTCGGCCGACTTCAGCGAGCGTTCCTGAAGCAGCATCGCCAGCGAATACGCCTCCTCGCCCGTCGCACATCCGACCGACCAGACACGGATGCGGTCCTGCTCGCTGCGGCCATCGAAAAGCTGGGGCAGCACATCGCGCTCCAATACCTCGAACGCCTCCTTGTCGCGGAAGAAATTCGTGACGCTGATCAGCATGTCCTGCAGCAGCGCCTGGGTCTCCTCCGGATGGAGATGGAGATGATCGCGGTACGCCTGGAGATCGGTGATGCCATTGACCTGGAGACGCCGTTCGATCCTGCGCAGCACGGTCGCCCGCTTGTAATGGCGAAAGTCGTGCGCCGTGCGGGTGCGCAGGATAATCATGATCTCGCGCAATGCGCGCTCGGCCGACTCGTTGACCAGATCTTCCTGACGGTCCTCGTTTTCGACGACGGGCAGATGAATTCCCTTGGCGGTGGCCCACAGATCCATCATCCGTTGCGGCATTTCAGCAGCCGTCAGCGTGAAATCGACCATGCCGGTGGCGATGGCGCTGCGCGGCATGCTGTCGTACTCGGCTTCCGACGGATCCTGCGCAAATGTGATGCCGCCCATTTCCTTGACTCTTGACAACCCGATGGAGCCATCGGACCCCGCGCCGGACAGCACAACGCCGATGGCCCGTTCCCGATGGGCTTCCGCGAGCGTCCGGAAGAAAAGGTCGATGGCGGCACGGCGGCCGCCTTGCGCCGGTCGCTGGGGCGCGATATGCAGAAAATCGTCGACCATCGTCAGTTCGAGAGACGGTGCGATCAGGTAAACGTGGTCGGGCTCAATGGGGGTGGCGCTCGTCACTTCCAGCACGGGCATGCTGGTTGCTTTCTGCAGCAAGGCGGCGAGATTGCTTTCGTAATCGGGGGCCAGATGCATCACGACGACGAATGCCATCGAGGTATGCGCCGGCAACGCTTCGAAGAATTCCAGGAGCGCGCTCAGTCCGCCCGCCGATGCGCCGATACCGACAATCGGATGGTTTGCCTGGCTCGGGAGAGTTTGCCCGCGACTTTTCGGCATGACTGCACGTCCTGTAAAAAGAATCATAGTTTCCGCAGCCCGGATCGGGTAGACGCCCTGGCCCGCTTGCGCGTGGGTGCGCGCAGGCCGGCTATTATCCGTCCCGCGATATCAATCGCAAGATTTTTACTGTCCAGACACGCAATATTTCGTTGCCGCCTGCCGCTTTTTCGAAATCCTGCCGCCGCTTTGACCCGAATTGAGCACGCCGTCTCCCGATGCGCGTCAATCCGCGAAGGGGTTCCCTATTGCCGGTCTTTCGGCTCGCGCCGTCGTGCCACGTTGCGGATCGCCGAAGATGCTCCCCCGCTGCCCGTCAGCTCGATCAGGCGGCGCGCCAGCCCGGCGATCGGCAGAACATAGTCGGCGTAACGCGATGCATGAAGCGGCATATCGCAGGCAAACTCTTCATCGGGATCCTGCACAATCGTGACGCCCCCGCACGACTGGATGGCCCCGAGACCGGCCGCACCATCGTCCAGCAGCCCGGTCAGGATGACGCCGATCACGCGCGTGCCCATCTCGGCGGCGGCACTGCGAAACAGCGGATCGATTGCCGGTCGGGCATGGTTTTCCTTCTCGCCTCGCACGACGCGCAAATGGGTGCCTTCGACGATCAAATGCCGATCCGGCGGCGCGATGTAGATTTTTCCGTGCAGATACGATTCGCTATCCACCGCGTGTACCGCCGGCAGCGGTCCCGAATGGCTCAAGAGCGACGGCAGAATACTGTCGTGGGCCCCGACATGCAGAACGATGGCAACGGTCGCGGGCAGATCGCGCGGCAAACGGGATACGAGGGCACACAGTGCATCCACTCCGCCCGACGACGTGCCGATTGCGATGAAGTCTCGATGGGTCAATTCGGCTCCAGTTTGCCCGCGATTCCAGTGTATCCATGGATGTGCCGGACATATTCGCCAGTCGATTTCCCATGCATGCCGACAGGCGGCGAAACGGGCCGCCGTTGCACGGCATGTTCGGCCCGCCAACACCGACGGGCCTGCTGCGGCCCAGGATCGGCGCGGCTGTCCATAAAGCCGGATATACGGACATGCACCGACGATGTACTTTCCCAGCCCCCTTCCATATGCTGGCTACCATCCGCTCTCGACCGACGCAGTTAATCCAGAAGGTAGCCACCATGCTCGTTCAACGGCTGTCGTTCCGCGCTGCCATAGGCCAGTTGCGGGTCATCCCCGTATGGCAAGCGCTCAGACGGAACGGTGCGAGGATTTATCGCTGGAGCACGAACGTCGACCGCTGGACGAACACCGAGACCATGACGGTCGACATTGTCGGATCCGGTCCGCTGCGAATGGATGACATCGCCGCCATGCTCTCTGAAACGCCCATCGAAATCAGCGTCACCCTTTTTCATTTGAGTATGGTTTCGACCGCGAGTGAAATCGTGCGTGGCAATACCCATTGGCCGCAGGATCGAATCGCCGCCCCCCCCGCCGAAGTCCGAAGCTCACTGTCGTCACGGGTCTCTTCAGCCATATCGCACGCATGCAGCGGGATTGAGCGCCGCCGACGCCCTGACAACAAAACCCCTGCAACTCGATGTCGTCGCGGCGCACATGAACCGAATCGGCAGTGCCAGCCGATTCCCCATTTAGGAGACAACGATGTTAAGCCCCCACGAGTTTTCCGTGCTCATGCTGGTCAAGGCTTCGCCCGATCAAATCGACCTGGGCCGCGAGGAACTCGACACACTACTGGAGCAGCAGCTCGTCGTACTCGAGAACCTCGGTTCCGGCCGACATCGTCCACGGGTCACGACCGACGGTGAAAGCCTGCTTCAGGCGATGACACGCAGACACTAGACGCCCCGGATCAATCCAATGGACGTGATGGCCATGTCACGGCGCGCGATGGGCTGACGCAACCCGGTGCAGTCGCGTCGAGTCGATGCCCATCCGAAGCGGTTCATTCAATTCAGGAGATGATTGACCATGCAATCCCAGGAATTCGTTTCAAGCGCGCGGCGCGCCAATCTCGAGACTGCCTTCGGTTTCGCCGGCACGATGATCGAAGGAATCGGCAAGCTGGCCGAACTCAACGCGCGGTTCACACGATCGGCCATGAAAAACGCGCTGGAGATGGCGCAGGACGCAGCGGAAAAGCCCGGTGACTGGGTCGCGATCCAGAGCGTCGGCGCAGCGCCCATTGCCGAGCAGATTCAGTCCTACAGCACCGAATTCTGGGGAATCGTGTCGTCTGCCCAGGCCGAAGTGCTCAAGGCCGCCCAGACGGAAAGCGATGTGTATGTCCGCCGGCTCCAGACGCTCGTCGAGGATGCGTCCAAACATGGACCGTCGGGCTCCGAGGCGGCCATCGCTGCATGGAGTTCCGCGATCACCGCCACCCATGCGCTCTATCAGACGCTGGGGAAGACAGGCCAGCAAGCGGTTGAAGTCGCGCGAAGCAACCTCGACATGGTCGTTGCCGCTGCGTCGAAGGGCGCCAGGCACACGGTCGGGCAGGCGCCGCAAACAGCAAAGCGATAATTTTCCGGTCGTTCCGGCATGCCGGCACCTGGCATGCCGGCCGGATATCAACAGCGTTGAGCAGGATCGACCTGCCCGTGGGGGGACCAGGTCGATCCGGTCGGCGTCGCGTGGCTGATCGAGCACGCGATTCGAGCGCGGGTGTCGGCTGATACGCCGCCCGCGCCCGTTTTTTTCTTCGCGTATCCCGATGAGCAGCCGTGGCGCGTGCGCCGTGCCGCGACTGCCGGTTCGCACCCGTACCCAGTCCCCATGCAGCGTCCCGCCATCGAGGCCGAACGCCAGCTTGCCGGCACGATCGCGTGTCGAAGCATGGCCTGCTATTCCGGACGAAGGCGCTCAGCTATCGCGTCGGTGTTTCGGCTTGCCGCGCGTCGGCGTCGACGCCATCTCCTCGAGTTGCTTCTCGCTCATCGACTCGTACATCGATTTCGACGGCGGCTTGAGGTTCTTTGCTTTCGTGCGGCCGCGCTTCGCGGACAGCGCCGCGCCTGCGGCGCGTTGCTGCGCCTGGGATTTGGCTGGCATGATCTGCTCCTTTCGGTGGCGCGCATCGAATGCGACGTGCGCCCGGGGCCGTTCATCCCGGCCCGGTTCCTCGCATGACGGCAGCCGGAATCTTCATCGCCTGCCGATACTTGGTGACGGTGCGCCGTGCGATGCATATTCCGCGGCCTGCGAGCCGCTGCGCGAGCACCACGTCCGACAGCGGTTCCGCATGCGCCTCCGCGGCGATCATTTCGCGGATCAGCACTTTCGCCGCCGCCGCCGAGCACAAGCCCTTGCCGGCCGACGCCAGCCGGCGCGGGAAAAAATGCCTGAATTCGAACGTGCCGAACGGCGTGGCCATGTACTTGTTGCCGGTCGCGCGGGATACCGTCGACTCATGCAGTTCGAGCGCATCGGCAATATCGCGCAGCATGAGCGGCTTCAGCGCAATCTCGCCATACCGGAAGAAATCCTGCTGGTGCGCGACGATGCATGCGCCGACGCGCTGGATCGTATCGAAACGCTTTTGCGCATTGCGGATCAGCCAGCGCGCTTCCTGCAACTGCTGACCGAGCGGCGAATCGCGCTCGCCGTTCGAGCGCGCGAACAATTCCGCGTATCGCTGGTGAAGCCGCGCGCGCGGCATCACCGCCGGATTGATCGTCACGACCCATTCGCCGCGCACCTGACGCACGATCACGTCCGGCACGACATAATCGCCGTGCGCGCTGCCATAGTGGTTGCCGGGACGCGGATCCAGCCCGCGCACGAGTGCGCATGCGGCGTGCAGCGTCCGCGCGCCGCAGCCGAGGCGGCGCTGCATCTCGGCCGTCTCGCGACGCGCCAGACGTTCCAGATGGTCGCGCGCAATCGCCTTCGCGCAGGCGATCGCCGGCGTGCCGGCCGGCATCGCGTCGAGCTGCAGCAACAGGCATTCGGACAGCGAGCGCGCGGCGATTCCCGGCCGATCCATCGCCTGAACGAGCCGCAACGCCACGCCGAGATCCTGCTCGCCGATCAGCGGTGCCGGATCGGCCACCCGCACGAGATCGCCCAAAGCCTGACGCAGATAACCGTCGTCGTCGAGCGCGTCGATGATCAATTGAGCGGCCGCGCGATCGCGACGATTGAGCGGATAGAGACGCAGCGCATCGCGCAGCTGCATCCGCAGCGACGGTTCGGCCGCGTTCCATTCCCCGGGCGACGTGTCCGGCGACGCGGACCGGTCGCGTGCCGGCCCGCGTGCAGCGGGCTCGGCCGTGTACGCGACTTCGTCCGGCGGACGCGTATCGTCGGACGCCGGCTCACCGTCGGCGGCGGCGTCTGCGGGCGCGGATGTCCAGGACATCGCCGACGTCTCGCCTGCGGCCGCATCGCCGTTGTTGTCCCCGTCCTCCAGAAACGGATTCTGATCGAGCGCCTGCTGCAACGTCTGCTGAAATTCGAGCGACGACAACTGCAACAGGCGCAGCGACTGCTGAAGCCGCGGCGTGAGCGCCAGATGCTGACGCATCTGGAGCGAAAGCATGACGGACATCGCGCCCTCCTCATTCCCGTGCTTCTTGCTCACGTAGCGCGCAACATCCATGCCATCCGTGCCGTGCACGCGACGCACGTCGTTCAAGCCAGTCGATATGAAAATCTCCGGCGCAGGCGGCCGGGCTGCGCTGCGCCATCCTCCCGGCGAGTTCGGCCGCAACAGGTTTCAGCGCACACCGCTGTTGCGCGGTATCGCATGGTTAGAATGCAGCGGACGTCACGGTCGCCGGATGCCCTTCGGCCGGGAAGTCGACAAGCAGCCTGTCGGCTGGAACGGCCACGCGCTCGTTGCAATAGCTACATCGACCGGTGCAAATCTTTCAACATGCGCGCGACGGCGATAAACCGCTGACGGTGCGGCACAGTCACATCACGACATCGCGCAGGGCAGCATCCCAGTCGTGCACGAACCGGTCAATGCCGAACCGCTCGCGCACATCCCGTTGCGCCGCCTCACCCCATTCGCGGGCAAGCAACGGATCCTTGATCAGCATGTGCATCGCATCGATCAACACGTCCGGCCGCGTATCGGCGACCCCGTTTCTGCCGCTGCGCACCAGCTGCGCGATCTCGGTCGTCGCGAGCGCGATCACCGGCAGGCCGATCATCATCGCCTCGATCACGGCCAGGCCGAGGCTCGCATAGCGCGTCGGGTTGAAGTAGAAGCGGTAATGCGACATGAAATGCGCCAGCTCGCCACTCGGCACCTCGCCGATGCCGCCGAGTTCGGCCGAATCCCGACCGACGAGATCGACCGGCGCACGACGGCACACGGTTTCGTACAGGTCCGCGCCGAATCGCCTGCCGCGTCGCGACAGGTGGTTCACGACCGTCACACCCTTCGGCAACATGCCGCGGTAGCACACGTCATCCGGGATCAGCACGCCGTGCTCGATCACGCGCGTCGGCGTGATGCCGCTGTCCCACATCAGCGCGTTGAACGGCGTCACATGCACGAGCAGGACGTTCGGATCCTGCACCGGATGCAGCGAGTCGGTCGGATGCGCGCATGGCGGGTCGTGCTCGATGAACAGCGCCGGCAGCGCGCGCTGCTCGGCGGTCAGCAAGTGGGTCCGATCGTGCCGGTACTGACGGCAATGCTGATAGAGCACGCAGTCGAATGTCGTGTCCGCCACGCATTCGCAACGCACTTCGTGCACGTTGTCGCCCCAGGGCCGATAGCCGACGCGGCCTGCATAGCCCGGCGGATTGTTCCGCTTCGTCACCATGAAAAATTCGTGCGGAACCTGGGAGAGGTAATACAGATAATTGCCGTGCACTTGCCACGTCAACACACGCAAGCGCTTACAGGACATGATGGGACTCCATCGCGAGCAGCCTGCCCGCAAGATCGATCACGACGTCGACACCGATCGCCCGGACGCAGAGGTGATCGTCCGCGCATGCGTCGGACACGCCTGACAGGCACGACGGATCATCGGCCAGCACGCGATGCCGCTCGCGATCGTGCGACGCCCGGCGCGCGGCGCCGCTTTCGTCAGCCAATACGATGCTCGGGGTGCCGAACACCGCGGCAACGCGCGATACATCGGAGTCGTTGCACAACAGCTGGCACGCCGACGGAAGGAGTGACCGGCTCGAAATGTGAACGATCGGACTCCATATGCAGGTCACCGGAAAACGCGAGGCCGGGGCCGGCATGGGCATGCCGCCCGGCATCGACGCTCTCTTTCTACAAGCGATTGAAATTTTTTCGCGACGGCGGGACAGGCCAGCGCTGCGACGCCACCCATGGACGTCGGCGTATGGGCAGCGTGCCGCGATCGCCTTCGATCGCGCACGCTGCGCACCCCGCTCAGCCCCTCACGCAACGCCCGCCGCTCGTCGCCGCCAGCCGTCGCTAGCCGCCGCTCGAACCCGACGACGGCGGTGCCGCGGCGCCCTGCGGCGCGGATGCGCCGCCCTCCATGCCGCCCGGCGTCGCGCCGGCGCTGCCGCGCATCGCACCCGCCGCTGGCGGCGGTGCAGGCGGCGCCATGCTGCTCGTCGAGCCCGGACTGCTCGGCGACGATGTGCTGTTGTCCTGCTTCGAACACCCTGTACTCGTCGCGACACCCGCGACGAGGATGCCGGCGAGCATCGCTCGCCATACGTTTCGGATCGGATCGCGTTGCATAACACCTCCCGCATGATTGCTCCCGGTTCGGAGCAATCGCCATGCCTCGACATGGCGGCACGCGATCCCGCATCGCTGACACCGAACCCGCCAGCCGTCAGACCGCCGCCGGCAAGTGCGCTGCCAGCCCTGGGCTCAGCACAGGCTGTCGGCGCTCGGTTCGGGAATCCTTGCCGACTGGATCACGACCAGCGTATCGCCGGCCTCGATCCGGCACGGCGGCTGCTCGTAGAACGACGCGACTTTTCCACCGCGCTCCAGGCCGACCACGACCGCGCCCGGCACCTCGTTCGACATGCAGCCGATCTCGCGCCGGGATGCCGGCCGTTCGACGAGCGTGGCGCGCCCGCGGGTCGACAACATTTCGTTGACGAACGGCACGATGTAGCGGCTGTTGACCGCATCGGCAAGCAGCAGCGCGCCGATCTTCGTCGACGACACGATCACGTCCGCGCCGGCCTGGCGCAACTGCCGCTGGTAGATGTTCTCCTGAATGCGCACGGCGATCTTCGTATCCGGCGCGAGGCTGCGCACGGTCAGCGTCAGCAGGATCGCGGTCGGATCGTCGGTCACCGAGATGATCACGGCCTTTGCCTGGCGCACCTGCGCATACTGCAGCAAGTCCTCCTGCGTGGGATCGCCCAGCAGCCCGGTCACGCCAAGTGCGGTCGCCGCTTCGACCGCCTCCTGACGGGGATCGAGCACGATGATCGTGTCCGGATCGACGCCGCTTTCGAGCAGCTCGCGCACGGTGATCGAGCCGCTGAGTCCATAGCCGCACACGACGATGTGATGGTTCAGTTGTTTTTGCAGGCGTTTCATGCGGAATTCCTCGACGACACGCTGGATCACGAACTGATACGCCGTGCCCAGGAAGATGAACCAGATGCCGATGCGGATCGGCACGATGAAGAAAGCATCGATCAGGCGCGCCCGTTCGGTGACGGGCACGATGTCGCCATAACCGACCGTTGCGACCGTGACCATCGTGAAATAGATCAGGTCGACG
>NZ_JAHACR010000465.1 GCF_018375725.1 Burkholderia sp. | reverse complement strand
GGCAAAGTAAGCGAGGCGAGCGGGCCGCCTGCGCCCGCACGCGCGGCCCGCTCGTTGCGCTCGGCGGCCTGATCTTCGTCGCATCCGACACGCTGACCGGCGTCGGCCGCGTCCTCGGCGGATTCGCCGGCATCGATGATCTGATCGGGTCGCTGGACGCACTCGCTCAGGTCACGATCGTAGCCGGGGTTTTCCATGAGACGGCCGCGCGATCGGTCAGCCCCTGATTCCGTTTCAAACGGGCCGCCCCACCACGGCGGTCCATCCCAGCCGCCGGTGTCCTGTCAGCGACAGGCTTTCCACGCTCTCCGCCCCCGCACGGCAGCCCGCATTCAAACCCGCCCCGCTTTTTCCGGCCTGTTTTCCTGCGCTTAGAGCCCCGCATCTACCCCCTTGCGGTTTTCAGGTTCACGCACTATCGTTACATCACTCAATGTAACATTACGAAATGAGCTATAGCGGAGACACCCGGATGAATGCGCGTACCCTGCCTTTCGGGCCGCCCGGCCCCGACGAATCCATCGACATCGCCATCGTCGGCACCGGCTTTGCCGGGCTCGGCATGGCCATTCGCCTGCGGCAGACCGGCGTGACCGACTTCGTCGTGCTCGACCAGGCGCCGTCGGTCGGCGGGACATGGCGTGACAACCACTATCCCGGGTGCGCATGCGACGTGCAATCGCACGTCTACTCGTTCTCGTTCGCGCCGAATCCGCGCTG
Organism: Burkholderia sp.; assembly: GCF_018375725.1. Taxonomy (GTDB): domain Bacteria; phylum Pseudomonadota; class Gammaproteobacteria; order Burkholderiales; family Burkholderiaceae; genus Burkholderia. The sequence continues at coordinate 1,363 of NZ_JAHACR010000465.1, read as the reverse complement.
GACGCGCATGTTCGCGCCGCAGCCGGAGATCCGCGCCTACCTGGAGGACTGCGTGCAGCGCTTCGGCATCGGCCCGCACCTGCGCCTGAATCACGCGCTCCAGCGCGCCGAGTACGACGAGACCGCGCAGCGCTGGCGCCTCGCGTTCGCGAACGGCAAACGGCTTTCCGCGCGCGTGCTGATCTCCGGCATGGGCGGCCTGTCGCGCGCCGCGCTGCCGTCGATTCCCGGCGTCGAAAACTTCGAGGGCAAGGCGTTTCACTCGCAGCAGTGGGATCACGATTACCCGCTCGACGGCAAGCGCGTCGCCGTGATCGGCACCGGCGCGAGCGCGATCCAGTTCGTCCCGCAGATCGCGCCGCGCGTGAAGCAGCTTGCGCTGTTCCAGCGCACGCCGCCGTGGATCATGCCGAAACCGGACCGCAACCTGACAAAGCTCGAGCAATGGATGTTCCGCTCGATGCCGTTCACGCAGAAGGTCGTGCGCAGCGGCCTCTACTGGATGCTCGAAGCGCGCGTGCTCGGCTTCGCGATCCATCCGTCGCTGATGAAAAACGTGCAGAAGCTCGCGCTACGCCATATCCGCCGGCAGATTCCCGATCCCGAACTGCGCGCCGCCGTCACGCCGAGCTACACGATCGGCTGCAAGCGCGTGCTGATCTCGAACGACTACTACCCGGCGCTGTCGCGCAAGAACGTCGACGTGATCACGGCCGGCATCGACCGCATCGAGGCAAACGCCGTCGTCACCACCGACGGCAAGCGCCATGAAGTCGATTGCCTGATCTACGGCACCGGCTTCCAGGTCGCGGATCCGTATCCGCGCGGCGCAATCATCGGCCGCGGCGGCCTCGACATCGTCGATGCATGGCGCGACGGCGCGCATGCGTATCTCGGCACGGCGCTGCCGGGCTATCCGAACTTCTTCATGATCGTCGGCCCGAACACCGGCCTCGGTCACAACTCGATGGTCTTCATGATCGAGTCGCAAATCGAATACATCCTCGGCGCGCTGCGGGCGATGCGCGTCGAACGCGCCGAGGCGGTCGAGGTGCGGCCGCTCGTCGAGGCGCAGTTCAACCACGACCTGCAAGGCCGGCTGAAGAAGGCGATCTGGTCGACGGGCGGCTGCAAGAGCTGGTATCTCGATCCGCGCACCGGCAAGAACACAACGCTGTGGCCGGGCTTCACGTGGCGCTTCCGGCAGGCGACGGCCCGCTTCTCGATGGCCGACTACCACGCCTACCATGCGCCGCGCCGCGACGCCGTCCAGCCGGCGGGGACGACGCGCGCTGCATCAGCCGAAGCCGACTGAGACCCGAACAAGGAGCCAACGACATGAGAGATTTCGCCAACAAAGTCG
>NZ_JAHACR010000059.1 GCF_018375725.1 Burkholderia sp. | reverse complement strand
CTCCGGGTTTATCGGATCGATGTCTGCGAGAAAACTCAGGATGTACCGGCCGGTCAAGTTGTCGTATTGATTGCAAAGCATCATCTACCTCATCTGTTAGTAGGCGCGGATCATCGCGAGCAACGCGACGTTGCGCATGCGCGCTTCCGCGCCTCCGTCGGCTGCAACGCTGATCGTGTGCGAGTGGGCGCCGGCTCCGGCAATACCCACGCCGTGCCCATGCTGGCCCGCGCCTTGCGTGTTGAATTCGTGGCCGTGCTCGCCAGCCCAGATCATGTCCGCGGAATCGCCGACTCCGACCGCCTGCTCCGCCCCGCTGCCTGTCTGATCGGATCCGGTCAGCGATCCGCCGTAGGGCGGCCGAAGCAGGCGACTAAAGATCCCGTTGTTGTGAATGTGTGAGCCCGCAGCATGGGTCCAGCCATAGTGCGCATGCCAGCCCTGCGCGTCCGTCCACGCGTTGTGCACATGATCTCCGACCGTGCTGGCCGACGCACCGTGCGTGTGCGAGCGATTCTGGCTGTCCTGCCACGTGCCGACGCGTCGCCCGGCATCCACCCCGCGGCCGACGTCCGCGCATCGGATCGCCTCGCCACGGAACTCCGGGATACGGAATGTCGTCACCCCGTCGCCGTTCGAGAACGAACCCCAGTTGCCGTTCGACCAGATCTCCTCGTCGACCAGTGCGCCGCTTCCCTGCACGTAGGCCCAGAGAGCGGGATAATCCGCCCGCTTCAGCACCGCGCCGTTCAGGATCAGATAACCGGCCCGAGGCGCTGCCCGTGACTCCCACACGATCTGGCCGATCCGCTCGCGCAGAATCTCCGCCGTGAACCACGCGGAAGTGATGACCTTGTCGGACTTGTCACCCGCCGGCGGCGCAGCCGCAGTGGCCACGCCACCGACCTGAAGCAATGCCGATCCGTTGTCCTCCGCCTCGCCGACCAGCCATCGTCCCTCCGACGTGATGCGACCGCGCACGCTCTTGCCGGCGATGAATGACAGCCATCCGGTCGCGCCGAGCGTCAGATTGCCGGACAACAGGTCGATGTACGGTACGCCCTGTGCACCGAGCTGGAGATGTCCGGCGCCCGGCGAGAACATTCCGGTATCCGGATCGGCGTCAAACCCGAAGCCGGCGTTGCTTGTGTTGTTCGGCGCAATCGCGCCGGTCTTCCCGAGCAACCGCCCCTGCATCGTGTCGCCCGATTTCGCGACCCTGTCGGAAACGAGACTGCCGATCTTCCTGCTGGCCGCGTCCAGCTCGTCCTTCAGGTATCGCGTGCGATTGCCCAGTTGCCTGAGCGCGATGTTGTCGACGCCGTCCGGGCCGCCGAGCACGGAATCCGTCGTCTCGAACTGGCGGATCCCCGCCTCCCATTTGCTCTCTTCCTTCAAATCGGCCATGTTCCGATTACCCCTCGCGTATATTGACCGTCACGCGTCGCACGTCCGTTATGCCGGATCGCCACCTCAGAAAAATCGAGCCACGCAAGCCGGCTCCGGGCCGGTGCATAGCGTTCGATCGCCCGCTTCAGGCGTTCGCCCTGGTCACGCGTCACCGGCTGCCGAAGCGTCACGATGTATTCGGCCCATGCGAACGCACTGCCGTACAGATACCGGCCGTTCCGCGTGACCGTGCCGTCGCGGCGCTTGATCTGCCGCCCCTCCTGAATATCGACTTCGCCGAAGCCAAGGCGCCGGACGATTTCACGGATCGCCCACGGCGTGCCCTTCCGCTGGTAGATCGCAAGCGACGACTTGATCAGTTCGCGCCGTGCGTCGTCGGACTCCGCAAGCTCCCACCCGTCGACCGCGAGCGACCATGCGAGCCAAGGCAGGAACGCCGCGGGGCAGCGATCCGCATCCCATAGCGTGCGAATCAAGTCCGGGTCGACACTCGGGCGCATCACCTGTGCGAGCGCAGCTTCAAGCGGCGTCTGATTTGTCGGCAACAATGCTTCAGTCGTCATCGTTCACCTTCGGATTGAGCACAATCGACGTGCACCGCGCGAACTGGTCGATCGCGCAGACGACGTCGTCTGCCGGCGATTTCAGGTCGACCCGCACGACGCCGGACTCCTTCGGATGAAGCGCGCCTGTCACCGCCGATTTCGGCATGCCGACGCGAAGCGCCTCGCCCGCCGCGACCGCGATGTCGAGATCCTTCCGGCGGGCGTCGAGCACGACGCCCGGATCGGGGCCGCGCCCGATGTACACGTCGGCGACGATCGAATAATTCACCGGCCGTGCTGCCACGACGTGCAGCGTGTCGTTGAGCGGCCGGCGATCTTCTGGCGACAGTGCGCGACGCACCGCGTCGAGCAATGCGGTGGTGGCAATGCCGCCGTTCGAATACGACTTCACGACCACACGTACGACACCCGGCTCGGGACGATCGACGCGTACATCGGCAACATCCGCAGACACGTCCATCGCGAGAGAGCGATACGAACCGCCCGGGCCGGCCGTCGATGCCCGCTCGATCCCCATCTGCGTGCGTAACCGCAGCCGCTCGTCGCGCTCGTACGTCACGGGAATCGGCGGATGTGCCTGCGGATCGCCGGGATCGACGATCTCCTTCCCGATGTTCCAGAGCGCCGCGAGGTGTTCGAGATCGGCACCGGTCGCGTAGGCCAGCAGCACCGCCCGGCCGGCATCGTTGATACGCGCCCGAAACCGGATCTCTTCATAGGCCGCCAGCTCCAGCAGCTTCACGACCGGATCAGACTCGAGCGCCGCCGTCCAATCCGGATAGATGCTTTTGAAATGCTGCAGCTTGAAGTGATACGCGGCCTCAAAGTCCAGCGTCTCGACGAGATCGGGCGGATCCAGCGTCGACAGATCGATTACTGTCATGTCGTCACCTCGAGTACGACGTCATCGCCGTTGTAGCGCCCGGCGATTCGAAAAGTCACTGCGCCGTCCACGACCGACAGCACGGTCACGCGATCCAGCGCGATGCGCGGTTCCCACCGGCCAATCGCGCGCGCGGCTTCCGCCTGGACGGAAGAGATCCAGCCTCGCGTAACGGGCATGTCGACCATCGCCGGGATATCCGATCCGTAATCGGGGCGTTCGCGCCGGGTTCCCTTGCGCGTGCCGAGAATGTCCGCGATGCTCTGCACGAGATGGTCGAGACCGCCGATCAGCCGACCGGTGCGTCGGCACATCCCGACCAGCGCGACCATCAGCGTTCCTGCTCTGCAACGCGCCTGAAGTCCTTGCGCGAATCCATGTACTCGATATGCTCGCGCTTGGTCACGGTCATCCTGCCGGCCTGCACGTCGATATACGTGTCGTCGGGAAACACGATCACGCGGCTGCGGAACCCGGTATCGGTGTAGGTCACGGGCTTCGCCGCCGTGCCTTGCTGTGTGTCTTTCGCCATAAACACCTCCACAAATGAAATGCCCCGCGCAGGGCGGGGCCAAGTAACTTTTATCGGCAATCCGCATGCATTCCGACATGGGGTGCGTGACGTATCGCGCGATATTCCGGTGCGTCCTAAACCGGCGGGCTGACCAGTTGTCTGTCACCTTCCTCGCGATGCCTGTGCCTGACGAGCGACTTACCGTCGGCAACCACGTCTTCGGTGAATTCAGCACCGCCCACGATCTTTATCGCGACGCCGCCTCGCTCGCCCTGCTTACCCTGCATGCCGCCGTTGAACGTCAGTAATTGTTCGGTCGTCGTATTGCCGGTAAACGTCGCATCCGGAACGTCGGCAAGCAACTTCGCGCTGCGCAACTGCGTGCCGTCCGCCCTCAGCTCGAATTCCGTCTCACCGATCCGAAACACGATCCGGCCGCCCGCGGACACCGACAGCACGTACTCATGCGCCGCGTGGTTGTACTGCTCGAATGCGCCATCCGGATAGTCGGTCGCCGTCTCGTCGGGATTCGATCGCCCTGCGCCGCCGTGCTGCGCCGTGTAATAGCCGGGCGCGACAAACGCGCCCGCAAGATCGCCGGACGGCGCCCATATCGCAACCTCTTCGTCGATCGACGGCGGTCGCCAGTGTCTGACCTTGCCCGCCGCACCGGCCTGCCATTTCAGCCAGTCGCTGACCCAATCGCCGACACGTACCTTCACGCGCGGCGGGTCGTACGTGATCGCCTCGACAATGGCCGATTGCGTCAGGCACGCCATACGGCGATCCATCTCGCCCAGCTCGAAGTCGCTCACACACCGCCCTCCATCCGATCCGCCGGATTCCAGCCATGCTCCTTGTCGTCCCGCCCGGTCTCCGGATCCACGCCCCACAGCACCGAGCGTCCCTTCGTCGGCAGCTCGAACGCGTCTCCCAGGTCAAATTCATGCACCCATTCGACGAGCCAGACGAGATACGTATCCAGTTCCGGGCGAAACGGATCTTCGCCAGCCGACCCGATCTGCTTTCCGGGCGTCACGGGCAGCTCCCACGTCGCCCCGTGCACCGCCTGCAGCACGCGCGCGGACAACTCACGTACCTGCAGATCGGCGTCGGCCACCAGCGGATCGACGATCACGCGAGCCTGCATGCGCGCGATGAGCGGCACACGGCCCGTTCCGTCGTCCTGCCCCGGCTCGAGCTCAGCCAGCTCGAGCGCGATGAACGGCGTCTCGATCGACTTGCCGATCTTCGGATACGCATGGATGCGCTCGAGATCCGGCATGCGTTCGCGCAGGCCGGTCTCGATTCCGTCATGCAGTTGTTTCAGGTTATCGAGCACGGTTCATCGCCTTCTGGATTTCATAGTTGACCTCCTGCCGCAGCACCGTGAGCAGCCTCGCCTCGCACGCCTGTGCCGCCCGCCGGAAGGCTGCGTCGCCCGACTGCGACCAGTCGACCCTGACGACCTCGAACGGCAGACGCGCTTTCCCGACACGCCGGTAGATCGGGCCGTCCGGCTGCACCTTCGTTTTCCGCCATGCGCCCTCGAACAGCCATTTGCCGGCCCGGACGCCCTTCTTTGTCCGCCGGACCGCGCCGAGCCGGTGCGCCTCGATCGGGTTCAACCCGAGCCACACCTTCCCGGTATTGGCCGACCGCAAGAAGAAGTACATCCGTTGCCGCAACAGCTTCTGCTGGATGCCCGTCGCGCTGCCGACCTCCTTTGCCGTCCGGCTCCGGATCCACGCGCCCGTCTTGCGCAGCGTCCGGCGCCACGCCGCCTGCATCGCGGCAGGCGGCAGGCCCGCCAGCGCTTCGAGCGCCCCCTTCACGTCAATCTCGATTTTCAGCAGCGTCATTCGTCACCTCAGAATCAGGACTGTCCAGCCCGTGCCAGTCGCGTGAATCTCGAAGACACGGAATCGCTCGCCACGCGCGACGACGATGCTGCCCACGGCAACGCCAGCCGCGTCGTCGTCGGTGATGTCGAGGATCGGCGCTACGAGCTGCGTGCGTTGCGTCCCGAGATCGGGGCCAAGCCAGGGCGCCTTGAACATGCCCTGCAGCGGTTTGCCGTCGATCGTCACCTCGTCAGACAGGTCTCGCTTCACGGCCGCGTCGACGGCGGCCATCAGATCCCGGAACGCCATGTCACGCCTTCAGTTTGACGATTGCCTTCGGGCGCGTGCACAGGTGAATCGGGTTCGACTGCGCCTCGATCTCGACGCCCTTGCCGAAGTCCATCAGCTCCTGCTTCGCGTAGTACGGCAGGCCGGTCGTGTTGACCGCCTCGACGTAATCAGCCGGTGCGAAGCGTGTGATAAACAGCTCCGGCACGCCTTCCGGCACCGCATGAGCCTCGTCGTCGGCGACGTAGCCGATGTCGCCGACGCGGCCTCGATAGCGCTCGAACGTGCAGCCGCCGAAGTCGAACGCGTCGCGCGCATCGCCGCGCAGCGACGCCGCCATCGCAGTCGCGAGGTAGGTCTCCTTGACCGCCTTCGCGACGATCAGCCTGTTCCAGAAGGCGCGGCCACAGAGCACGCGCACGCCGGTGTACGTCGTCGCACCGAGGGCGTCTTCGATCGCATCCTGCACCTCCACGCACTTCACGCGGATCTCCGTGTCGGCCTTGCCAAGCTCGAACGGGATTACCGTCTGATCGATCCCGAAGTACTTCAGCAGGTCGATCAGTACCGTCTTGCCGTCCGCATCCAGCACCGCGCCCTTGATCGCGCCGATACGGTGGAATTCGTGCGTCGCATCGAGCTGGCGGCGCATCTTCGCGAGCCGGCGATTCACGACCGTCTGCAGTGCCTCCAGCTCGGTCTCCGAGCCGAACGCGCGCAGATTCTGGATCTCGTCCGCCTTGATGGTCGCGCGTTGCGGCAAGTGCACCGTATTGAACGGGATCATGCCGCGCTTGCTGCCGACGACGACGGCAGCCGGCGAACCACGCTCGCCGGCGGCGACGAGCGACAGCGTGTCGCCGTCGCGCTCAATCTGGATTGTGGTCGTCGTGATGCCGTCCTCTTCGAACAGCCCGAGCGTGCCGATACGACCGGGAACATACGGCTGCTCGTTGATCGCAGCACTCAGGGACGACAGCGAAAACGCGTCGTCTTGAAACAGGGCGATGTCCGCCATACAACCTCCGGCATGAAAATGGATACAAAAAAGCCACGCGCTCGGCGTGGCCCTGGATGGCGCGTGCTGCGTTCAGCGGACGATCACGTGCCGCTCGGCAAGATCATCGCGACCGGCCGCATCCAGCCCTGCCAGCAACACGCCGGCGACCTCGGCAAGCCGGACGATCCCCGTCGCCGGGCGGGGCGATTTGGACGCGGCAAGCGGGGCATAGAGAATGGCCGCCGCGACTTCCGACCCGTCGTTCGCCTTGTTGTCGTACGGCGCATACTCGCCGGTGCTCGTCACGCCGAGCACCTGTCCGGCCGGCAGCGCCGTGCCCGCCTTGACGACGATCTGCTCGCGCGAGATCTGTCCGTTGCCCTCCGACACGAGAAATTCGGCCGGCAGCGTCCCTTGTTGCTTCACGTTCGACATGCGTTTTCCCCTCCTCGGGTTGCGTCAAAGTTACTTGCCGCTCTTGCGAGCCGCGTAGATCGACACCGCGCGCGGCGCATTCGCGACCACCACAGCCTCTTGCGGCGCAACCGGGGCGGCACGATGGTTGATCGGTTTCTGCGACGCCGTTACGCGCTCGAACAGCCGCGCGCGCACCTGATCGGGTGTCAGACCGTCCGCGACGAAGCCGGCCGTCAGCTCGGTCAGGCTCGCGGCCAGACAGATGCCCGCGATGTCCTGTGCGCTGCGGATCGCGGCGTCGACGGTCGCGCGGTCACGCAGGCCCGTCGCCAGCACGATGCCCTCGGCGCAGTGCTCGATCCGCGCGTCACGACATGTCGCATACACATGCGACGCCAGCGCCGTCACATCCGACGTCTGTAGCGGCGGCGGCGCAGGATCGGTCGGCGGATCGGGTTGCGGATTGACCGGCGGCACGTCGCTGTCGTCGTCCAGTACGGCCCGGATCTCCGCCGGGATCGCCGAAAAGCGTGCGGCGAGCCGCGCCGCGCCCGCGTATGCCGCGATGCGAATCGGCTCGGCAATCGTGTCGCAAAACCCTTGCTCCTTCGCTTGCGCAGCCGTTAGCCAGGTCTCGGCATTCATGATCGCGCGGACCTCCTCTTCGGTCCGGCCGCTGCGCTCGACGTAGGCCGCCAGCATGTTGTCGGACGTGCTATCGAGGAGATCGGCCAGCCTGCGCAGATCGCCGGCCTCGCCGGCCGCGACGGTGTACGGGTTGTGGATCATCAGCATGGCGTTCGACGGCATCTCGATCGTGTCGCATGCCATCAGAACCAGTGTCGCTGCCGACGCGGCCACGCCGTCGACGCGACCCGTCACCTTGCCGGCATGCCGGCGCAGCGAGTTGTAGATCGAGAACGCGTCGAACACGTCACCGCCCATCGAATTGATCGCGACGACGATCGATGTCGCTGTCGCCGCGACTTCGTCGAGCTTCGAAGCGAACAGATCAGCGTCGGTGCCCCAGAATCCGATGTCGCCGTAGACCCGGATCTCGACCGCCTTCCCGCCGTCCGCGTTCGTTTGCGCACGGATGTCCCACCACCGTTTCTTCCCTTTCATTCGCCATTTCCACCAGAAAAATCGCCCGTCCCGTCCACCGGATCGAGCGTGTCGTATCGAATCCCGAGCCGGCGCTCGCGCGCGAGATCGTCCGCGTTCTCACGGTCGACCTGCTCGGGGTCATCTCCACGCGATAGCACCGCCCCCGACCGGCTCGCCAGCCCGGAACGGATCTCCATCCGCTTCGCGGTCACGTCCTGCACCGGATGGATGTACGGCCAGCCCTGCGGCACCCAGCGCACGCGCTGATAGTCGCGGCGCCGCCGGTAGAAGTCAGGCATCGGCATCGCGCCCGACAGCGCGCACGCGTCGACCCACCAGTGCCAGACCTTCCGGCAGAACTGGTGGATGAACACGTTCCATTGCAGTTGCTCGATCGAGCGCCGGAACTCGTTCAGGATCACGCGCAGTACGCGGTCGCTGACATCCCGCAGATCGCCCGTCATGACCTCGTACGGCATGCCGACCGACGCAGCGGCTGCCATCAATTGCTGGCGCATGAACGGCCCATAATCGGCTCCGGCGCCCGGCGGCTCAGCAAACATGACGCTTTCACCCGGCGCCAGCTCCTGCATGCTCCCCGGTTCGAGCGACACGACCGGCGAGAAGCCGTCGACGTCGTACTGCATGGCGCTGCCCGTGACCGGATCACCCGGCATTCCCGGCTCTGCCGGCGGCTTGGTGATAAAGCCGGCAAAGAGGTTGCTGACCTCCTGGCGGAACAGCACCGCATCGTCGAAGTTGTCCAGCGACTTGAGCCGCAGCAGCACCGTCGACAGCTCGGGAATGCCGCGCACCTGTCCGGGCCGAAGTGCAAGAAAGACGTGCGCAATCTCGGCCGCCGGCACGCGAACCGTCTGCATGCCGGTCATCGAGGCGCGGCCATACTCGCCGGGATGACGCCGCAGCAGGTGATACGCAACGCGTCGACCGTCCGCATCGAATTCGACACCGTTGACGATCTCCCCGTCCGGCACGATCTCGTTCTTCTCCACCGGCAGCAGATCGCCTTCGAGAAGCTGGATCTGCATCGGGACGGCCAGGCCATCCAGCGGACTGCGCCACCGGCGCCGCACCAGCACTTCGCCATCGCTGAAGAACGCGCGCGCGGCGAGCGTCTGCACCCCCGCGATGTCGAAAAGGTCGTCCGCGTCGATCTCCTGCCCGCTATCCTCCCAAAGTTGTTTTTGCATCTTGCGCACCGCATCGTTCGGATGCTGCGGATGCGCCTGGATGCCGCTGCCGATCGTATTCGAGACGAGCCGCGCGATTGCCGTTTTCGCCCAGGGGTCGTTGCGGATCGCGTCGCGAGCGCGAAACCGCATCAGCGACAGGTTTTGCACCGCCGCCGCATTCGGCCCCGCGCCCGATACGCGCCACGACTTCGCACGCGCCCCGGCCGTGCTTGCCGACTCGTATGCCGCCGCCTTCAGCCGCGTCGGCACGACGAATCCGCGCTGCGCGAGTGACGGAAAGCCGCGTTTCATCGCACCCCCTTGCCGGCGTGGCGAATCCGGACGATCGACGAACGTCCGGCCGCGCCATTCAGGTCGCGAATGATCTCGGTGCGCGCTTCGCGCAGCTCGGCGATCGAGCGATAGCGCACCCGCCGATCAGCGTACTGGACATCCAGTTCGCCCTTCGCGATCGCGGACTGGATGCGTTCCAGATCCTGCTTGTTGTATCCCATGAACACCTCCTAGCGCCGCGTCAGATAGGTCGACCGTCCGACCCGACGCCCCTGAATGCGCGAAACCCCGCTCGGTGGCGGGGTTTCGGCGGGTTTTGCTGCCTGCGGCGACGGTCGCGGAGCCGCTGTCATTTCCGTTTCATCGGGCGGATCGGGGAGCGCCTCGACAGGCAGGCCCGAAGGCAGCGCTTCCAGCACCGGCACTGCATCGAACAGCGAGACTTGCGAGGCACGATGCTGCTCGAGCCGCCAGTGCTCCTCCTTCATCAGATGCACCTTGATGCTGCGGGCCGCGTGCAAGGCATAGCCCTCGCAGTCCAGTGCCTCGTTTCTCGCGCCGGCCTTCTTCTGCCACACGCGCTTACCCCCACGAGGCCCGGGCACTTTGACCTCGACCGTTAGTTGCGACAGGTAGTCACCGCGTACGCCGCGATACCAGTGCATCCGGCCCGGCCCGTCGCCTTCAAGCTTCAGCCGGTTTTCGAGAATCAGATCCTTCGCCCGGCTCACGCCGACCATGTAGGGCCGCAGCCCGTACTTCGCCGCCTTGCTGTTGTTCCGGGTCGAGTCGATCGGCGCCTTCGGGACGCTGAAGATTTCCGCATCGGCATTGCTGCTGCCCTTGACGGCCATGACGTGATGACCGGCCTGCTGCGCCGCCCGCACGTACTTGTATACGGCATCCGACGTCGCGCCGTCCGACGAGTCGATCGACGTCGCACGCACGCGCAGCAGCCACCCGTTCTCATGGCGGTACGCGTGCGTCAGCAGCATCGTCAACGCGCCCCACACCCCGCCCGTCATCGGATCCTGCTGCTGTTCAAGCACGTTGCCGTGAATCTCGCCCCACGCAACAAGCCAGCTCTCCTCGCCGCGTCCCCATGCACGCAGTACGATCGCGAGACGGTCGTGCTGCACGTCGACGCCGAGCGTCAGCAGCAGACCGCCGGCCGGCACCGTCAGCTCCTCATATGGCAGCGCCCGCTCGGCGAGCACGTCCAGCTCGGGCAGTTCGCTCTTGTATTTGTACGGCCGCCCCTGCGAGTTGTTCACGAACGAACGCATCTTCGTGTCGTCGCCCGCGCGCAGCGCCTTGTCGGCTGCCAGCCACTTCTTCACCAGCTCGGCCATGTTGGAGCCGGGAAAAGGCGATACCAGCTCGTTGATGCGGAAGCCCGCAACGCCGTGAAACGGCGCCGTCGCAACCCAGCGTCCGCGACGGACCGCGCGAATTCGCATCGCGTCGTCCCACAATGAGCCGCAATGCGGACAGGTGTAGCGGGCCGATTCCGGTCGTGCCTGGCCGTAGACCTCATGCACGACATCGGCGTCGTGACTCCAGGTCACGTTTTCCCACGCCAGCTCATGCTCCTCGTCGCAGTCCGGGCACGGAACCAGATAGACGCGCTGATCAGACGCCGCGTACGCCTGCTGGATGCGCGACAGGCCGTCGACGGTCGGCGTGCCGCCCAGGATCATCTTGCGTCGTCGATCCGGATAGCTCTTGTTCCGCTCCTCCAGCAGCGTGATCGAGTCGCCCTGTTCGCGCACGTTCGTATTCGCGTCGTCCGGCTCTTCGACCGCCACGACCGGGGCCGGCGTCGACTTCACTTCGTCCGGCGCGTTCGACGTGATGAACTTCAGGAAGCCGCGCGCGAATGTCTTGTGATCCCACAAGTTGTTTTTGTCGCGGGCCGAGTGGACCGGCAACTTTGCCGACAGCCGAGGCGTCACCTCGACCATCAGTTCAAATTTTTCGAGGTTGAATTTCTTTGCCGTCTTCTCTTTCGGAAACATCACGATCATCGGGCACGGATCGACATCGATCCGCTTCGCGATGTAGTTCAGCAGCACGCCGTCCGTCCACGCGACCTGCGCGGATTTCATGCACACAACCTTCTGCGCGGTCGGATCGTCCAGCGCATCGTGCATGCCGATCACCCACGGCGTAATGTTCACGTTGTAACGGCCCGGACTCGCCGACGCCTTCGCGCTCAATCGCCGATGCTTACTCGCCCACTCCGTCGTCCCGATTCGTTCCGGTGGCCGCAGCAGCTTCGCGATCCGCCGAATCACCGCGCGGACTGTCTGGGTCGTATTCAGAAAGCTGCTCAAGGCATCCATAGATATGCTCGTTCAGCCATTCGACATCGACCTCGATGCCGTATAGCGCGTACAGCTCCGGCGCGAGCTTGTCCGGCAGCGCCAGCAATTCCGTTTGAAATGCGCCGACCATCAGGCCGTACGCCTGCTCGAGCTGCGCCGCGTTGACGAGCTGCCCTTTCTTTTCGGCCAGCGTCAGCAGCTTGATCTCGCGGTCGACGCGTTCGGTCATCGCGCGTTCGGCGACGAGATCGATGCCGGTGTCGCTCGCGCGACCAGCAGCGGACTCGCGCAGGTGCCGGATGTAGGTAATGCGGATCTCGTCGATTGATGCCGTGCGATAGTCAATATCGAGGCGATCCACGAGACGCGACACGCTCGACCGCTCCAGGTCGAGGTGATCAGCAATTTGCTGTTGGGTAAGCATGTGAATGTGCCCCCCTATAGAAGTTCGACAGTAGAGAAAAAACGCGGGTCCGAGCCCCCGCGTGTCGGCATCGCCGTAGGGTCCCCGTCTGCTCAAACAATAGACACAACTGCACCGACCGCGAGATCCACGATCGCACGGCCTCCGGCCCGGCCCATCGCCCATACGATGCCTGCTCATCCCATCGTCAAATACGAAGCACCGTACGATAACGCGCCCCCATGCATCGATCTTCACTCCACAACCGTCAAGCTGCTCCTCGCCAGACCGGCCAATATTCGACCGATATAATTCCGGCGTTTCGTTCAATCACCGATAGGCACAAAAATTGAGTGAATCGCAACGCAGCAGGACGCTGTTTTTTGTTTCGAGGCGCCCGGAACTGGGTGTCGGACTCATTGAACCGGGTTCCTGGTCAAAGGAATACGACCAGTACTATGCAGGCAGACACCAGTACGGCGATCCGTGGATGCTCATTATCGAACAAGCGATCGAAATCGAGCGACTGACGAGCCACCCGGACAAGCCAAGCCGCCTGAGAAGTAGCTTCGCCTGCACAACGTTGGAGGCCGCAAAATCCCTGACGAGCCGCTCAATGTTCGGTGATAGCGCTTCGCTCAGACTCTGGGCGTGCGAACTCGTAAAACCAGACGCGCCGGTGCACGTCGGGAGTTTCCGTTTGTTCGAAAAATTGCGAACGGCCATCAGCTACCGAGATGCGCATGAGATAGCGCGGTCGTATTGGTCGGCATCGCACCCCCTGAGCGAACAGGAACTCATTACAGAGTCGCCATTACGGCTGACACAATGCCTATACATCTATCATCCTGGACTCGGCTGGCAGTCGGCAGTTACCCGTGCGCATGAGTACCCCACCCCACTTGGGACGTGAACGTATCGTGTATCAGTAAAGGCCCATCTCGCCGAACGTATGGATCGGGAACACCCCGATCCGCCGCCGAATATACGGGCACGAATTCCATTAGCAAACGTTGTGCACGCCGATTTATCTCCACACGTGCCTCGTGTTCGGTACGCAAGCCATCAATCAGCTCTGGATACGGCTGGCCGGGTAGCTCAGCTGCGGTCGAGCAGTGATCAGCGAGACAAGCATTTGCAAAACGAAGTGCTCGCAGCAACGCACGAACAACATCTGCAAGACGCTCAACATTGCGCATCTCAACTGGATCCAGTCGAGCGTGGTTGCTTTCGACATCAACAGTGACGACGACTGTGCCGTCGGCAGCGGATACATCAACGCGCATATGACCTCCCAAAGCAAAAAGCCCCGAAGGCTTTCGCACTCGAGGCTCATGGACCGGGCACGCCGGTCGGTTACGTTAAAATCGTTGCGGGCAGGAAGCGCCCACCACGGAGACCAGATAGATGAGTCAAGACAGGCCAGTCATTCCGCAACCTCATCCCGGCCGTCGGGAACAGGCTAATGTGCCACGCCGTGAAACGCCGAGACCGCCAACACCGTCCCAGCCACCGCGGCAGAGATAACCGGAACCAACAAGGCGTACAGGCGGATCCGCTCCAAGCGGTCCGCCACCGCTTCATTGCGCAACCGGACATCCGTAATTCGCACCTGCATGTTTTCCAGTTCGACTTCCCTCAGCAACTGCAATGAGTATTCGGGCAAGTAGAGGTGCTTTGGCTCATTCGTTGGAGCCTGAATATTGTCGACCTTCAAACATCGAAGAATCAGCGCCGCAGCCAGCAATAGAAGGCTGAGACCGAATGTCAATGCCGCCGCCATCAGCCAATGTGCAGCATGCGCGTCAAATAGCTTCACGGTATACGCTGATGCACCGCCAACGCCAGCCAAAAGTACCGTGAGCGTGGTATTCGCTTCCTTCTTGATGTGCTCGGCGCATTGGATATGGAATTGCAGATTCTCGGACGCCTGCTCCGTCACCCAATCCAGCAACTTGTCCTTCGCATCGCTCGCCGACTGCAACTCGTCATCTACGTTCGACATATACCCCTCATGCAAAAAGCCCCAAGGCTCGCGCACTCAGGGCTTCAAGTTCATTTCGTAAGGGCAAACGCCCTCCCAACAGATCCCGACAGACAGTTATCGTTGTTGGTCGCGGCGCTCCCGCGATTCAGTACGCCTGTCGGGCGAAGGTTGCGACACGAGTATGCGGTCGCGCATGTATCCAGTGACGCGGTAAAGGATGCGCAGAGTTTAAGCGATCCGCTCTTGAAATGGAATACGTTTCATCCTCGCAACTGTTTGCGCATTGTGTCGGACACCGATCCATCTACCGAATCCAACAGCGCGAGCATGTCGTGAAAGCGCCATGACCAATTGCGACGATAGTCGGCGATAGACACACCGAGCGCGTGTGCCCTGCCAGCTTCGTCGACCTGCCGCTTACCGGAACCGGAACAGACGGGGCAGATGTGCCGGCCCTTCGCATCCGATACCAGCGGCGCAGCGATACGCCCCATACCGCCGCAGTCATCGCATGGTTCGTATTCACGAAATACCACGGGTCCGTTGCGCCCTTCGAAGAACGGAATGCGCTCCTCAGATACGCATACCTTCCCAGTGCCGGCACAAACGCTGCACGTTTGCGCCGTCGTCGCGACGACTCGCGCACGACGCACGACTCCGCGCCCTTCACACTCGACACACTGATCGTTCACCCACTCGTCCAGCAGCCGAAGCGCGAACCGCTCGACGATGTCGACGTTCGATCGTTCGACTGCTTGCCCCGCCCGCTGCTCGCGGCGCTCGTCTCGCGTATAGCCGGTGAAGCGTGCACGCTTGAATCGGCCTGACGTCCGAATCATCTGCGCCAACAGCAGCATCGCACGGCGGATCGTCGCAGGCGTCGCCTGCTGCCCCGCCTTGATCCGCACCAGCAACCGCCCGAGATCATTCGCAAACGCGAGCGCACCCAAAGTAACTTTCGGATCGGCAATCGGGTCGGTGAACTGACCACGAACGCTCATTGCGATGCCCGCCCGCTCCATCAAATCGATCATTGACTCCCTCCTACTCGTCCTAACGTCCCACTTCGATATGAATAAAAAAATGAGTGTGTGCTTGCTCGACATGCGCGACATGCGCCCCACGTCGCGCATGTCGCGGGCTCGCACAAGGCTATGCAAAACCCGCCCCGCCATGGGACGGGAGACGGGGATTCGACATGACGGCGCGCCGCACGCCCCGTTCCGGCGCGCCGTCACGCGCACACGGGTGAACAGCGCGAAGACGCGTATCAGAGCGCAGCATCATCGTCCCCGGCGGTCGCAGCGCGCTGTGGCGCACTTCGCGACGGCCGCATGTAATACCACTTGCGCGCCCCCGTCGATTCCCGCTTGCGCTCCCAACCGATCGCTTTCATTGCCTCTCCGATTCGGCGTTGCTCCGGCCTGCTGGTCTTCGCCGTTTCGAGCTTGATGCAATCGAACGCAATTTCCTCAAGCGTTACGCGGTCGCGGCCCTGAACAAAATCCGCGATCAGGGATTCATAGATATCGCCCTCATAACGCGCCTCCTGTTCGACCGAGAACATCGCTTTCTCCTCTTCCAGCACCTGCCACGGCGTCGGCAACTCACCGCCCGCATCGACGTTTTCGGCCACCCATTCGCAATACATCGCGTATGCCTCGGCCCATATCTGATCGCGATCCAAACGCAGTGCGGCGAGCGCGATACCTATCCCGACCCGCACCGGCCAATAGCGCCGGTTGCCGGTGCCGTCTTTCAGGTAAGCGTCGTGATTGACCGTACCGGCAATCACGAACTGGCGTGGAACACGCACCGCCCGGCGAGCATATTTCGGCCGATAGACGTCGGCCTGCGTCGTGATCCAGCGCTTCGCAGCAGCCGAGTCGGACTTGTTCAGTGCATCCAGCTCGGCGAGTTCAATCGCCCATCGCCCACCGAGCACCTCAACCGCATCCTGATCATTGAGGTTGATATTGGCCTCCATCGACCATTCCTCGCCGAACAGCATCTTGATCGATCGGGACTTGCCCGCATCCTGCGGGCCTTCGAGGATCAGCACGTTATCCATCTTGCAACCCGGCACCATGACCCGGGCAACCGCGCCGAGCAGCCATTTGTAACTGACGGCTCGCGCATACGGCGTATCGTCAACGCCGAGATAGTCGATCAGCCAGGTCCGCACACGTGGCTTGCCGTCATGCGTCAGCCCGCGCAGGTAGTCGAGCACGACGTGAAAACTGTTGCGTCGGGCGACGGCCGCAATCGCATCGCACACCACATCACGGCGCGGCGTTATCGACCATGATCTGCCGAGCCAGTCCGTCAGCAATACATCGTCGTGCTCGACCCACTCACCCACCTCACCGCCCTCGAATGGCGGGGCTTTCAGCTTCCGGATCTTTTGCGAGAACTGCTCAAATGCCAGCACGCCGGCCCATCTCTCGCTGTTGGCGAGAATGTCGATCACTTTGTCGAGATCAGGTTTCAGTGCGCCTCGCTCGGTGCGGCGCAAGCGTTGCTCCCACGTGTACGCTCCGTTTTCCGCATCGCATCCGCCACCCATCGCGCCAGCGGACGTTGGCGCCGGACGCAACACACGGCGCGTTCCGCTATCGCTCAACGGAGACACGATCCCGTCACGCTCCATCGCCTCAATCAGACACGCGGCGCGGTTGTAGCCGATCTGTAGCGCTCGCTGAAGCTTCGACGGTGCCGCACTGCGCGATGTATGCACATGCTCGACGGCCTGATCGTAAAGCGGGTCGACAGTCGGCTCGACGACGGTGAGATGTGTCGGGCGATCGATCCCGGTCTCTCGCGGTGCGAGCACGTTCAGCAGCGCCGTCTCGATCTGCGCCTTGACGACATGCAACCCCTCTTCGACATGCAGATCGTTGAAGTCGGTCAGCTTCCGCTCCCCGCGATTCGCGAACGCCGGATGCACGACGCTGACACCGTCGACGGCTGCTGCCGCTTCGTGCGCACGTTTCAGGCCCGTATTCTCGAATCGTTTCCTGCGCTGCGGCATCACATCGTTGCCATACGTGGCCTCGATGTACGAAACGCCGTTCTCGTCGACGCGCGTCTGCGCTGCGATCATGTACCAGGTATTCTTCGCCTCGATCCTGACCGGTGCAGCGCCGTATGCCAGTTCGCCGCGGAAGTCGAATTCCTCGGCAAGCCAATCTCGCAGACGCTGCTCGATCTTCCAGTCGTCGTCCGCGCAAACCAGAATGTGTACGTCCGGATGCGCCGACCGCAGATGCTTCACGGCAGCCAAAATGCCACCTGCATCGAAGCAAACGGAAAGCGCGAGCGCTTCGCTCAGGGCCATACGAACCGATCGGCCCGTCGCGTACCCTTCGGCGACCATCACGATCCTGTCGTCGGGCGCAACCTCGCCGAGCAGATATGCCGCGCCCTTCTTCTCCATGCCTTTGTTGAACCGCTTCGCGCCGTCCGGCGTGATTTTCTGCAGGCCGACGAGACTTGGCTCGTCGCCGTACTGGAACATCGGCACCAGCATCGTGCCGTCATCGTCAAACCGGACACCCTCGGCCGTGATCTGTTTGCGTTCCAGGTACGCAGAGCCGCCCTGCTCGCTCGCGCGCTCCCACTGGCTCCGCGCACGGTTCGCCGCCATGCGGGCCGCACGCGCCGTACGCTCCGCCTCCTCCCGCTCCATTGCTTCCTGCCGGCGTCGAGTCTCCGCGAGATCCTCTT